>CAJWUK010000066.1 GCA_913047365.1 uncultured Alphaproteobacteria bacterium | reverse complement strand
CGGATACTCATGCCGCAGGGTTGGCTCGCGACCAGCCAAGACCCGATCACCGGCCGGTTGCCGCCGAAATCCGGCAGAGGTCGCAAAGCCTGAACGATACGGCCTTCCTCACCATAGGTGCCGTCAATGCTGAGCGTGCGCTCACCGCCTTCGAAGATTTCGACATTGGCGCCTTCTCGGGAAAACAGGGGCTTGCGGACGTAGTCGCCTTCCAATGCTGCGGCGGCGGGGTCGCCCTCGAACCAGGACGGCAGCAGATTGGGGTGGCCTTCGAACATTTCCCACAACAGCGGCAATAGGCCCTTGTTAGACAAAACGGCCTTCCAGCCCGGCTCTATGAACCGGACGCCTGATCCCGGCACGTGTTTGCCGAAATCGTCAGTCATCATCCATTCCCAGGGATACAGCTTGAACAAATCGTCGATAGTCTGATCCTGCAGATCGGTAAACCGGCCCGAAGCATCGACGCCGATGTCTTCCATGTAGATCAGCCGAGTTTCCACGCCCGCTTGGCGCGCGCAATCGGCTAGGTATTGAACCGTCCCTTCGTCCTCGTCGGATTCCTTGCAGCAGGCGAGATGCAGAATGCCGAGTATTCCCATTTTGGGAAACGCTTCGGTCAGCGCTTCGTGGATGGAATTGAACTGATCGCAGCCTTCCGGAACGATACCGCGTTCTATGACCTGTTCCAACCAGACCCACTGGAAAATGGAGGCTTCGTAAAGAGAGGTAGGTGTGTCGGCGTTGTATTCCAGCAGCTTAGCCGGTCCGGTTCCGTCGTAGACGAAATCCAGCCGTCCATAGAGGTTCTTTTCCTGATTGCGCCAGCTATCAGCCACGTAACCCCAGAAGGTTTCGGGGATGCCAAGTCTTTCCAGAACTTCGCTGTCGTTCACGGCGCGTTCTACGACCTGAAAGCATAGTTGTTCGATTTCCTCAGTCGGCTCCTCGATATCCTTCTCGATCCGGTCCAGCGAAAAACAATAGCATGCGCTTTCATCCCAATAGGTGTCGTCTTCTGGTGAATGAAAATTGAAGCCGTGCGCTTCCGCCGTTTCGCGCCAGTCCTCGCGGGGTTCTACGTCGATGCGTTCCATTGCGGAGCGCGTTCCGGTTTCTTAACCGCCGAAAGAGCGGCGGCTGGTGGCCCGGGCGGCCGAACCGAACCCGCCGCGCGAGACCGTGCGGGTTTTGACCGACGGCGCCTTGGTTGCACTTTTGGCGACCTGAGCGCGGCCGACGGCGGAGCCAATTTTGCGGTTGTCCGCGGTGCGGAAATTAGCGCGGTCGTCGCGGGATCGGTAAAGCGGCTGTGTGCGGGCTCCACCGCTGAGCATGCTGCCCATCATGTAGCCTGCCATCAGCGGCATGAATACGCTGCCGCCGGTTGTGGTTTTCTGCGGCGCGACCTGGCATTGCTGTGCCCCGAAATCAGCCTCGCAATCGGTGCGCGAAGTGTATTTGGGCGCGACATCGACATGCATTTTCTGCGCGGCCTCGTAATTGGCGACGCATTCCTGTTGCGAGAAGCCGAGGCCCTTACACTGCTGTACGGATTCGAACATGGCCGTGTCGACCTTGGTTTCCTCGCAGGCAGCGACCAGCAGAAGGCCGGTTCCCATAGCGACGAGCTTGACGGATTTGGAGCGTTTCATGGCGTTCTGTTCCCGCGGAAAATTCTCATACTCTTATATAGCACGAAATTTCGCGACGGCGATTATCGGTTCAATTGGACAGGCAGACAGTCGCTCCATAAAATTTGAAGATAGAAATACCGGGAGACGCCACTATGCCCCTCGATAGCGCTGTAATCTCGACGGTAGATTTTGAGTATTTGGTACACGACCGCGGGCCGCTGATGCTGCGCCTGTTTAGGCCGGCCGGCGAGGGGGCATTTCCTGTGGTGATTGATATCCATGGCGGCGCCTGGAACACGGGCGATCTAACCGACGGCGAGGCGCGGGACCGTTCCCTGGCTGAGGCCGGGATCGCGGTGGCAGCCATCGACTTTCGCCATGCGACAGACGGTTATCCTAAGTCTTCGATTGATATCAACTATGCGATCCGCTGGGTGAAAGCGCAGGCGGATGAGTTCGGCATAGATCCCGCCCGCGTCGGTCTGTGCGGACAATCCAGCGGTGGGCACCTCGCCATGCTGGCGGCTATGCGCCCGGACGACTCCCGCTACGCGACAATCCCGGTCGAGGGTTGTACCGATGCGTCGGTAAAATGTGTGGGCCTTTTGTGGCCGGTCATCAATCCGCTATCCCGTTATCGTAACGCGGTAAACTTGCGGGCATCGCAAGATCCGCCGGGCTGGATCGGCACGATTCCCGAAAAGCACGATATCTACTGGGGTAACGAAGCCACGATGGAAGAGGGAAATCCGTTGCTGGCGCTGGTGCGTGGCGAGGCGGTGAAACTGCCGCCTGCCATCTGGATTCAGGGCCGTCCGGACGGCGTTCATGATTACCGTGATCCCACTTATGAGGGCGATCATAACGAACCGGAACGGTTTACGGGTCTTTATCGCGACGCGGGCGGCGATATTGAGTTCGTCGGTATTGAAAATGAAAACCGTGGCCAGGGCGCGCTGGAACCACTGCTCGAATTCTACGAGGCCAAGCTATAGGGCTTAGACCTATCCGGCCAGCCGGTCGGCTTCCGCGTTTTCGCCGTTCAGACCGTTATAGAGTTTTGCAAGCAACTGCCGCAGCGTGGCCAGTTCGGCTTCTGAAAAATCGTCGACCGACCCCGCTTCCAGCGCGGCGGCGTGGGGAAGGATCTTCTCCGTTACCTCCCGCCCTTTCCCGGTCAGTTCGATCTTGACCGACCTTGCATCGTCAATCCCACGAAGCCGTTCGACCAGCAATTTTTTCTCCATCCGGTCCAGCACCCGCGACAGGGTTGAAAAATTGATGCTGGTGAGGTCAGACAATGCGCCGACGGGTTGACCGCCCTGCTGGTACAAGGCGATCAGCACGCGCCAGGATTGAATATCCACACCGACTTTGTTCAGTGCAGGCGTCATATCGGCAATAAAACGCTGCCCCACCCGGTTCACCAGATAGGGGAGATAACTTCCGAGTTCCACCGCCGCTTACTCCGCGGCGATCTGATAGTTCTTGAAGTTGGGCGCGACTTCTTCCATGAATTTGTGCATCTGGTCTTTCACCATACCATGCGGCTTGTTGCCGACATTGAAATACAGGATGCATTCATCAATGCCCGCGGCCTCTACTTCTTTCAGTTGTTCGGTGATCGCATCCGCGTTGCCAATCAGCACGGAGTTCTTGGACAGCTTGTCCTTTTCCATGTTCCGCAGGATTTCGTTGATCTTCATGAAGTAGTGCATAGTCGGCGGCATTTTATCGGGGTCGTCCGGGAATGCCCGCAACACGCAGTATTTAAAGTAATCCATCATCGCCTGACGTCCGAAATCGTCTTCTTCCGGTGTGTCGGCAATGTGAATGAAGTAGCTGCACATGGCGCGGCCGGGCTGGTTGCCATTGGCAACGCAGTTTTCGCGATAGCTGTCCACCGCCTTTGCCAGGCTGCCATAGACCATCGATGCCGCGAACGGTGCGTATATAATGTTATGGCCCTTTGCGCCGGCCATTTTTGACGATGTTTCCGAGAAAGAGGCAACGTAGAAGGGAATTGGTTTCTGAATAGGCTTGGGCGTGATGTCCATGTCCTTGATGTCGTAATGCTTACCCTTGTGTGACCAGGGGCCTTCCTCGGTCCACGCTTTCCACACGACTTCCATGCCTTCCTCGAACACTTCCGCGGAAGTCATGAAATCGGCGCCGAAGGGATGGTATTCGTCGGCGTCATAGCCTCGGCCGCAGGCGTAATCGACCCGTCCGCCCGACAACAAATCCAGTGTTGCCCACATTTCTGCCACATGGATAGGGTGGTGGATTGGCAGCACGTTTACCGCGGGTGCAAGGCGGATATTTTCCGTCTCAGGAATAATGCTGGCCAGGAGGATATCGGGGCGTGAGTTCACCCCCAGTCGGTCGAAATGGTGTTCGCCGATCCAGGCGGAACTGTAACCCAGCTTGTCCGCCAGAATGGCCTGTTCACGGATTTCGAGCACGAAGTCACTCGCCGAGCGCGGGTTGTCCGGGTAGGCATTGTCGGACAGCGTGAAATAACCGAAATCGATGGCCATAACGGGTCTCCCATCCCTAACATGACTTGAACAATATTATTTGTAACTGCAAATAATATTGTTTGCAAGCGCAAATTCTAGCTGTCGATAGTTTTATATTTTGAGATCAGGGAATTCCGAGGTCCCGGAACCGGGAGTAGCCGTGTTGCTGGCTATGGGCATTGGAGACATTGCTTCCCTGCGTCGCCAGAGAAACAAGTAAGGGCTTATTAATATATGAAGAACGGCAGTCTTCCGGCCGCAGTTTTCGTTTGTACCGGGACGCTGTAGGTTATGAAAGACTGAGGGAGGAACCCATGGCCGACGCCGTATACCGGGACTACGATTCAGATGCATTGTACGCGCAGTACAATAACCGTGCACAGATATCGGAAGAGGATCTGGCTGCCATTAAGGACGATCAGAACGCGCGGTCGGCCGACTACCGTGCCAATGCCGCGCGCAAACACCTTGATGTGCCATACGGCGATGACCCGCGCGAACGGCTGGATGTGTTTCTACCGGAAAACGACGGTGCGCCGGTGCTGGCCTTTATCCATGGCGGGTACTGGCAGTGGAATGACAAGGAAGGTTTCGAATTCCTGGCGAAAGAACTGAACGCCCACGGTGCGGCCTTCGCCAATATTGAATATTCCCTCTGCCCGTCGGTGACGCTGGCAGAACTGACCAACCAATGCCAGCGCGCCGTCGCCCATTTGTGGAAGGAGGCGGAGGCACTCGGTTTCGACCGCGACCGTATCGTCGTTTCCGGCCATTCGGCGGGCGGACACCTGACCGCGATGATGCAGGCGACGGACTGGCCCGCGTTCGAGGATGGCTTGCCCGCCAACCTGGTCGCCGCTGGTTTGCCGATCAGCGGCATCTATGATGTCGAACCCATCCGCCTGACCCCGCTGAACGATGCGGTGCGCCTGCAACCGGGAGATGTGGCCGCGGTCAGTCCCATGTTTATGCCGCCTCGAACCGGCGGGCCGACGATCATCGCTTTCGGCGGGGACGAATACAACGAATTCGATCGCCAGGCATCGGACCTCGCCGAGAACTGGGCGAAGCAGGGCGTGGAAACATCGACCCTGAACATGCCAGGCCGTGATCACTTCACGGCACTGAGCGCGATGGCAGAGACGGATCATGATCTGTTCGCCGCTGCTTTGAAGCTGATGGCCCTCCGGTGATGTCCGTGCCGGACAGCCGGCACGTATTGATCGGCGGGCGAAAGCTTGCCTGGCGCGAAGCCGGGCGGGGGCCGGCCTTGGTGTTCATCCACGGCATGGGTGGCAATTCCCGCAACTGGGAAACCCAGTACGCCAAGTTTGCCGACCACTTTCGCGTGATCGGCTGGGACGCACCCGGATACGGCGAGTCCGACGACTGGCGGAGCGACGAACCCACCGTTGCGGACTACACAGCGAAAATAAGGGCGCTGCTTGACGCGTTGGAGGTTGAGGCTGCACACATGGTCGGCCATTCCTTTGGCGGTACGCTAATGCCTGCATTCCAGAAGGCTTATCCTGATCGTGTGCTTTCCATGGTGATGGCTCAGCCGGTAATAGGGTCGGGATCGCTCGACGCTGAAAAACAGTCGGAAATTATCGCGGCGCGCGAAAAACTGCTCCGCGACCTTGGGGTGGAGGCCTATGCCCGCGTCCACGCGCCGAAATCCTGCGCTGCGACAGCGGATGCGGTGACCGTGGCAAAGGGGGTCGAGGTAACGTCCTGGACCCGCATGAAAGGGCATCTTGCCCAGTGGTCGGCGATGGCGCGGGCGAACATTCTGGATGAAATTTCAGAAAATCCTGCACCCGCAACCGTGGTGGCGGGAATGGGCGACAAGACCGCGTCTCAGGATGTGGTGCGCCGGATTGTGGAAGCGATCCAGGGTGCCCAACTGGTGAAGCTGCCCGACGTCGGCCACATGATTTACATCGAGCACCCGGAGCGCTTCAATGCCGCGCTGGAGGCCCACCTGCAGCGTGTGGAGTACCCGCAAAGGGGGTCATGCTCGGATCAAGCCCGAGAATGACAATCTGTATTAAGTTTACTTCTCGTTCACAATCGGATTGCTGAGCACACCGATCTTGTCGAGTTCGATCTCGATGGTGTCGCCTTCTTTCATGAAGACTTGCGGGTCTCGGTAGAAGCCGACGCCGCCGGTGGTTCCGGAGACGATCACATCGCCCGGAACTAGTTCGGTGACCGTGGTCAGATAATGGATCAGCTGAGGAATGTTGAACAGCAGGTCGTCGGTGGTGGCGCGCTGCATTTCCTCGCCGTTCAGGCGCGTCATCAGGGTCAGCGATGCGGGATCGGTGATTTCGTCCGATGTGACCATCCACGGGCCAAACGCACCCGACTGGTAGAAGGATTTGCCGGGAACGAACTGGCTGGTGTGGCGCTGGAAATCGCGGATCGAACCGTCATTGTAGCATGAATACCCGGCGACAACGGAGAGCGCATCGGCTTCGGGTACGTGGCGGCAGGTCTTGCCGATGATGACCGCCATTTCACCTTCAAAGTCGAACATGTCAGACGCTTTTGGCTTGACCATGGACTGGCCATGGCCGACCTGGGAATTGGCGAACCGGGTGAAGATCATTGGCCATTCAGGAATGTCGCGCCCGCCTTCCAGTACGTGGCTACGATAGTTCAGGCCGACGGCGATAATCTTGTCGGGATCCGGGATAACGGGAAGGAACTCGATGTCGTCCAGGCTGTGGTCGGGGGTTTTGCCCGCGGCGGCCTCGGCGATGATGTCGAGCGCGTCCGCGGCAATGGCGCCGCGAAGTGTCTGCGGCCCGCCTGCCAGAGGCTTCGCGTCGACGACGCCGTCGTCGGTGACAACGCCATATGATTCCGCGCCGTTGACTGAATAGCTTGTAATTTTCATGCCGCTCTCCGGTGTACTTGATCGAGAATCAATACCGCCTGCGCTGCATTATGCAAGGGGTCGGGATTGCCCGAATGGCGGAGGTGCGCCTAAACTTGCCGCCAGCATCGCAAATCGGGAACGGATCATGGCCAAATTGCCGCAAATGACGCTCGCCCATGTGGGTATCTGGGTTCAGGATTTTGATCGGATGAAAAATTTTTACGTCCGCATGTTCGGCTTTGGCGTCGCAGATGAAGGGCTACTGCACGGCAATAAATACGCGTTTCTGTCCGCTGACCCGAAGGACCATCATCAGGTTGTCGTTGCCGAAGGCCGAAAGCCCGAAACCGAACAGACCACGGTGAACCAGATATCGTTCAAATGTGAAAACCTGTCGCAGCTGCGACAGGTTCATGAAGCCGTCACCACGGACGAGGACGTGCAGCAGGTCTTCGTCACCGATCACGGTAATGCGTGGTCTGTCTATTTTTTCGATCCCGAGGGCAACCGGCTGGAGGCGTTCATGGACACGCCCTGGTACATCAACCAGCCCCATCGTCACGACATTGATTTCTCCATGTCGGACGAGGAAATTTTCGCGGCGTCGGAGGCCCATGCGAAGGCGGACCCCACGTTTCAGCCCATCGAAGACTGGCGCGCTGAGTTTCAGAAACGGATTCCGGAACCCGCTTCGTGATCCCTAACGCCCTGCCGGCACTGGATTTCGATCTCGGGCCGACCGCCGATATGTTGCAGCAATCCATTTTCGATTTTGCCCAGGCCAAGATCGCTCCCCAGGCGGCTGAGATCGACCAATCCAATGAATTTCCTATGGGGCTTTGGCAGCAGATGGGAGAGGTCGGCCTACTCGGCATCACCGTGGAAGAAGAATACGGCGGCGCGGGCATGGGATATCTGGAACATGTCCTCGCCATGGAGGAAGTCAGCCGGGCGTCAGCCTCTGTCGGGCTGTCCTATGGCGCGCATTCCAATCTGTGCGTTAACCAGATCCGCCGCAACGGGAACGAAGACCAGCGCAAGAAATACCTGCCCAAGCTGATTTCGGGAGAACATGTCGGCGCGCTGGCGATGTCTGAACCCGGCGCGGGCTCGGACGTCGTGTCGATGAAGCTGCGGGCGGACAAGGTTGACGGCGGTTATGTGCTAGAAGGCAACAAGATGTGGATCACCAACGGCCCCGACGCCGATGTGCTAGTGGTTTATGCTAAGTCGGATCCCCACGCCGGGGCACGCGGCATCACGGCGTTCCTGATCGAAAAGGATTTCGACGGTTTCTCCACTGCGCAGAAGCTGGATAAGATGGGTATGCGCGGCTCCAACACCGGCGAGCTCGTGTTCCAGGATTGCTTCGTGCCAGAAGAAAACGTGATTGGCCCCCTGAACGAAGGCGTGAAGGTGTTGATGAGCGGACTTGATTACGAACGCGCGGTACTTTCGGGCGGGCCTCTGGGGATCATGCAGGCCTGCATGGACGTGGTGATGCCGTATGTGCATGAACGAGAGCAGTTCGGCCAGCCGATTGGCGAGTTTCAGCTAATACAGGGTAAACTTGCCGATATGTACACCAAAATGAACGCGTCCAAGGCCTATGTTTACGCAGTTGCCAAGGCCTGCGACCGTGACCAGACCACAAGAAAGGATGCCGCCGGCGCGATCCTTTATTCGGCGGAACGTGCCACGGAGATGGCGTTGGATGCGGTGCAAATTCTAGGCGGAAACGGATATATCAACGAATACCCAACTGGCCGTCTTCTGCGGGATGCTAAGCTATACGAAATCGGTGCAGGCACCTCCGAAATCCGCCGAATGCTAATCGGCCGGGAGCTATTCGCGGAGAGCAGCTAGTGGAGGGTATATCGGTTTATAGAACCATTACAATTCCTTGCCACGGTTCGTTTCAGCACCTTATTTGCGGGCGCTTCTTTCCTAAGCTTTGATTAACGCCCACACGAGGAACGTTGGCGGGCGTATTTCCCGCACCGCTGAAGTGGAAAATGGCTGCTTCATGCGTCACAAATCGCGGTCGATAGAAATTTTTAAATTAAATATTCGCAGAGGCTTTTAATTTCACGGCGACCGGGGATTTGGTAGAATACGGGATATTACTTTGAAGGAATGTCTTAAATGTCCCTAATCTCTCCGTTACCAAAAACCGATGCCAACCCTCAGGTTAAAGAAAAGCTAGAAAATATCGAAGAAGCTTTTGGAATGCTCCCTAATATTATAGGGGTGATGGCTCGCTCCGAAGCGACCCTTGACATGTATATGAGCATGGAAGGAGGCTTAGAATCCGGAGAACTTAGCAAGCCGCAAAGAGAAATGATTGCTTTGGCGGTGTCTCAAGCGAATGAATGCAGATATTGTGTGTCTGCGCATACCGAGTTTTGTTCCGGCTTGGGGCTGGATACCGCGGATATCATTAAATCACGCCTATGTGAGGCAGATAACCCAAAAGATCAGGCTATGTTGGACCTTGCTGTTTCAATTGTGGAAAACAGAGGACAGGTGTCTGAAGAACAAGTTGGTGAAGCAAGAGAAGCTGGTCTCACCGATAGCCTAATTTTAGAGGTTTTTTCCAATACAATCTTTGTAATTATGGGCAATTACATCAATCACTTGGCGAGGATTGATATCGATTTTCCGGTTTGCGCACTAGATTTGTGACCGTAAAATAAAAAATGCCAGTAGTATCATCTAATTTTCTTTGGTTTAGGTAATCGCCGGCTCATTTTTTTGGGTTAACTAGAAATAATGGCAAACCCTAAGGGCTATTATTTACGTATGGAAACAGCGACAGATAAGGGTAGGTATATTGGGGCACGCAATCCATTTCGTAAGGGTAAGGCCTCTCCATTCATAACAATTTGATTAACAACCGTTAAATCCGGGCGATTTTAAAATAGCCACCCTATTGAAGGCTTTCGCTGAAAATTTTGATAATGAAAAAAAATCTTGATGAAACCGGGCAAGTTTTTTCTGATGTAGGAGTTCAGAAACAAAACGTGGAGAAAAAAAATAAGGCCATCAAAAAAGATAATAAATCTTTAGAAAAAGAGTTGAAAAAACTCCGCCTCGAGTTGGAATTGCGAAAGAATTTGTCTTCTGAGCTGGAAAAGCAGAGGGAGATTGCCATCGAAGCTAATAAAGTAGCAAAAGAAAAGGCCCGCGAATTAGATAAGTTACTAAAAAAAGAAAAATTACAGGCGCAGTTAAGAAAAAATCTAGCTGATGAAATGGAAAAACAGAGGGAGTTGGCTATTGATGCTCAAAGGATAGCGCTTGAGAAGAAAGCGGAAATTGAATCTCTATCCAATCAGTTATCCAAATATCTTTCACCGCAAATTTACCGTTCAATATTTTCGGGGGAAAAGCAAGCTGACATAGTCAGCCAACGGAAAAAATTAACCGTATTTTTCTCAGATATTGTTGGGTTTACAGATATTTCTGATGCTCTGGAGCCCGAAGAAATCTCTTCGATGCTGAACTATTACCTGACTGAAATGTCTCAGATAGCTCTGGCCTACGGTGGAACGATCGATAAATACATCGGGGATGCGATAGTGGTGTTTTTTGGAGATCCGGAAACTCAGGGGGTGCAGCAAGACGCGATTAACTGCGTGAATATGGCGATATCTATGCAGAGAAAGATGATGGATCTAAGAGATGATTGGTCCAAGGAATTTGGCTTAAGGGAGCCGTTAGCAATCCGAATTGGTATTGCCACCGGGTATTGCACAGTCGGAAATTTCGGAAGTGACGACAGGCTAGATTACACGGTTATAGGCTCTCAAGTTAATTTGGCGGCTCGTTTAGAAGCATTATCAAAGCCTGGCTCAATATTGATCTCCTTCGACACCCATAGCCAAGTTAGCAATGAAATAAAATGCACAGAATTGGGAAAGGTTTCGGTGAAGGGTATTCGTGAAGAGGTGAGAACGTTTGAGGTCGAGCTAGAGCCGTCGGCTAATCAAACGTTGGAAACGTTAGAGACAAGAAATTTGAAACTGACAGCGGATCTCGAACGGCTCGGGCCTCCCGAAATCGATCAGCTTGAGGGGTTTGTTCGAGAGTTGCGCGAAAAGCTTAAGAGTAGTTCTTAAACTCAGATATCTTACCAGGCTCACCGCGCATTATGGAGTTGCCCTGGCGCCAGGTTATGTCGCCACGCTGAGCCGCTCTATGAGGCTGCTGACCGAGAATGGCGCCGAAGCCATTACTATTCAAATGATTACAATCATAATTGACAAACTGGTCTACCCCGAAGACCGTCGGCTTGAGTCGGACCGCTTGCAGTATAGTGTCTGGTAATAACCCTACGGGAGCAAGCTATGCCGTTGCTGAACACAGCCGTCGATCCAGCATCTACCGAATATAAGGCGAATGAAGCCGAAATGGCCGAGGTCATTGCCGATTTGCGCCGGGTGACTGCTGAGGCGCGCCTTGGAGGCGGCGCCGAATCCCGCAAACGGCATGAGAGGCGTGGCAAGATGCTTGTCCGTGATCGCATTGATACGTTGCTCGATCCTGGTTCTCCGTTTCTTGAATTGTCGCCGTTGGCGGCGCATGCGGTATATGAAGACAACGTAGCGTCCGCTGGTATCGTCACCGGTATCGGCCGTGTCGAGGGGCGCGAATGTCTGATCGTCGCGAACGACGCCACGGTTAAAGGAGGTACCTATTTCCCACTGACAGTAAAGAAACATCTTCGCGCGCAGGAGATCGCACACGCCAACCATCTGCCCTGTATCTACCTGGTTGATTCCGGTGGTGCGAATCTCCCCAATCAGGACGAGGTGTTTCCGGACCGTGACCATTTCGGCCGTATTTTTTTCAACCAGGCGATGATGTCTGCTGCGGGAATTCCTCAAATCGCCGCCGTGATGGGATCGTGCACCGCGGGCGGCGCTTATGTGCCTGCAATGTCGGACGAAAGCGTCATTGTCAGAGGGCAGGGCACCATATTTCTTGGCGGTCCGCCCCTGGTAAAGGCGGCAACGGGCGAAGTCGTTTCGGCAGAGGATCTCGGCGGCGCCGAAGTGCATTCGCGCACGTCGGGCGTAACAGACCATCTGGCTAATAGCGACGGCGAAGCGCTCGCTATCGTGCGCCGAGCGGTTCGCAATCTGAATATCGACAAATTGAAGGGTGTAGTCACCGGCGAACCGGTCGATCCGGTATACGATCCGCTGGAACTGCATGGCATTGTTCCACCCCATTTGAAAACGCCATTCGATGTGAAAGAGGTCATCGCGCGCATCGCCGATGGATCCGAATTCGACGAATTCAAGGAGTTGTACGGCACCACG
>CAJWUK010000065.1 GCA_913047365.1 uncultured Alphaproteobacteria bacterium | reverse complement strand
GTATCGGCATCGGCGCAGCCGATATCAAGCGTCACCGTCGATGGCGCCTCCCACTTGATCAGTTGCCAGCGGTCGACGGGTCCGTCGAATGTCCGGGCATCATTATACATGGGTGGCGCCGTAAACCCGAGCATCCAGCGTTCTACCCGGATGGATTCCCCTTCGCGGGTTGTCTTTACCGGTACCAGCGCTTCCTTAGGATCACCGGCAATCGTGTTCTTATGGATGTAGCTGACATGGGTGAGATCGAGCAGATTATCGACCAGCAGGCGGTAATCGGCCTTCATGTGAATGTGACCGCCAGTGCTGGTCCAGCCGGGATCGTCCAGCCAAAACAAGTTCGGAATATCCTTTTCGTCGGCGAGACCGGCATCGCCACACCAGATCCAGATCATCGCGTGCATTTCATGAACCGGATAGGAACGGACACCGGCACCCGGGGGAACGCGGCTCTGTCCCGGAACAGACACGCAATCGCCCGCGGAATCGAATTCCAGGCCATGATACCCGCACTGCAGTGTCGCGTCGGTCACTTTCCCCATGCTGAGAGGAAGATGGCGGTGACAGCAGCGGTCCTCCAAAGCGACCGGCGATCCGTCGGCCGCCCGCCACAGAACCACCGGCTCACTGAGGATCGTCTTGGCAAGCGGTTCATCGGCTTTAAGGTCGTTGGACCAGCAGGCCGCATACCAGGCGTTTCTGACGAAGGTTGCCGTCATTATCCCGCTCCTTAGTGCATCACCATGCCGCCATCGACAACGATGGCCTGGCCGGTAACAAAATCGGATGCGGGTGAAGCGAGATAAACCAGCGCCCCCAGCAGATCGTCCGGAGCCTGTTCGCGTTTGATCGATCGGCCGGTCAGACTGAGATTCACATAAAATTCCAGCTTTTCCCGCTGCGCCTCTATCTGGTCACTCATTGTAAAGCCGGGAGCAATCGTGTTGACGGTAATGCCGTCGCCGCCAAGTTCACGGGCAAGAGCCTTGGTCATTGCATCCACCGCTCCTTTCGAAGCCACGTAGTGAAGCATTAGTGGTACGCCGGAATAAATGGTGCTGGAGGAGATATTGATGATCTTGCCGTAGCCGCGTTTTTTCATTTCGGGAGCAGCGGCCTTGATGCAGTTGAACACCCCGCGGGTGTTGATAGCCATCACCTTGTCCCATTCATCACCGCCGATTTCCAGGAATGACCGTCGTTCCAGTGCCGCGAACAGCGCCGCATTCGTCACCATAATATCCGCCGCCCCGAAGGCGGAAACGGCTTTCGCCACCATCGCCTCGCAGGCCGCGATGTCGGTAACGTCGGTCGACATGCCAATGGCTTCGCCGCCGTCATCTTTAATGGCTTGTACGGCTTCAGCGGTGTCCAGAATATCGGACAGGCAAACCTTAGCGCCCACCGCTGCGAGCGCCCGCGCATACACCGCGCCAATCCCCTGAGCCGCCCCGGTGACGATGGCCGTTTTGCCGGAGAGTACAGTCATAGAATTCATCCCTTTTCTGTCTGCCGCAAGCTTATACCAGCGATTTCGGAGACGCGACCTCCGGTCGCGGTTGGCGTGTATTTGCCGCAATGCCAAGATGTTCTCTCGAAACAGAGTGGTGTGGCCACAAAATGAGCGAATTTCCCCAAAATAGCTGGTATGCGGTAGCAGGCTCCACCATCTTTCGGCCTGGTAATATGAAGCCGGCTTCCCACTGAACGTTAATCATTCCATCCGCCGCTGGATGGTGGCGCTAAAAACCCACGGTTTCAAAACCATGTCAGGCATTTCGGGAACTAGGAAGCCACCCTCCCTCCATCTATCGCACGCCAGATTTTTTCGGCCGTCACCGGCATATCTATATCGCGAACATCGTATTCTTTCAGCGCATTGCAGACTGCGTTCACGAATGCGGCGGTGGCAGATACTGTCGCCCCCTCCCCGCCACCTTTGACGCCGAGCGGATTGTTCGCCGTCGGCACTTCATGCAAGGCTGTGTTGAAGTTCGGCAGGTCGTCCGCGCGCAGCAACCCGTAGTCCATGAACGATCCGGCGACCAGTTGGCCGGAATCAGGATCGTAATACCCGTTTTCGATCATGGCCTGACCAATCCCCTGAACAATGGACCCGTGCGCCTGTCCCTTCAGGATCATCGGATTTATCGCACGGCCCGGATCGTCAACGGTGGCATGGGAAATGACGGTCAGGGACCCGGTTGCCGGGTCGATTTCCACTTCCGAAACGGCTGCGCCATTCGGATAGGCCGCGGACCGGCCGCGAAAAAGGGCATCGGCATACAAAAGTTCTTCGGATGAACCCGCCGCAACGTCAAACAAACCAACGGATTTATCGGTTCCCGTTACCCGGTACGCGCCATTCGAAAAAGAAACATCTTCGACGGCGGCCTCCAGCATTTCCGCCGCCTTTTGGCGACCGGATTCAATGGCTTTTTCGGATGCCTCCTGCACAACTATTCCACCAAGCCGCATAGAACGGTCCGAATGAGAGCCGCCGCCCACCGGCACGACATCGGTATCGCCGGTGACGATTTTTACGGCCTCGGATGGAACCCCGAGGATTTCGGATACTAATTGGGGGAAGACGGTTTCATGCCCCTGCCCGCTGGACTGCGTGCCGATGGGAATGTCGACCGATCCGTCTCCGCGAATAACAACTTTTGCGTATTCGACCGGCGCGCCGACCGGGGCCTGAATGTAGGACGAGTAACCAATGCCGCGCAGCTTTCCGTACTTCGTCGCTTTTGCCTGACGCTCCCCGAACCCGGCCCAGTCCGCCATGAACAAGGCCTTGTCCATTGAGATTGCGAATTCGCCGCAGTCATAAGTTGTTCCCATGGGATTAGTGTGCGGCAGCCGGTCGGGCGGCAGCATATTCCGTCGGCGAATTTCGATACGGTCGAGACCCAAATCGGCTGCCGCCATGTCGATCAGCCGTTCGGTTACATGCATCGCTTCGGGCCGGCCCGCGCCCCTATACGGTCCGGTCGGCACCGTGTTGGTCAGCACTCCCCGTATGCGGGCGTAGCACGCCTGAAAATCGTAGACGGACGGCAATAGGCGCGGCCCGTTGGACAGGGGAACAAACGACACAGTATGGGCGCCGACATTACCGACCAGATCGGCCCGCAGCGCAAGGAATTTACCGTTGCTATCCAGCGCCAAAGCCGCATCGGTATAGAGATCGCGGGCCTGATAATCGGCGACGAACGCTTCGCTTCTGTCACCCGACCATTTTACCGGCCTGCCCAGCCGACGCGACGCCCAGCAGACCAGCACGAATTCCGTGTAAAGCATGTTGCGGGGCCCGAACCCGCCGCCGACATCCCTGGAAGTCACCCGCACCTTGTCGGGCTCCAACCCGAAGATGGTGCCGAGGATCATTTTATGGCGATGGACGCCTTGCCCGCCGGCATGAAGGGTCAGCCTACCCGCGTCCGAATCCCAGTCGCCGATACCCGCGCGGGGTTCCATCTGGCAGTTGATGACCCGGTTATTAAAGAAACGGGCTTCCACAACATGGGCGGAATACGCAAACGCGGCATCCACCGCCTCCCGGTCGCCCTGCTCGGCATCGAGAGGCGTATTCCCGGGGCAATTTTCCCAGATTTCCGGCGCGCCGGGTTCCAGTGCCACCATCGCATCCGTCACGACTGGAAGCGGCGAGTAATCGACGACAACCTTTTCCGCCGCATCGCGGGCCATCGCGGCGCTTTCGGCAATCACCACAGCCACAATCTCGCCGCCATAGCGCACCCTGTCGCGAATGATCGGGGGTTGCGGCGCATCGAAAGGCACCGATCCGTCTCGATTGACGAATGCAGGATTCTGCCAGTCGACCGCGCCTGCGGGATTGGCGCCATGGCCCAGATCGCCGTAGCCGTCGACAGAGTAGTCTTCGCCGGTCAGCACTGCCAGTACGTCGGGCCTATCAACGGCGGCGGAAGCATCAACACCTTCCAGTGTTGCGTGAGCATGGGGCGATCGGACCATCTCAGCATAGAGCTGACCAGGCAGGTTTATGTCGTCAGAATATTCTCCCTGTCCTCGCAGAAGGCGGGAATCTTCCCGGCGGCGTAACGGCGCGCCGATACCGGTAGCGGCCTCAGAACTCATGCATCTGCCAGCCCGTAAAGACCGCCATCGACACGCCGCAACCGCCCGGTCTGGCGCAGCTCGTCCAATGCCAGAACGACGTCACGCCCATCCTTGGACCCCACAGCCGCCATCAACGCCCCGAACGGCTTGGGCCCATCCACCAGCGCAGCTTCGACCGTGTCATGAGTTTTGTCGCCGGAAATCGTCGATTTCGGCACCGTGTGCTCCAGCGCGCGCTCGCCGAGCGGAAGCGTGAGATCAAATCCCGCCTTGGCCCCGATCCGTTTTCCGCCGAGGGACGGATCGAGTGGCAAGGTCCGGAACCCGGTTTCGACAACCAGGTCCCGGCTGGCCTGAAATCGGGTCGCCAGCGCCCAATCCATCTGCGCATCGTCAAAAATATCGACGTCGGGGTCGACTACGAAAACATGCTTGGAATTGGCCAACGACCCCATCGTTGCGGCGATCGCGTTCCGCGCCTCGCCAGGCACGCGCTGACGCAGGGCGATGCGCACGTTGAAACTGCCCCCGGAAGACGTGGTGATATTCACCCCCACGGGCTCTCGCACCGCCGTCTGCAGCGCACGCCAGACCGTCACTTCCGCCCTTATTGCATTTAGCTGGGTGGTATCGGTCCAGCCGATGTGCTCCCCCGAAATAGTGGATGTCTGAAACAGTGCGTCCTTGCGCCGGGTAATCGCCGTGGCGTGGAAAACGGGGTTCTGCTTCATCACCCCGTAATAACCGAGGAACTCGCCATAGGGCCCTTCGGGTTCAACATGCCCACGTTCGTCCAGATACCCTTCGATGACGTATTCAGCGTCTGCCGGAACGCGGATATCGCTAGTAACGCATTTGACGACCGGAAGCGTGGCGCCCCGCATCTGGGCCACCAGAGGCAGTTCGTCCACCGGGAGGCGCATCACCGCAGCAACGTGATCGCAAGGATGCGCACCCACTGTAAACGCCACGGACAAACGTTCGCCTTTAGACGCGCATTTTTCGTATATCGCTTTTAGATCCGACGGCGCGACGAGATCTATCCCGGTTTCCTGTTTGCCCCGCAGCATCAACCGTCGCGCACCCGTATTGGTCCATCCGGTTTCCGGATTCACCACATAATCAAGTGATGCAGATATATAGGGACCGCCATCCATTTCGTGCTGAAGGTGGACGGGAAGGGCCGTCAGATCCACATCGTCCCCGGTAACGACCACTTCCTGTACAGGCGCTTCGGCGGAGGCGATTTCAATCACTTCCTGCGGCTTGGCAAGCCGTTTGTTCACCTCGGCAAGGAGATCCTGCGGTTCGACACCGAACGCCTTGGCCATGCGCCGGCGACCGCCGGTCATACTGCCGATCAGTTCCGCCTTTTCCGGGCCGGCCTTTTTGAATAGGACGGCTTTTTCATTTCCGTCCATGCGGACGGCAACGTCGGCAAGATCGATCGGCTCTTCGATGACCTCGATCTCGCCCTCGGCCAACATTTCTTCGACAAATCGCCGAAGCCGGAATCGATCGAGATCAGGAACGGGATCGTTTTTAAGCGAGGTCACCATATTTCCTCTCTTTCGGGTGCGGCCTATCTTAGGGACCGGAACCAGGTAGCTCCAGTAGCGGCCGCTTCATTTCAGGGAGGATAAAATGACGAACCCCGCCCCCGGTTTTTTTAACAATCCTACGCGTGAGATCCGGCTGGACCCCTCCCCGAGGCGTGTGCGTGTCAGGTTTGGTGCCGAATGGATCGCCGATTCAACCGGCATGGTTCTGATGTATGAAACCGGCCACTTGCCGGTGTACTATTTCCCAGTGAAGGATGTACGCTTCGACCTGTTGCACCCCACCGATCATTCGAGCCATTGTCAATACAAGGGAGACGCGTCTTACTGGACTATCGAAGCGGGCGGAAAGACATCTGAAAACGCTGTCTGGGCTTATCAAACACCGTTCGACGAAATGACCGCCCTCAGTCTGCAGGATTATTGCGCATTCTATTGGGATCGGGTTGATCATTGGTACGAGGAGGACGAGGAGATATTCGTCCACCCCCGTGATCCCCTAAAGCGGATCGACACCGTTGCATCATCCCGGGAAGTCTCCGTCATTATGGGGGGCGAAACCATCGCCAAATCAACCGGCGCGTATTTTCTGTTCGAGACCGGCCTGCCGACGCGATATTACCTGCCCCCGGAAGACGTCCGCCTGGACCTACTGACGCCCACGGCGACGTCCACCCAGTGTCCGTATAAAGGAATTGCAAAATACTGGTCAGCGGATATCGGCGGACAAACGTTCGAAGACATCGTCTGGTCCTATCCCGATCCGGTACCGGAATGCCCGAAGATTAAGGATCTGATGTGCTTCTACAACGAGAATGTAGATGCCATCCTGGTCGATGGCGAAGAAACTGAGAAACCGACGAATAAGTGGTCAAAATAGGCGTTCAGGAACTTCCTTCGAGATGATCCGCGATCGCCAGAACGCGGGTCATTGACCGGATTACCGGGCGTTCGATCAGTTCTCCATCGACAACCACCAGACCGGTTTCGTCTTTTTCGAATTCTTCCAAAATCCGTCGCGCACGGTTGACCAGTTCGGGCGACGGGGAAAATTCGTTGTTGATGATCTGAATCTGTTTGGGATGGATGGACGCCTTGCCGGTGAACCCCAGCGCGTGCGACATCCGAGCTTCTTCCGCAAGGCCATCCTGATCGTCGAGGTTGAGATAGGGCACGTCGAGAAGATCCAGGCCGAACCGCGCCGCCGCATGAACCACCCGTGACCTTGCATAAAGGAGCGTTTCCCAGGTTTTTTCTGCCCGCAGATCGGCCGACATATCGACTGCGCCGAACAGTAGGGAATCGATCCGGTCCGATGAGCCGGCGATTTCCATCACATTCGCCAGCCCGTCTGTGGATTCGATAATCACGTGGAAGCGGATACCGGCGCAGTTTCCCTGCAGCAGTTCTTCATACAATTTGACTTCGGCAGCGGAGCCGGGCTTCGCCAGCATCAGCGCCCGCGGCGGTGAAGCGCAGTCCCGCAGAGCCAGAATATCCTGCAATCCATCAGGGGTGGACAACGGATTGACCCGGACCATGGTTTCCACCCCAGCTGGGGCATCATTTGCGAAGAGAGGTAGGGTCAGATCGCGGGCTTCCTGTTTCCGGGGCAGCGGCACCGCGTCTTCGATATCGACGCAGACGATATCGGCGCCGGTACCCAGTGCTTTGTCAAACCTGTCCGGCCTGAGTCCAGGAACGAAAAGAAGGCTTCTGCGCGGACGTATTTTTGTGTCGGTCATCGGATTCTCCTGCGCTTTCGCTACACCAATCCGGATCGCCGGTCCAGATTGCGAAGCCACAACGCCGTTGTCAGCCCGATCGCACAGGCACTTACCGTCAGCCAGGCGCCGGATTGCCAGTTACCCGAGGCGGCGATCAACGCCGCCATGATTGGCGGTCCGATCAACTGTCCGAAACTGATGACTTGGATAACCAGCCCCATGGTTGTGCCCAAAAGGGCCGGCGATGTTGCATGAACCTGAGCACGGTTCAGAACGATAGGCGGAATCAGGCCGCCGAAGAACGGCAGCGCCAGCGCCAGACTATAGCGCAGTTCGAAGCCGATATCGGCCTGAAACAATCCGGCGGCGCAGACTGACATGCAGAGATAGCCCAGTGCGATGCCTGCCCAGGGGCTGAAATTCCGTTTCATCAGCCACCCGCCGACCAGACAGCCCGGGGCATTCATGAAGATGGCGATGCCGATCAGGATGGCGGCTGTTTCTATCGAAAAGCCCTCCCGTTCGGTCAGAAAGGTGGGCAGGAACGCCATCGAAGACAGATAAACCAGCGAATAGGCGCCAAAACCTAAGGAGATCGCCCACGGTCCTGCGCTGCAAAGCGTCCGCCGGATATCTGCAAGAGGATGCTTCGAAGCGCGGCCACGATGCGCAAAATGATCCCCCCGTAGCGCGATGGCCACGGCCACCAAGGCTATCCCCGTCACGATACCGTTGATGATCCACAGTCCCTGCCACCCCCCGGAAAACCGGATTAGAAACGGCGACAAAGCCACCATCGAGGCCATGCCGACAGGCATGTAAAACGACCAGACACCGAACCCCATATCGCGGTCTGATTCAGAGGTGGCGCGGGCGATCAACATCGGGGCCACCGTAATCACGGCGATATATCCGATACCTTCCACACATCTGCTTAAGATCAGGGTAAAGCTCGACACCGCAAACGATCCGGCCAGACCGCCCGCGGCTATCAATGCGATACCGATCAGAAATGTAAGGCGGTGTCCGTATCTATCACCGACCGTTCCAGCGGCCACGCCGCCGACCGCGCCGATTGCGACAATGCTCGAAATAACCCACCCGGCCGTCACCAGGTCGATTTCAAGCTGCGCCTGAATCTCCGGCAGCGCCCCGGGCAACTTGCCGAGTTGGGCGGCGCCGACGACACCCGCTAACAGGATCAGAAAGACGGTGCCCCAGCGGGTCGAAGTCTGATCAGGCAATCCGTTATTGCCCGAACACCGGTTCGGGCAGGCCTTTTACATCTGTTTCCACCGCAAATAGTGACCCGGCAGCGGGTTCGCGTTCGAAATCTGCCGCTTCGAACCGGCTGGAAGCGGTCGTCACATATAGCGTGCTGAGATCCGGACCGCCAAACGCCGGACAGGATGTCAGCGACACGGGGAACTGGATTTCCCGTTCCCGCTTGCCGTCGGGATCGTAGCGGCAAACCTTGCCGCCCCGCATATGCGCAACCCAGAGGAACCCTTCCGCATCGACCGTCGCACCGTCAGGAACGCCTTCGTCATCACCGATGATCAGAAAGTCGCGTCGGTTTTCGATCACACCGGACTCTATATCGAAGTCGTAGGCCCAGATCGTTTTCTTAAGAGAATCCGCGAAATACATCACTGTGTCGTCGGGACTCCAGCAAATCGCATTGGAGATACAGACCGGCCCTTCCATCTTGTGAACGGTGTGGTCGAGATCAAACCGATACAGAGATGCGACCTCACCATAACCCGGGTCTTCCATGCTGCCACACCAGAAACGGCCCCGCCGATCAACCTTTCCGTCATTCATGCGGACAGCATTCATCCGGCCATCGCCTTCCGGGTCTTCAAGCTCTTCGAAGTCACCGCTTTCGAGGTCGATAAAGGCAAAGCCCATGCGTGTGCCCGCAATCATCCGCTTACCGCCGGCGAAACCGATCGATCCGATTTCGGTCTGGATACGCCACCGTTGGCGATCTCCCGTTTCGGGATCCAGGCGGTGGATCATGGGATTTCTGATATCCACCCAGTAGAGCGCCTGCTCTTCGACGGACCAGATAGGCGATTCTCCCAGAATACTGGTTTCCCTGGCGGCAACGTAAGGTTTAGGCATTGGCGGTCTCTCCGTTTGAGGCTTTCCCCGTTACTATCATAACCGGACGCGTTGCGCGCGCTTGCCCACAGCCAAACCGCAAGTAATCGAAAAAATTACGGCAATTTGCTGTTTCCAAAGCCTGTGTTAAAAACTCTGAGAGGCGGGCGCGCGGATGGGTGCCAACACGCGACGTTACAAATAGTGACGAGGCCCTCAATGCTCTACCTGACCAGAAAATTCGGCGAAGCCGTCATCATTAACGATGATATCGAAGTCACCGTCATCGATATCCGTGGTCGGTCCGTCAAGCCAGGGCATACCTTTCGGCAAGGTGAATCGATCCTTTGCCGCGAATTGTATGAAAAAATCCAGAAGGAAAACCAGGAAGCTGCCTGTGCCAGCGCCGATTTTCTGACAGCCGACGCAAAAGACGGCAAATAGTCTCTAGGCCAGACAAATGGCAAATATCGATATACCCACAAAAAACGTTACCCGCAGCAGTAGCGGCGCTCAACACCTCTCGGCGGATATCTGCGTTGTGGGGTCCGGGGCCGCCGGTATATCAGCGGCGCTTGAAGCCGCTGGTCTGGGAAAAAACGTAATCTTGGTGGATGCCGCACCTGTATTGGGTGGTCAGGCGGTTAATGCGGTCATTGGCACGTTTTGCGGGTTGTATTCCAACGGCCCGGATATTCACCGCGTGACATACGGTATGGTGGACGCTCTTCTGGAAGATCTGATCGGCGCAGGAAATGCCCGATACATGGCAGCCCGGAATTCCGTGATAGTCCAGTACAACGAGATCGCCCTAAGTAGATGGGTGGACAAGACGATTTCGGGCGCTGGCATTCGCGTGCTGACGGGTGCTGTCGTTCGAGAGGTCACAACTGCAGATCGTCGGATAAAAACGCTGGAGGCCACCTCCCGGTTCGGAGACGTCGTAATCGAGGCAGAAGGTTTCGTTGATGCATCGGGCGACGCCGCCGTCGTATGGCTCGCCGGATTGCCAGTTAAGGAACCAGTTGACCCCATATACGGAACGCAGGTTGTCCTGATTGAAGGTTTCGACGAGGGTGCGGCTGCCTCGATTGATCGGTGGGAAATGCAGGACCATCTTGCCCGGAAGGCGGATGAGTACGGCCTGATAAGGAAGGATGGCTTTGTCTTTACTTTCCCCGGTCACGGGATTGCCCTCGCCAATATGACCCATATTCCGACGCCGTTAGACCCGATCGGCTATTCAGACACCGTTTTCGAAGGACGCGATCAGGCAGATCGGCTGATGGCATTCCTTAAGACAGAATACGCGGATGCATATGGTTCAGCCCGCGTCCGCGCATATCCGGCACCCGGAATACGCCAAACAAGATGGATAGCCGGCTGCTACAGCCTCTTGGCTGAAGACGTCAGATCGGGAACTGTTTTCGACGATGCAGTGGCTCGCTGCTCCTGGCCGATCGAGCTTCACAACGCTGCCGAAGGCGCGCATTGGGAAGAACTGGGGGATAACCATATCCATACAGTCCCCCTGCGCAGCATGCTGCATCCAGATACAGACAATCTTGTCGCCGCCGGTAGATGCATCGACGCCGATACAGTGGGATTGTCTTCTGTCAGGGTGATGGGTCCATGCATTGCAATGGGGGCGGCGGCCGCTCACGCCCTTTCCTTGGCGGGCAGTGGTAGCGTCCACCAGATAGACCTAAATGCCTTGAAATCCGCCATTTCAGACAACCTGGAACGTATCGATGCGTTTCCCGGCTTTTAGACTTTCTTAACCATACCCCGCAACGCTTTCCTTAACAGAATTACGGGGTTCGAACGTGGTGTCCTTCCCATCTAAAGCTGGGCCATTATTTTTGGAGGCCAAAGAGGGATTTAAGGGCATTCTCGTACTACAGGAAGTCAATGAAAAAGGTCGCAGGCCCCGCCAGGAAATCGACCGCGGCGAGGATATACTGGACAAGGTGGAAGAGATCCGGGGAAGTTTGCTTTTCGGTAGCGCGGACCGCGAGATGGTTAGCTGGCTGCTAGAACAAGTAAAAAAGTACTGGATTGGCGATAGATTCCCGATTGAAGCAGATTCTGGAAGAGATTGAGGTTCGCGCTGCAGTCGGGCTGTTGAAACTCGGGCGGTCGGTTTAAACCGCGAGGGCTAACTATCGCAGGGTTGCACAAAAAGGTAGCGAAAACCTATACTCCGCGCGGGTTTCGCGGGATTTCACCAGAAATGACTTCGACGCTTCCTCCAGACTATAGGCCTTCTGAAAAAGAGGGGTTTATGAACGAAACGATGCAGGAATATTTCCGGCAGAAGCTCGTAGCCTGGAAGGACGAACTGCTTCGCGATATGGACACAACGCTCCAACATCTGCAGGAAGACACGGCCAAGGCGGCCGATCTTTCAGACAGGGCGTCGGCGGAGACGGATCGCAGTGTCGAACTTCGGACCCGTGACCGCGCCCGTAAGCTGATCCTAAAAATCGATGAGGCCATGCTGCGTATCGATCAGGGCGTTTACGGGTATTGCGTCGAAACAGGCGACCCGATAGGCGTGAAACGCCTCCAAGCGCGGCCGATAGCGACCCTGAGCCTGGAAGCACAGGAACGGCACGAACGGCTCGAAAAATCCCAACGCGATGACTGAAGAAATAATCTATAATAACGATAACGGCATGATGGAGATCTGGCATTCGGTTAGTTTTCGACAGGTTTTTCCCGCCTCAGGTCAGAAGCAAAACAGGATGACGAATATATTCTGGCCGTACCGCGGTGGCTGAATAACGGTGATCTGGCCCCGGCCGCCGTATGCTATGCGAGCCTCCGTTAATTTTTCATGAGACAGGGTGTTATCCAATCCGATATTTCCGGGGCGGATGACGCCTCCCAACTGCAATTCAGAGACTCGATATTAACCTGAATTTCTTGGCGGCAGTGCAGCATCAGATTTTCTCTCGGGAATTTTTGCGTTAAGACGGCGGCAATCTTCAGTTGGATAGTCTCATCGCGGGCAATGACGCCATTACGTGCAGATCGATTTGATGGGCGATAATGCCTCCCCTTGCGGTTTCGGCAGCCAATTTTTGGCCTTAGGAAAGAATTGACGATACAAGCTGAAGCAAACAAACGACTTGGTGTTAACGAAACCCTATTTTCCTGTAAATTACGGGTACAAAAACGAGCTTGGCGAATGTTTCATACGATGGTGCCGGGCGCCTTTGTGCGCCACCCGACCCAACCAGATTGGGGCCTCGGACAGGTTCAGTCCGTGGATGGCGCACGCATAACAGTCAATTTCGAGAATGCTGGAAAACACCTGATCAACGGCGAGGTTATTGAATTGTCAATCGCCGGGGACGAAGCGAC
>CAJWUK010000064.1 GCA_913047365.1 uncultured Alphaproteobacteria bacterium | reverse complement strand
TGCAGGTACTCGCCACCCTGCCGGAACATCCAGAGAGCGTTCCCCTGAATATGCTGGTCGCGGTACCCGGGACACCTTTGGAATCCGTCGAGCCTCTTGATCCGCTGGAACTGGTCCGGGCGATTGCAGCGGCACGTATTATGATGCCAGCTTCCATGGTGCGCTTGTCTGCCGGCCGTCTGGAAATGGACGCTTCGACCCAGGCGCTGTGTTTTCTGGCTGGCGCGAATTCGATTTTCTACGGCGATACATTACTGACGACGGGCAACCCGGCACAACACACGGATCGCGCATTATTCGAAAAGCTGGGCGTGCGCCCGATGCCGGCGAACGTCACCACCGCCGCGGAGTAATCCAATAGCGGGACCGCAGACCGCCCACCTCTGGCTACCCTATACCCAGATGCAGACCGCGCCGGCGCCCTTACACGCGGCGCGCACGGCAGGGAATCGCATTATTCTTGACGACGGTCGGGAACTGATCGACGCAGTGTCTTCCTGGTGGACAGCAGCCCATGGCTACAACCATCCGCACATCGTGATGACGATGGAAAAACAACTTCACGATATGCCGCACGTGATGTTTGGCGGACTGATCCACAAACCAGCGGAACAACTAGCAGCGCGGCTGGCGACATTGCTTCCCGGCCCGCTGAACCGCGTGTTTTTTGCAGATTCCGGATCGGTTTCCGTGGAAGTCGCGCTGAAGATGGCGGTGCAGTTTTGGATCAACCAGGGCGATCGAAAAAGAAACCAGTTTCTCAGTTTCCACGACGGGTATCACGGCGACACGCTGGCCGCGATGTCCGTCACCGACCCGGATGAGGGCATGCACGCGCTGTTTCGCGGGTACCTGCCTGAACAGATTATTGCCCCCCTGCCCCGCGACAACGCAACGGGCGCGGAGTTTGGACTGCTTCTTGAAACACATAAGGAAGAGATCGCCGCGATCATCATTGAGCCGCTGGTTCAATGTGCTGGTGGTATGAAAATGCACGATCCAGAAGTTCTCAAAACGGTGGCCGATGCCGCACGGGATGCCGGAGTGCTGCTGATCTGCGACGAGATCGCCGTCAATTTCGGGCGCACGGGTACTCTGTTTGCGTATACGCAGGCCGACGTCGCGCCGGATATCATCTGCCTGGGCAAGGCACTGACTGGCGGCGCTATCAACCTTGCCGCCACTGTATCCACCTCGGATGTGTTCGGAGCGTTCCTCTCTGACGATCCGGATGCCGCGTTGATGCACGGACCCACCTATATGGCGAATCCGCTGGCCTGTGCCGCCGCAAACGCCTCAATTGATCTATTCGAAACAGAACCACGGCTCCAACAAGCCTCTGCGATCGAGAAGCAGCTTGAACGTGAACTCACACCCCTCGCCCATGTTCCCGGCGTTGTCGAGATCCGCGTGAAGGGGGCAGTAGGGGCAGTGGAGGTTTTTGACCTTCACAACTTAGACTGGCTGAAAGCACAGTTCGTCGACGCGGGTGTTTGGCTGCGGCCCTTCGGCAATGTGATCTACACGATGCCGCCCCTGACGGTGACGCCGTCTGAGCTAACATCGATAACCAGTGCCATGGCGGAGATACTGCCGCGCTGGGCAGAACGAAAATAATTCCAGAGATATTCGAATGGGAGAGAGAATAAAACTGACCGCGTCAGACGATTCGGGCGAATTCGGCGCCTATTTGTCACCGCTCCCCGCCAATCCAGGACCCGGAATCGTGATGTTGCATGAAATTCTCGGTATCACGCCCTGGATTGAGGAGGTCGCGGATCAGTTCGCGGCACGCGGCTATTGCGTCGCCGCGCCCGACATGTTCTGGCGGCTAGAACCAAACTTCGTCGCCGATTACCGCATCCCCGAGCAGCGGGCAAAGGGTCTAAGGTTTCGCGGGGAGATCGACCACGACAAGGCAATCGAAGACATCGTCACTGCCATAGAGAACCTGCAAGCGCGACCTGAATGCAACGGCAAAATCGGTGTTATAGGGTTCTGCATGGGCGGCACACTGACCTATCTGTCGGCGGCCCGCCTCAAACCCGACGCTGCCGTCATCTACTATGGAACTGAAGTGCAAAATTTCCTGGGAGAAGGGCCGAACATCTCTTGCCCAACAATCTTTCACGCCGGCGATCACGACCATCACGTGCCACTGGAACTTTTGAAGGAAATACGGGGTGCGCTTGAAGGTCTACCAAGTGTTACGTTCCATCTATACGACGCCGATCACGCCTTCGCCAATACGCACCGGCCTGAACTGTTTTCAGCGGACCCAACTGAACAGGCCCATGTGCGGAGTTTTAAGTTGCTGGATACACTGCTTTAGCTTTTGCGAGCCCTTAAAGCTGCTCGGTAAAAACCTTCACGCCATAAGTCGCCTCGACATAGCGCCCGAAGCGGAACTTGATTTCAGGGCCGTCCATCGGCGGATCGTCAGCACCGCGGTCGGCTTCGGTAAAAGGATCGAGTTCCAACACCACGAACCGGTGCCCTTCAGAATTGCCGCGAAAGGCTGCATCGAAGCCGTCTTCAAGAGCGGCAAGGCTATCGAACGACCAGCACCGTTCCATGCCCATGGATTTTGCCATTGCGATGTAGTCGTTGGCCGGCTTGTTCGGTAGATCGATATCAGATGTCCCGCCATAGACCCGGTTAGAGACGAGGACATGGACCAGGTTAGGCAAATCCAGATCCCGTTCCACCATCAGCATCGCCGGGTTCATGGCGAAGGCCCCGTCGCCCATGAACGCCCAGACCTGCGCCTGGGGCAGACCGTATGCGATGCCGGAGCCCAGCAGAGTCGACAGACTCATGGACGCATCCAGATAGAATGTCCGGTCCGGATCGCGGGTGATATCCCACCACATCTGGGACGAATTTCCGGCCGACGTGACGACAAGCTCATCCTGCCGTTGGGCGGCAAGAAATTCAAATGTACCGCGAAACGAGGCCCCCATGTCTCAGGCATCCCCCCGCAAAACGTCACGGGTAAGGATCGCGACAGCAGGCCGGCTGACGGTACGAGTGTGTCTATAGATTTTGCCGATCATCGGAATCTTGTCGCGGCTGTCGATGACCTCGTAAGTCAAGTTGATGGCATCCAGTGACGGCAAAAAATGCAGCCCGTTGGAAACATGAAACTTTGCTTTGTCTCCAGGCGCGCCCCGCAAGGTCGCCAGAAGCATCAACGGTATTTCATAGGTGTAGTTGATCTTGGTAATGGCGTAGATCAGCGTCATCAGGCCGGATGCGCCCATCAACGCCATCGACCCGGTTCCTGACAAGAATGCCCCGGAACATAAGCCCACCGCGGATTCTTCCCGGTTTACGGGAATGTGCCGAAAGCGGTCGTCTTCATCGAATGCGCTGATCACCTCGGCAATCCAGTTGTCCGGCAGGCTAGCGACAAGTTCGACACCACACTCGGCGGCCTGCTCAACGACAAGACGCGCTGTGTCCGGGGAACCGCTCACCTTAATTCAAACCCCTCGTAGCCGTTTGCCACGACCTCGGTGCATTTCTGGATATAGGGCGGCCAGCCGCCTATGTAGGGCGCAAAAACCCGCGCCTTTCCTTCAACGTTCGATCCCACATACCAGGAATCGCATTGCATACGTAGCGATGCGGAGGCAGCGCGGGTGACCTCTGCGTCCCAATCTGCTTCAGCCTGCACCGTCGCGTCGATCCGGGATAGTCCCTTATCCCGCATGTACTCCATACAGTCGCCGACCCAGTCGCCATGCTGTTCAGCACCGGTGACCATTGTCGCCAGAACTGATGGGCTACCGACACTGACAAGATTAAACATGTTGGGGAAACCGGAGGTCGTAAGCCCAAGATACGTATGGGGACCGTCCGCCCACTTATCCTGGATCGTCAGTCCGTTTGTGCCGGTGATCGCAATCCGGGTGACGCTGCCGGTCATGGCATCGAAGCCAGTGGCATAGATGATAACGTCGAGATCGTAGTCGAGATCTTCGGCGAGCAACCCGTTTTCCGTGAACCGCTGAATGCCCTTGCCGCTGACATCTACCAACGTGACGTTGTCCCGGTTGAAGGTTTCGTAATAATCCGTTCCAGCACAAAGGCGTTTGCAGCCGAAAAATTCATCCGGCGTCAGAAGATCGGCGATTTTCGGGTCTTCTACGATTTCGTCGATCCGGCTGCGCCAGTAGCGAGCGACTTCGGCATTTGCGCCCTCACTCAAAAGGATATCGTTGAACGCCCCAAGGAACGGCAGTCCGCCGATCTCCCATTGATCGTCCAGTCGTGCCCGGCGTTCGTCCGGCGGCAGATCAAAGAGAGATTGGTCATGACGGGGAAACAAAAAGGCGGTCAGCCCGGAATAGGCCTTTGCGCGAAATCCCTTGTAATCTGACTTGATCTCAGCGACTTCCTCATCGCTCAGGTATCGGTTCTGGGCGGGCACGACGAAATTCGGCGTCCGCTGATACAGATACAGATGTTCCGCCTCTTGTGCGATCAGCGGGGCGGACTGGATGGCGGATGACCCGGTACCGATCATGCCGACGCGTTTTCCCGTAAAATCGACCTTTTTCTTGGGCCACAGGCTCGTCTGATAGACTTCCCCCTTGAAGTCGCTCTCCCCTTCAAAGGTCGGGCGGATAGGTGCGGAAAGACAGCCGACGCTCATGATGAAAAACCGGGCGCGGACCGTTTCGCCGCCGTTCGTTTCGATCACCCAGAGGTCGTTGTCTTCGTCGAAGGTCGCCGCTTCGATCCTCGTGTCGAACGTGATATCGCGCTTCAGGTCGAACCTCTCAGCTACATGTTCGATATAGGACAAGATTTCGGGCTGCGACGCATAACGTTCTTTCCACCGCCATTCCTGCTGCAGTTCCTCAGAAAACTGGAACGAGTACTGCATACTCTCGATATCGCAGCGGGCGCCCGGATAACGGTTCCAGTACCAGGTACCGCCGACGCCACCAGCCGCGTCGAAGCAGCGCGTGTTAAAACCACCCTTACGAAGCCGGTACAGGGTATAAAGGCCGGTAAATCCCGCGCCGACGATGACGGCATCGACATCCGGTTGAACTGCACTCATATCAATATCTTCCCGATAATCCGGGCTCGCTGTCAAAAATCTACAATTTCTGTTTAATCGATGCGGGGAAAAACGGAAGACTCCTTTACGACAATTTGCAAAGAAAAACCGTTAATTACCTAGTTCGCTTTTCGGTCTGTGCCCTCAGCATCGATCAGTATGGCGGCGAAACGGCAGGGCACAGGCCCATGATTGACCCAGTTATGCTTTGTGCCCCGCTGGACCAGTATATCGCCCGCTTTCAGGTGCACCGTTTCGGTATCCAGCTCAAGATCCATTTCGCCGGACATCACGATCACGTAATCCACGGTCTCGGTGAAATGAGGTTCCGCTGTCACGCCAGGCTGGATTTCCAGAATGCGGATCAGGGTCCCTTTTTCGGGCGGCGGGCGGCCGACTTCCCGGGCACCGGCATCTTCGTTGCCGTCATAAGGCGCGGGCGCGGCATCCGTCACCCAGATCAGTCGGGAATCATGCCCCGGCCGCCGTGACGTGGCGTTGGACGCGAAATCGTCGATCAATACGCAGGATTCGCCATTTTCGTTGTGGCCGGTAACCACCCGTCGGACATCCATATCCGTTCCCCACTTGTGTTTGAGAGAAGGTAGCATAATGAACGGCGTGCTTCAGTCCGGCCGGACAATTCCTGCTTTTTTAAGCGCCTTTGTCTGGCGTTTCTCAAGGGTCTTCACATCGAAATCGCCGATCAAATTGTGGAACAGGCGATGCCAGTTGATTTCTGCTTTAAGGTGCAGAAACACTGACCCCAGACCTATCGCGGCCCGATCCATCAACAGGAATTCGCGTGGCGGGGTCACACCGCCAAGGCGGCGAAGTTCGTTATGAACCTTGTTGGCGACCTTGGCACCATACATGGTGCCGTCGGTTTCTTGGATACGGCGTTCGCGGTCTTCCAGCAGCGGGCCGTATACGAATTCCGCCCAAATGTTCAGCGTGTCGATGACTTCCTGCGACAGGCCGGTGAACCCCCACGTTTCATAGGCGTGCACCGCTAGATTCCGGTCCCCGTTTTGCAGGGCCCGATAGAGATCTATGACACCCTGCACGAAAAGCGGCTGGAAAATGCGGATGCATCCGAAATCCATTAGATTGATCGAGGTATCCTCCCGCACGGAATAGTTCCCCAGATGCGGATCGCCATGAATGGTCCCGTAGAAATAGAAAGGCACATACCAGGCGCGGAACATGTTTACGGCCACGCGGTTACGCGTTTCCTGATCGGCGTCCACCCAGTCTAAAAGATGGGTCCCGTCCAGCCACGACATGGTCAACAGCCGGTCTGTTGAAAGTTCGGGCACGGGTTCCGGTACATGAACGCCATCTTCGTCCGCCAGCATGTCGCGGTAGAGATCGAGGTGGGCACGTTCCAGCTCGTAATCCAGTTCTTCGCGCAGGCGGTCGGATACCTCTTTGTGGATGTCCGCCGGGTTCACGGCCTGGTCGTAGCGGTGATAGATAGAAAACACGACGCGGAGCTGCTTCAGATCGGCCTCGACCGCCGATTTCATATCCGGATATTGCAGTTTGCAGGCCAGATCTCGTCCATCCGGATGCACCGCGCGATGTACCTGTCCCAAAGACGCGGCCGCAGCGGCTTCCTTTTCGAAGCTTTCTAACTTTGATTGCCAGTCGGCGCCCAGCTCGCTTGCCATCCGCCGGCGCACAAACAGCCATCCCATCGCAGGTGCGTTGGACTGAAGTTCCGCCAGTTCTTCAACATATTCTTCCGGCAACATGTCAGGAACGGTAGACATGATCTGCGCGACTTTCATCAACGGCCCTTTGAGGCCGCCAAGAGCCTGCTTCAGTTCTTCCGCATGCTTCTGCTTGTCAAGACTGAGCCCCAGATAGCGCTGACCGGCAACGCGCGCGGCCAGTCCGCCGACGGCGCGGCCTACTTTCGCATACCGCCTGGCACGCCCACCAAGCGTATCGTCTTCGCGGGGATCGCTCACTGCATCGCCTCCAGTTCGTCGATCAAACCGCGGACCACGTTCAAGCCCTTTTGCCAGAAGGCGGGATCGGACGCATCCAGTCCGAACGGCGCAAGAAGTTCCTTATGGCGCAACGTTCCGCCCGCGCGCAGCATATCAAGATACTTTTCCGCGAAACCGTCCGCCGCCTGTTCGTAGACAGCGTAAAGTGAATTCACCAGACAATCGCCGAAGGCGTAGGCATAGACGTAAAACGGCGAATGAATAAAATGGGGTATGTAGGTCCAGTACCAGCGGTAGTTTTCATCAAAGCGGATTGCGGGGCCCAGGCTTTCTGTCTGCACCTCGATCCAGATGTCGCAGATATCTTCTGCAGTCAGTTCTCCTTTCCGCCTCGCGGTATGCACACGCAGTTCGAAATTGAAGAACGCGATCTGGCGAACGACTGTATTCAGCATGTCCTCCACCTTACCGGCCAGCATGACCTTGCGCTGCGCCGGATCGACCTGCGCCCGCAACATTTTCCGAAACGTCAGCATTTCGCCGAAAACCGACGCAGTCTCCGCAAGCGTTAACGGCGTATCTGCCATCAGATTTCCCTGATGCGCCGCCAGCACCTGGTGGCAGCCGTGACCCAATTCGTGGGCCAGGGTCATGACATCCCGGGTTTTACCCTGATAATTCAGCAACAGGTAAGGATGCGCAGACGGCACCGTGGGATGGGCAAATGCACCGGAAGATTTCCCCGGGCGCACCGGGGCGTCGATCCAGGCGTTTTCGAAGAATTTCTGGCCGATATCCGCCAGATCCGGTGAAAAATCACGATAGGCATTCAGAACGGTATCAGTTGCCTGATCCCACGGAATAACGCTGTAGTCAGCATCCGGCAGCGGGGCGTTTCGGTCCCACTGCTCAAGCCGATCCTTGCCAAACCAGCCGGCCTTCATGGCGTAGTAGCGATGGGACAGGTCAGGGTAGGAATCCAAAACCGCCTTGTTCAGGGCATCCACGACCTCGTCTTCCACCTGATTGGCCAGATTTCGGGAAGATTCCGGTCGCGCAAAACTGCGCCAGCGGTCTTCGATTTCCTTGTCCTTCGCGAGGGTATTAGTGATCAGCGAAAACGTCCGCGCATGTTTTTCCAGTTCCCGGCCGAGCGTTTGAGCCGCGGATTTGCGAACGCCTTCGTCCGGGTTGGACAGCATGTTCATGACCTCTTCAGAGGTCAGCATTTTGCCGTCGTGATCGAAACGCATATCTGCCATGGTTTCGTCGAACAGACGATTCCAGGCTGCACGGCCAGCCACTCGCTTATCGTGAAGTAAGCGTTCCATATCCTCTTCAAGCTGATGTGGCCGAAACGACCGGATATCCTCCAGCCAGGGGCGGTATTTCGCCGCCTTCGCCGCCTTAAGCTGCTTTGCCATCGCCTGATCTTCGATTTCGTTCAGTTCCAGCGAGAAAAACAGCAAATGGGCAGAGATGTCGTTCACCCGTTCCTGCATCGACTGGTAAAAGCGTCCGATTTCAGGGTCGGAGACGTTTCCGGCATAGACGAGCTGGGCATAGGACATGACCCGACCCATCGTCTCGTCGATCGTCTCATACTCGGCGATGGCGGCGCCCAGCACCTTTCCATCCAGGGAAACAAGCTTTCCCTTGTATTTGTCGGAGAAAGATTTGGCCGCCTTTTCCGCGCGATCCAGATCGGCTGTCAGTTCCGGGCTGTCAGCGCCGGGATACAGATCGGCAAGGTCCCATTCGGGTAGCGCACCCAGATAGGCGGACGGCGCGGTATTTTCGGCGGTCATGTGTGGCTCCTTATGGCTTCCCACGATATAAGTTCTAAAAAACACGACGCCAACAGGGGATGTGATGGATTACGACAGTTGTACCAGCCTGCCGGCAATGTTTTTCACGAATACCTCCGATATCGGGGACCGGCCCTTTCTATGGGCCAAACGCCAAGGCAAATGGGCCGCGATCACCGGCGCGCAGGCCCGGGCGGAGACCGCCGCCCTGACGCAGGCGTTGAGCGGGCTGGGTGTGGGCAAGGGCGACCGGGTGGCTCTAATATCGGAAAGCCGCCCGGAATGGATGATCGCCGATATCGCCGTCATGGCCGCCGGCGGCATTTCGGTTCCCGCCTACACGACGAACCAGGTCAGCGATCATGTTCATGTGCTCAGGGACAGCGGCGCAAAGGGTGCCATCGTGTCGGGCCCGACACTTGCCGGGAACCTTTTGCCGGCAGCCGCGGAGGTCGGTCTGGACTTCATCATTTCAATGGAACCTCTGAAAGAGGCCCCGCAGGGAACCCAGCTTTACGACTGGGCTGGCTTGATTTCTCAAAACGAAGGCGGCGAGCCCGATTTGTCCCGCATTGTTCGAACCGATACCTCATGCCTGATCTATACCTCTGGCACGGGGGGTGTACCGAAGGGAGTGATGCTGAGCCACGGTGCCATTATTTCGAACTGCAAGGGCGCCTATCACGTTTTGATGACCCTCGGTCTGGATGACGAGGTGTTTCTGTCGTTCCTGCCGCTTTCCCATTCCTACGAGCACACCGCGGGACTGATGTTCCCTATCTCTATCAAGGCCCAGGTGTATTACGCGGAAGGCGTGGACAAACTGGCCGCCAATATGGAGGAAACCCGGCCAACCATCATGACGGCCGTCCCACGCCTATACGAAACCATGCATGGTCGAATTATTCGGGGCGTGCAGCAGAAAGGCGGCCTGTCGGAAAAACTCTTCATGAAAGCTGTGGAAACGGGCCGCAAACGCTATGAAGGAGAACCGCTCGGCGTGGGGGATGCCCTGCTGGATCCGTTACTGACGAAACTGGTGCGCAAAAAGGTGGCGGGCCGGTTCGGCGGGCGGTTGAAGGCAATGGTGTCCGGTGGGGCACCATTGAATTATGACATCGGCGTTTTCTTCAAGGCACTCGGCGTGGAACTGCTCCAGGGGTACGGGCAGACGGAGTCCGCTCCGGTGGTCAGTTGCAATCTGCCGACCAAAAACAAGATGCGTACCGTGGGCCCACCGTTCGTCGATGTCGAAGTGAAAATTGCGGACGACGGAGAAATCCTGCTAAGGGGGGAACTGGTGATGCAGGGATACTGGAATATGCCCGACGCCACGGCGGAGACGATTTCGGACGGATGGTTGCACACAGGCGACATCGGCAAATTCGACGAAGACGGGTTCTTAATGATCACTGACCGGAAGAAAGACATCATCGTCAATTCAGGCGGTGACAATATCTCCCCCCAGCGCATCGAAGGCTTCCTAACCTTGCAGCCGGAAATTGCCCAAGCCATGGTCTACGGCGACAAGAAACCACATCTTGTAGCGCTGATCGTGCCGGATCCGGATTTCGTCTCCGACTGGAAAAAAGAAAACGGCAGTGACGCAAATCTTCAGACTCTCTCGATGGACGAAAGTTTTCGCAGGGGGATAACGGATGCGGTCGATCGCGTGAACGAAGATTTGTCGGTGATCGAACGCGTCCGCCGCTTCATCGTCGCGCCCGATTTCTTCACCATAGAAAACGAAATGATGACCCCGTCCCTGAAAATCCGGCGTCACATCATTCGCGAAAAATACGGCGAGGTGCTGGAGGGTTTGTATGCGCGCTGACGAGCGCGTCGCATTCTGCCAGCCGTGTATCAAGTTCCGGAAAACGCATGGATGATTCCCTGCAATATATGTTTATAGGAGGAGAATCCGGGTAGCCTTTCCGGCCCTGCCCCGCATAGACTGTGTGTAAGGAGCTCACCGTGACAACTCTTCTTCGACGAACTGCCCGCCTCGCCGCGATTGCCCTGCTTATGGGCGTTGCCGCATGTACGCAACCCACCGGCCTTGTGAATGTGGCGTCGTCTCCGGCCGAAGACCGGTCGCTGGAAACGCTGCGTGACGACGCCGCTATCACGTTCGACATCAACGAAGTACTGCTGGGCGAACAATACAGCGATCTGTTCTTCGAGGTTTCCACCGACGTTTACGAACGGATCGTCATGCTGACCGGCACGGTCAAGTTCGCGAAAAACAAACAACGAGCAACCGAACTGATCCAGGGCATAAAAGGCGTAAAGCGCATTGTTAACGAGCTTCAGGTTACCAATGACTATGGCCCACGTGCCGCCGCGAACGATCTGTGGATCGAAACCAAGCTGAAGCTGCTTCTGCTCGGCACCAAGGGTATCCGGTCGATCAATTACCGTTGGCGGTCGGTTAACGGAGTGGTCTATCTGATCGGCGCCGGACAATCGCAGCAAGAAATGAGCATGGTTCTGAACGTCATCCGGACGACAGTCCGGGTGAAGAAAGTGATAAACCACGCGTGGGTCCGACCACCGAAAACCCAGTAAACGCCAAATTCGAGGGGGAAATTAAATGGCAGGAAAAGAAACCGCGCTGATTGTCGGCGCCGGACAGGGACTCAGTGCGTCATTGGCCAGACTGTTTGCCTCCGAAGGCATGCAGGTGGCAATTGCAGCACGAAACACCGACAAGCTGGCCGGTCTGTGCAGTGAAACAGGCGCGAAAGCTTTCGCCTGCGATGCCGGGCATCCAGCCCAGGTGAGTGCGCTGTTCGATGCTGTTACCGGCGAAATGGGGGAACCGGATATCGTCGTCTACAACGCGTCCAACCGCGCGCGTGGCCCTGTCCAGGATCTGGATGTGGAGGCCGTTCGTTCAGCCATCGAAATAAGCTGTTACGGCGGGTTTCTGGTCGCGCAGGCAGCAGCAAAACAGATGATCCCGCGCGGCAGCGGCACAATTCTCCTGACCGGGGCATCGGCCAGCGTGAAGGGATACCCAAACTCATCGTCTTTCGCGATGGGTAAGTTCGGCCTGAGAGGTCTTGCGCAATCGCTGGCCCGTGAATTACAGCCGCAGAATATCCATGTCGCCCATTTCGTTATCGACGGCGGCATTCTGCAGGGACCGGGCGATACCCGCGCAGCCGAACGAGGCGAAGATGCGATGCTGCTGCCGGATGAAATCGCCAGGGATTACCTGCACGTTCATCGCCAACATCGGTCATCCTGGACCTGGGAGATTGAGCTTCGGCCCTGGGTGGAAAAATTCTAAAACATGTAACGCAAAAGACCCCCGCTAGGCCGGGGGTTTTCTTTTCAGGGCCTCAGACGGCTATTCGGCCGCAACCGGCTGCGGCAGCATGCCAAGGGCCGAGAGATAGGTATCCAGAAGGAACTCTTCCTCCTGCCGGTCGTTTTCATCCATTTTCCGAAGGCGGATCACCTTGCGCATTGTCTTGGGGTCGAAGCCTGTCCCCTTTGCCTCAGCATAGACCTCCTTGATATCCGCCATCAGAACGGTTTTTTCCTCTTCCAGCCGCTCGATGCGTTCGATGAAAGACCGCAGACGATCCTGCGCTACCTGACCACCTCCGTCAGCCATATGGGTTCTCCCTTGATGTCCCGTTTAAGTTCGAGAGAACCTAGGAGCGCCCATTCGAATCGGAAAGAAAACGGGCGTCCGGTTATCCACAGTTGCCCATTTTTCGGGGGAAAAGTAGCTAATCAATTCCGTTCCCGCCCACTCCCCCTCTCAGCCACCCGCGGGATCAACCTATTGGGTGTCTGAGAGGGAGAGTGGGCGGGGGGCGTATTGAAATCAGTGCCCTTTATTAGCTTCCGCAAACTTGGCCTGCTGTTCGGTTGTCGCCTCGGTCTGATACTTATCGCGCCATTCGCTGAACGGCATTCCGTAGACGATTTCCCGCGCCCCCTCCTTATCAAGCCCTATACCACGATCGTTGGCCGCTTCCTGGTACCAACGACTGAGACAGTTACGGCAAA
>CAJWUK010000063.1 GCA_913047365.1 uncultured Alphaproteobacteria bacterium | reverse complement strand
AAACGGCGGCTAACGGGTATTCCGTCGCAACAGTGATGACCAACTGAAAGGCGCGGACTGGCTCGTGACAGGAGCCACGCTGCAGAGGGTCACGGATAAAGAAATCGCAATGTGGACTTCGAAGTTCCTACCCGATAGACGACGGCAGATGCACCCTCCTATGATCATGCAGGGTCAAAATGGAGGGTTCTAGTGAAAGAGCAGACGTTTCTGGTGAAGACGCCCGACGGAAAGATGGAAACTTTTCTAGCGATGCCGGAGGGAGACGGCCCGTATCCATCAGTTGTTCTATTTATGGATATATGGGGAATGCGTGAGCAGCTGCGCGAAATTACCCGCTTCGTAGCCGCGGAAGGCTTCGCCTGCGCGGCGCCGAGTCTTTACTATCGCTGGGGAAACAACCACTTTGACTATCGTCACGCCGATGGAACCACCAAATCCATCTTTACCCTGTCGGAGGATGACCGCCAGCAGATGCTGGATTACGGCAGCCAGTTGACAGATGACATGGCGACATCGGACACCGCAGCGTTGATGGGCCATCTGCGCGGTATAGACGGCGTATCCCGCGGTTACGCAGGATCTTTCGGGTACTGCATGGGCGGCAGGCATGTAGTGAAGATCGCTGCCACTTACCCGGACATTTTTCGGGCGAACGCTAGTTTCCACGGCACCTTTTTAGTCTCCGACCATCCGGATTCTCCTCACCTCGGCGCACCCGACATTCAAGGTGAGGTCTATTTCGGGATGGGAGAGAAAGACCCCTTCACGCCGCCCGATGTGATCAACACCGTGAAACAGGCGTTTGATGCCGGGCCAGCAAAAGCGATCTATAGCATTCATGCAGATACGGATCACGGCTATGCCATCCCCGACCGAGACGTATACAACAAGGACGCCACTGACGCGGACTGGAAAGCCGTCTTCGCGATGTTCAGACGCGTTCTGTAAACGGGAGAACCAAATCAAAGCCCACCGGTTTCTACAATAAGGCCGGCGATTTCCCCGACGCCTTTGCCCGCCTTGATGTTGGAAAAAATAAACGGCTTTTCTCCGCGCATTTTCCGCGCGTCACGGTCCATCACGTCCAGGTCGGCACCCACCAGCGGTGCCAGATCTATTTTGTTTATGACCAGCAAATCCGATCTTGTAATCCCGGGGCCACCCTTGCGGGGGATCTTGTCCCCGGCAGATACGTCGATTACGTAAATCGTGATATCCGCAAGTTCGGGACTGAATGTGGCCGCCAGATTGTCGCCGCCTGATTCGATAATCACGAGATCGAGTGCTGGGAACTTCGCGTTCATATCGGCGACTGCTGCCAGATTGATCGACGCATCTTCCCGAATGGCTGTGTGGGGACATCCTCCGGTTTCCACACCGATAATCCGTTCCGGCACCAGCGCACCGGATTGGGTCAGGAATTGAGCATCTTCCTGCGTAAAGATATCGTTGGTGACGACCGCGATGTCGTAGGTATCGCGCATATGTTTGCAAAGCGCATCGGTTAACGCCGTCTTGCCCGACCCGACCGGGCCACCAATGCCGACCCGCAGCGGACCGTGGGTTGAATTCGTCATGATCGGAAAAGCCTTGTGTACTGCGTTTCGTGTTGTATCGAAGCCAGATCGATCAGCGGTGCCGCAGATCCGATATCGTCGAACGGAATTTCCATGCCTTGAGATACTGCTTGCCGAACGGTGTCCTCCAAGGCGGCGACCGCCTGCTGTCCATCCGTCTGGCCCAACGGGATCAGCCGCACCGCGGCGGATACTAAATTGCCCATGAAGGCATGGAAATATCCCTGTAACCCACCCCTGCAGGAGATATCGTGCCCAGCGCAAGAAACCGCAACGGCTATCGGATAGACAACGTCTTCGTCGACCTCGTTGAGCGCCGACGAAGGCCACGCCGAGCGCGTCACGCGGACAAACGCCGCTCCCTGCGCACGCGATTCGAGCGCGAATTCGGGGGTAGGCTGGAAGGCGTTGCCAAACTCTGCGATATCCTTAAGTCGCGCCCAGTCCTCAGCTCGCGTGGCAACATGGGCTTCACGAAACAAAACCCCATCGATCCTGCCGGTACCATGGATTAACACCGTTTTCAGCCAGGAAATTAGTGATGCCCTATCGGAAACGGTGCCGGTTTCGACCGCGAATTCTAGCCCATGACTGTAAGAGAACGCACCGACTGGGTAGGACGGAGATAGCCAGCTCAAAAGACGGTATTGCCCGGCGTAATCATTCATGGATATGACCCCGCCCCACGTTCTGGTCGTCATAAGCGCCGCGTTCAGGGTCGAACGGCTCGTTCACTTCCCTAACCCGAGCGCCGAGACCTCTCAGCATGTCCTCGATGACATGATCTCGTCGAATCAGGATGCGACCGGTTTCGATGGCGGCAGGGCAATGCCGGTTTCCCAAGTGCCAAGCAACCCGCTGTAGGTCGTGTGCGCGGGAACAGGTGATTTCGGCTAGCCTCTCGGCCGCTGCCCGCACAGCAATCCAGGAACCGTCCTCAACCGCCAAACCGTCTCCATCGCGTAGGGCTATCGCCTTCTCGAGATCCAGCAGAACGGGCGTTCCGTCCTCGCAGCACAAGCGGATACGTCGACGGTAACGGTTGTCGTAGTCCAGCACGACGGTACTGCTAGCCCGGTCGGCAGGCCAATCACCCGCGCCCGCCACATGATCGGCTCTTCGCAAAGGACCGGCCATCAGAACAGGAAGTACCGCTGCGCGAGCGGTAGGATTTCCGCCGGATCACAGGTCAGCAACTCGCCGTCGGCACGCACCTCATAGGTTTCCGGGTCGACCTCCATCGCCGGGGTGGCATCATTAAGTAGCATCGCCTTCTTGCCGATCCCGCCCCGGGTATTGGTAACCGGTAGCACGGCGCGGTCGAGGCCAAGGTCCTCCTTTATACCTGCATCAAGTCCTGCTTGGCTGACAAAGCTGACCGAGCTAGCGGTCAGCGATTTGCCGAACGCCCCAAACATGGGTCGGTAATGTACCGGCTGCGGTGTTGGGATAGATGCGTTGGGATCTCCCATAGGCGCGGCGGCGATGGTGCCGCATTTCAATACGACATCCGGCTTTGCCCCGAAGAACCGAGGATCCCACAACACGAGATCGGCCAGCTTACCGACCTCGATGGATCCCACATGATCGGAAATGCCGTGGGCGATTGCCGGATTGATGGTGTATTTAGCGATGTACCGGCGGACCCGAAAATTATCATTATCGCCGGTGTCCTCCAAAAGACTGCCGCGCTGCTTCTTCATCTTGTCGGCGGTTTGCCATGTACGAGTGATCACCTCGCCCACCCTTCCCATCGCCTGGCTGTCGGACGCAATGATCGAAAACGCGCCAAGGTCGTGAAGGATATCCTCTGCAGCGATAGTTTCCCGACGGATACGACTTTCGGCGAAAGCGACATCTTCTGGAATTTTCGGGTCAAGGTGGTGGCACACCATAAGCATATCGAGGTGCTCGTCCACCGTATTGACGGTGAATGGTCGCGTCGGGTTGGTCGACGACGGGATGACATTGCTCTCGCCACACACTTTGATGATATCCGGTGCGTGACCGCCACCAGCGCCTTCGGTGTGAAACGCATGGATAGTCCGGTCTTTAAACGCGGCAACGGTATTTTCGACGAAACCGGATTCGTTCAGCGTGTCGGTATGGATCAGGACCTGAATGTCATAATCATCGGCGACTGTCAGACAGGTATCGATGGCCGCAGGAGTAGTGCCCCAGTCTTCGTGAAGTTTCAAGGCACACACACCCGCTTTCACCTGTTCCTCGAGTGCCGCCGGGGTCGACGCGTTGCCCTTACCGAAGAAACCCAGATTCATCGGGAATGCTTCCGCAGCCTGCAACATGCGGCCGATGTGCCAGGGGCCGGGCGTACAGGTCGTAGCGTTCGAGCCGGCTGCCGGACCCGTGCCACCGCCCATCATCGTTGTCAGTCCGCTGTAGAGCGCGTCATCTATCTGTTGCGGGCAGATGAAATGAATATGCACGTCGAGGCCACCGGCAGTGACAATCTTGCCCTCAGCAGCGATGGCCTCCGTGCCGGGCCCAACAACAATATCGACCCCGGGTTGGATATCGGGATTTCCCGCCTTGCCGATCGCCGCAATACGCCCGTCCTTGAGCCCGATATCCGCCTTGTAGATCCCAATATAGTCAATGATCAGCGCGTTGGTGACCACGGTATCGACCGCGCCGTCAGCGCGGGTTGTCTGGGCTTGTCCCATGCCGTCGCGGATGACCTTACCACCGCCGAACTTCACCTCTTCTCCGTAAACAGTGCGGTCGTCCTCCACCTCAATGATCAGATCAGTGTCGCCTAAGCGGACGCGGTCGCCGGTGGTCGGGCCAAACATATCGGCATAGGCGCTGCGATCGATTTCATAAGCCATCGATCAACTCCCCAGCTTGCCGTTGATCTTCGCGTTGAAACCTCTAACGACCCGTCTACCGGCATAGGCTACCAGCTGCACGGATCGGGTCTGGCCGGGCTCGAAGCGCACGGCCGTTCCGGCAGGAATATCAAGTCTGAACCCGCGGGTTGCCTCGCGATCGAACGACAATTGTTCATTGGCTTCGTAAAAATGATAATGAGAGCCGACCTGCACTGGCCGATCGCCCGTGTTGGCGACCTCGACCTCGGCGGTATCCCTCCCCTCATTGAGCGTAATCGCGCCGTCGGCCGTCATGACTTCTCCGGGTTTCATCTCGAGCTCCCTCAGCGGATGGGTTCGTGAACGGTGACCAGCTTTGTGCCGTCCGGAAAGGTTGCTTCGACTTGAATATCGGGGATCATTTCAGGAATACCGTCCATGACCTCATTGCGAGAAATAACGGTCGCCCCGTCGCGCATCAGATCAGCCACCGATTTGCCGTCGCGTGCACCTTCGACCACAAAATCCGTGATGAGGGCGATCGCTTCAGGATGGTTAAGTTTCACCCCGCGGTCCAGCCGTTTGCGCGCCACCATCGCCGCCATCGCGACTAGGAGCTTGTCTTTTTCCCTAGGCGTTAGCTGCATATTGGTTCTCCCTATGTTTCCCAAACCCTAGGCAGGACGGGCGGCAATCCGCCCAATTCGCTGCGTAGATCTATCCAATACCGCGCCACATTCGCTCTCAACCTGGCAGCATCGACATCGATAAACCGCGCAATCAAGATATTGTCGACGCAGGTCACCGCGCCCGATCTAATGACTTCCCTCGCGAAGGCGAGGCGATCCTTCGCATCGAACCCGCCATAAACGACGGTCGCCAGTGTCGCCGCGCCGTCGAAAGCATAACGATCGTTAATTGTCTTTCCGATATCGCCGTCCAAATGGAGGCTATCCAACCAAACAAGCGCATCGCCGGTTCGGATCCGCCAAGCGTCGTGCAGTAGTCCGTTTGTGAATTTTTCATTTCGTGCGCGTCGACCAAAAACGACAATTTCGCCGGCGATAAACCGACCAGATCCGAAAGTAGCGATATCTGTGAATCTCCGCAGCCGAGCGCCTTCGAAAAGGATCGTTTCCTGAGGCACCCATTCAAGAAACGCCGCGTCTCGGACCGAAATTGAAATGTCGATCACGCTATCTTCACCAGTGGACCGGTAAACCTTCTCCGCTGCCTGAGTTGTCACGGTGGCTGTCGTCGACGTACCGCCGTGGATGTCAAATCTTAGCCGATCTCCGCCTACGACCCCACCAGACGTGGTGACGATGACGGCTTCCTTGGGCCCATTGACCCGACTGGACGGAAAAAGCACTCGGCACGGATCGGATTGATAGAGATGTTTAAGCCGGGACTCGCCGTCCGTCAGCGTGAACGATAGCTCCGCTGCGCCGTCGGACCGGCAATCGATTGATTTGCGGGCATTAGATTGTGAGGTGTCAGTGAACATTGACCTCAACCATAATCAAAGTCGTAACGGCGATCACTGCTTCCTTACGGTCTTTGACGTCATTGTCATCCATCAATTAAGGCGCAAAATCGTAATACCGTTCGACCAAAACTACCGGCATGTATCTAAACTGTTAAGACTAACAACCAATTCAAAATTATTAGTATTCAGTAGTCACAGTTTTTTTGCCTAATTAACAGTCGCTTCTCGATTATGGACCGGCTTCCCAAATTGGTATTAACTTGGAATTAATCTAATCAAGGCCTTCCGACATGACTGCCCATAGCGCAGAACACATTAATGAAAACGCTCTGCCAATCATTGACATCGCGGCCCTACGCAACGGCGACGCTGGCGCGCGTGAAGCATTAGGTAAGGAAATGCGCGCCGCCTGTCTCGATCGCGGTTTCATGTATGTCAGCGGACATGGCGTCGATCCAGATCTGCAGAAGCAGGTTTTCGCCCAGGCTGCCACCTTTTTCGGTCAGCCAGAGAAAACAAAGCTCGCCATCGATATGACCCTTTCGCCCCATAATCGCGGCTATGAACGACTGGGTGGCCAAACCCTGGAGGACGGAAGTCCGCCAGATCTGAAGGAGGGCCTCTATATTGGCGAAGACATACCGTTGGGCCATCCCCGCCTTGCGCGCAGTGACTTTAATCTGGGACCCAACCAGTGGCCCGAAGGGCTGCCGGGTTTTCAGGACACGATGAACGCTTATTACGCGGAAATGCTCTCGCTGGGAGAAACACTGATGGCAGGCATCGCCCTGTCTCTGGGCCTGCCGGAAAACTACTTCTCGGATTTCTGTCACGAACCGCTGACAGCGCTGAAGCTGTTGCATTACCCGCCGCAGCCGGCGAACCCGGAGCCGGGCGAAAAAGGCTGCGGCGCGCACACAGATTTCGGCGGCATCACTATGCTGCTGCAGGACGAAAACGGCGGGTTGCAGGTGCTGGGCGCAGACGGTGACTGGCTGCATGCGCCGCCGATCCCCGGCACCTATGTCGTGAACCTGGCGGACATGATTTCCCGCTGGACCAACGATACCTACCGGTCGACCCTACACCGGGTGATCAACATTTCCGGCAGGGAACGCTATTCGATCCCGTTTTTTTTCAGTGGTAACCCGACGCATGAAGTGGTCGCCTTGGACGTTTGCCTAGGAGATGGCGCCAGCCCGAGATACCAGCCGACTACCGTCGAGGCTCACATGCGGGAAATGTACGACCGTACTTATTGATAAATCGGATTAGACGTTACTGGCGGGCAGCAAAATGCATCATTCCGCCGGCCAGATCAGTTATTTTTCCGGCCTTTGGCCGCAAGTCGAGACTCTAATGGGTTAACACGGTTAAGCCTCCTTCGGAAACGTCGTTCAGTATAGTTCATCCAGGCAAACAGGCGGTGTGCAGGGCGTTTTTGTATGGTCTCCAAGTGGCCCAGGCAAGCAATCGCTGGCCGGTTGCCGGACGGCCGCCAAATTCCCAGAATATGCAAAACAAGGGCCAGTCGGGAGGACACCAGATGCCGATTATTGATTCAGACGCACATGTCATCGAAACCACGGAGACGTGGAAGTATATTCGCGAGGAAGAACACACTCTTACCCCGCTCTCGGTCACCCGCGACTGGGGCCCTGAAATTGAAGGCCGCCAAGGCGAAACCCAGCAGGCCTTCTGGGTCATCGACGGGTTTCTGCAAAGCAAGATGGCGGGTATGAACGCCGACGCTCCAGAGGAATCCCGTACCCTGTCGGACGTATCGCGCCGGCTGGCGCATATGGACAAGCTGGGAGTCGATATCCAAGTTCTTTACCCGACCGTATTCCTGCGGCCGCTAACAAGAAAACCCGACCTGCAATACGCGCTTTACCGCAGCTACAACCGATGGCTCGCCAATGCCTGGAAGCAGTCCGACAACCGGTTGCGCTGGGTAGCGATGGCGCCCGTGCTGTCGCCGAAACGACTGCGCGACGAACTAGCGTTCTGTAGGGAGAACGGCGCGGTGGGAATCTTCCTGTGCGGCCAGGAATGCGACCGTATGCTGTCGGACCCGTGGTTCTTTCCGCTGTATGAAATCGCTCAGGAACTGGACCTAGCCGTCTGTCCCCATTCAGCCAACAATTGCTTTACCACATACGATTTCTTCAAGGACGACCCCGGTTTCAACAAGTTCAAACTGACCACCATCGGCGCATTCCATTCGCTAGTGTGGCACGGCGTGCCAAAAAAATTTCCCGATGTGCGCTGGGGCTGGATCGAAGTCAGTTCCCAGTGGGTGCCCTATGTCATAAACGATCTGGGCCTGAGGCTGCGCCGGCGCGGCGAAGAGCTGCCGGAATTTCCGCTGAAGGAATGGAACATGTGGGTTGCCTGCCAGGTGACCGACGATTTGGACTGGGTACTGAAATACGCTGGCGAGGACAATCTGGTGGTGGGGTCGGATTACGGCCATGCCGACACATCAACCGAGATCGATGCCATCCGCAAGCTTAAGGATGACGGCCGCGTTCCAGCACCTATTGTAGATAAGATTTTGGATGACAACGCTAGGGCGCTATACGGGATCCAGGACTAGATCAGCTTCCGGGTTTCAGGTTTACCGCGCCGATCCGGCCTCCGGTATCAGCATCAATCAACAGCAACCTCTGACTTCCATCCACGAGAGATAACCTGACGACGATGCGTCCATCACCGATACTGGTTTCCACGATCTGAGCGCCAGCCGGAAGGTCGATCTGCGACTGGGCGGCCATCGTTTCCAGCCCATTGGTTTTTCCGGCGCGATCGATGATCGCATAGACCAGAACGACAACGCCGATGACGATCAAAACGCCCATCCCGATCACAAGGGCCTTGAGAGCGCGCATGTATTATGTCCTTACTCTTTCATGACCGACGAAACTAAAACTAAAACGACATCTCTCGATATCGCCGTGCCGCCAGGCGCCGAAGGGGAACGGCTAGACCGCCTGCTGGCCAACGCCCTGTCCGACCGGTCACGGACGTTCCTGAAACGGCTAATCGAAGACGGCGGTGTGGTTTCAGGCGGCGAGACGATAGTAGAGCCGTCTCGCAAGGTCAAACCTGGGGAAAGTTTCGCTGTCAGCATCCCCGCGGCGGTAGATGCGGCCCCACAGGGGCAGGACATTCCTCTGGATGTGGTGCACGAGGATGACGACCTGATCGTCGTCGACAAGCCTGCCGGGCTGGTGGTGCACCCGGCGCCGGGCAACCCGGACGGCACGCTGGTCAACGCGCTGATCGCCCATTGCGGAGACAGTCTGCAAGGAATCGGCGGGGTGCGTCGGCCGGGAATCGTCCACCGGTTGGACAAGGACACCAGCGGGTTGCTGGTAGCTGCCAAAACCGGCCCCGCGCATGGCGGGTTGACCGCGCAGTTCACGGACCGCACGGTGGAACGTGCCTATGCCGCATTCGTCTGGGGGTTGCCGAACCCGGCGGCCGGATCGATCGAAGGCAATATCGGGCGCAGCCCCCGCAACAGAAAGAAAATGGCGGTGCGCACGGCTGGGGGCCGCGAAGCAAAAACCAATTACATCACAGAGACCGTGTTCGGTACCGGTGCGGCGACCTTGATCGAGTGCCGCCTGGAAACCGGTCGCACCCACCAGATTCGGGTCCATCTGGCCCATATCAAACACCCGGTAATCGGTGATTCCGTGTATGGCGGCGGCACGACGCGGCCCCGTAAAGCAGCCATCGGCGAAGAGGCGGCGACGCTGGTCGCAAAGCTGAACCGGCAGGCGCTGCACGCGCGGTTACTCGGGTTCGCCCACCCTATCACGGGGGAAACGCTCTCGTTCGAGAGCCCGTTACCCCCGGATTTGGCCCTTTTGGCTCGAATTTTAGGCACCTCTGGAAATCGCGGGTGACCTTTACTAAATATTAAGGTTAAGGACTTATACGAAGACTAGGGCGGCCGTCAGGCACCCGGTCTGAGGGTTCGTGTGAATTTTCGAGGTGCTTCCGATGCCAAGCAATTTGCCTTCTGTCCCCAATCTGAATCCGGACAGCAATCTATCCAGGTATCTTCAGGAAATACGTCAGTTTCCGATGCTGGAGCCGGAACAGGAATACATGCTGGCTAAGCGCTGGAAAAAACACGAGGACCAGGACGCGGCCGCTCAGCTGGTCACCAGCCACCTTCGCCTGGTCGCAAAAATCGCTATGGGATACCGGGGCTACGGCCTGCCGCTGGGGGAAATCATTTCCGAAGGCAATGTTGGGCTAATGCAGGCGGTGAAGCGTTTCGATCCAGAAAAGGGTTTCCGGCTGGCGACATACGCCATGTGGTGGATCCGGGCCTCCATTCAAGAATACGTTCTCAGGTCCTGGTCGCTTGTGAAGATCGGCACCACAGCCGCCCAGAAGAAACTATTCTTCAACCTTCGGCGCTTAAAAGGGGAAATCAAAGCGCTGGAAGAGGGCGATCTTAAACAGGAACACTTGGAAAAAATCGCGACCAAGCTAAACGTCAGCGAAGAAGAAGTCATCAACATGAACCGGCGTATGGCGGGACCGGACTCGTCGCTGAACGCGCCGCTGCGGGCAGATTCTGAAGGAGAATGGCAGGATTGGCTGGTCGACGATTCCGACGACCAGGAAACCATCCTGGCCGATCAGGAAGAAATGGACGAACGCCGGAAAATGCTAATCGAAGCCATGGATGTCCTGAATGAACGGGAACGTAAAATTATCGCCGCGCGACGGCTGCAGGAAGAGCCGCAGACCTTAGAAGAGCTGAGCCAGGAGTACGGCATCTCGCGCGAGCGGGTACGCCAGATTGAGGTCCGCGCCTTCGAAAAGCTGCAAAAAACCATGAAATCCGTCGTTATCAATGGTCGGATTGAACGGCAGAGCATACCTTCCGGCTAATCGCGCCCCTTAGGCGTCTAGCGTTGGCGGTTACCCGGAAAGGCTTGCCGCGATACTTGTTCGGATGGGCGCGCGGAAATGGAATGTTCTTAAACGCTGTATGACTGGCTGCCAGAGGATTCGATCCTCAGTTCACTGACGCGTGCCCAGCTCACTGATTTTCTAAGCTTTGCCGTCGTCAAACAGCTGGCACGGAACGAAACCCTGATCGAGGCGGGCGACCCCGAGGACAGCATGATGATCATGCTGTCGAGAACTCTGAAGGTCGGCGTCGGCTATCATCAAGAACGGCTTACGGCCAGCTTCCCGGAGACTAGAGTGACAGCCGAGCCGTCCCCCCGGGGGGGCTTCTTCATCAATATTTTCCACTTGGTCCAACCCAAATACTCCGTCATCGAAAATGGGCGATATCGAAACTGGGCGATGCTGGCATATTTTAACACAGCATAAACGAATTCTTGTTTACGCTTGATGCTAATTAACCTATTGATAGATAGGGACTTATCTCGGTTTTCGGGTAAATCTGCGTCCGTGTTCAGCCGGCGAAGGGGTCCCTGACCAGAATCGTGTCTTCACGTTCCGGACTTGTCGACAGCAGCGCGACTGGAACACCGATAAGTTCTTCGATCCTGCGCACATATTTCACTGCAGCCGCCGGCAGGTCCGCCCAGCTTCGCGCGCCCTGGGTACTCTCCTCCCACCCTTCAAGGGTTTCGTAGACCGGCTCTATTCCGGCCTGGATATTCCGACCTGCGGGAAAGTAGTCGTAAGCCGTTCCGTCATGATGATAGCCGATGCAGACCTGTAGTTCCGGTATTCCGTCGAGTACGTCGAGTTTCGTCAGAGCGATGCCATGTATACCCCCGATCGTCGCCGACTGGCTAACGAGCACCGCATCGAACCAGCCGCAGCGGCGCTGACGCCCGGTGACGGTTCCGAATTCATGCCCCCGTTCGCCCAGAAGGTTGCCGATATCGTTCTGCTGCTCGGTGGGAAACGGCCCTGAACCAACACGGGTCGTATAGGCCTTGGTGATGCCCAGAACGTAACCGACAGCGCCGACCCCCATGCCGCTGCCCGCAGCCGCCTGACCGGCCAGCGTGTTGGAAGACGTCACGAAGGGATAGGTCCCGTGATCCACATCCAGCATGAAACCCTGCGCGCCCTCGAACAGGACTTTCCGACCGGCCCGATGAGCCGCCGCCAGATCGCGCCAGACCGGGGCAGCATAGGGTAACAACGCGTCCCCAATTCCACGCAGCGCCTCCAGAGATTCCCCGGGATCGATCTCCTCCGCGCCGAGACCGCGCAGCAGCGCGTTATGATGAGACAAAAGATTGTCGACGCGTTCGGCCAGCGTATCAGGATCGGTCAGATCACAAAGCCGGACGGCGCGCCGCGCCACTTTGTCCTCATAGGCTGGCCCTATACCGCGCCCTGTGGTGCCGATTTTTTCGTTACCGCGCGCGTCTTCCCGGGCCCGATCCAGCGACCCGTGCAGGGGAAGAATCAACGGCACGTTTTCCGCAATTTTCAATGTGTCCGGCGAAATATCGACGCCCTGATCGCGGACAGTTTCAATTTCGTCGAGCAAGGCCCAGGGATCGACCACGACCCCGTTTCCGATGATGGATAGTTTTCCCCGCACCACGCCCGATGGCAGCAGGCTCAGCTTGTAAACTTTGCCGTCAATGACCAACGTGTGACCCGCATTGTGTCCGCCCTGAAACCGGACGATGACATCCGCCCGCTCCGACAGCCAGTCAACAATCTTGCCCTTACCTTCATCGCCCCATTGCGAGCCGACAACCGCCACGTTGCTCATAGGTTGTTCCCTTCTTCGACGTCGACCGGCCCCTCTGTCGACCAGACATGCGTGCACCCAAGCCGCTTTGCCTCCGCGACGTTGTCTGAAACAGTCTCAACCCCGGCGACGGTCACCCAACCGTCCTGTCGCAGCGCCGCCAACCCGAATGCCTCCGATCCGACGGGTACGTACACCCGCGGCGCGAACGGCGGATCGGGCAACACCCGAAGAATCGTATCGACAAAAAGCGTGAAGCCGGTGGC
>CAJWUK010000062.1 GCA_913047365.1 uncultured Alphaproteobacteria bacterium | reverse complement strand
AAGGTCGGGAAACCGTTGTGTGACACCGGACAGGAATAAAGCGCGCGCCGCCGCATGCCCCATTGTTGCAAACAGGCCGAGCCGGTTGAACACATAATTGCTGGTAGAACCGTGAACGCCGCCATAGTTGATGCTGTGACCAGCAGGCGCAACTTTAAGTTCGACGCATTTGGCCCAGAACGGGTCATAATCATAGGGACTATCGAGCGCTAGCGGCGTCCAGTGCCGGGCATAATCAGCGAGCTCGGGCGCGTTAGCGACCACTTCCGGGTGCGGTCGCAGTACCTCGTTGCAGGTCATGGCCGCCTGCATGCCCAGTTCCTTGACGGCAAATTCCAACTCGCCAATGGCTTCATCCGGCGTGTGCATGGGTATCAGTGCGGCGGGCCTCATACGACGGCTGACATCCTTAAAGAGTTCTGCGTTCATCATGTTGAGTGCGCGAGCCGCAGCGGCACGAACTTCATCATCCGGCATCACCTGAATCCAAAATCCCAGCGTGCTGTAGAGAGTGCTGAAATCAACGCCGGCCTCATCTAGACGCCTCTCATATAGCCCCGGCAACATGGTGGCGAGGCGGTCGATGGTGTATTTGCCCGTATGAGCCTGCCAGAAATTAGACTTGGCACCGCCGGGTCGTGAGGTTGCCAAAGCCTTATCGAAACGCTTGACCAAATCGGGCCCGCCGACCACTTTCAGAAAATCCGGCAGCACGAACCCACATTCGATGATGTGTGCATCGGCATCTATTACCGGATGCCCAAGGCGCGATCGCAATTCCGATGATTCTGTCGACTTAATCGTATATTCACCCATGCCGAATCCCTTTACACCCTCCGAATGCCATTAGCGTCAGCGGGCGTTATATGAAAACAATAACCAACCTATATCTTTTATTAATAGTGCCTGTCAATCAGGTGCGAATGGAATTGTGTGCGAGGAGCATAAATTTCTAATTTAAACCTAAATCTTTTTTAGATTGCCTGTTTCTCGATCTAACCGAAATCAACGTTTTGGTATTTTCTCTGACACACCTTTGTCTAACCAACCACGGTTAGTATCTTTTGAGTCGTGGACAAAGAATTTTCCTAGCTTGTATTAATATCATTCCGGCGCCGTTTTCCTGAATGACAAGCGTTTAAGGATATTGTCATACCACTTAGCTAGGTTTACGTAGGTTTCGGACCATTCAGGAACGATGCCTCGGAATTCCATATAACCCATCGCACAGGCGACAGCGATTTCACCCAATAATGGCGGGTCATTAAAATCTATCGCCGCGCTGTCGAGAACCGAAAGCGTTGATTTTATTTTAGCCGTTTGGCGTTCGACAATTTCTTGTGAATATTTTTCGCTCGGCCTCTGTTTCTCTTGGGATATCACAATCACCGTGTCGCCAAGACCATCGCCCAACGCCTCAAGTGTAAGGGTCTGCCATCGCTCTGGTTCAGATTTCGGTATTAAATCGATACTACTGGTCAAACTATCCAAATACGCGCATATCACCGGAGAGTCACACACGATATCGCCTGTACCAAGGACTGCCACCGGCACTTTGCCAAGCGGATTGAAGTTGTTAATGTCACCACGTTCTTCACGCGTGATTGTTGTCCATTCGACCTCATCATATAGCCCTGCCTCAAAGGCCACGACACGGACTTTACGAGCGTAAGGTGAATTATTTGTTACATAACATTTCATTTTAACTTCCCTGTTTTACTGCGAAATTTTTTTGACTATCTGCAGAGTAATTTTTCATTATCCTGGGTTTTTAATAAGGCGCGCATGTTCAAAAATCAGACCCGGCTTTCAGGGTAAGCGGTCATCGCAACATAAGTATATTCATACACTATATATTAAATTTTATTATATCTAACCATACGAATCGACATAATGAATTTCTTGTAATAGCCTATTCCCATTAATAACTAATATTACCTTGAGGGAGGGATCTATGAACTACTTCAAACTTGTGCTTTGTGCTGCTGGTGGCATCGCCTTTTCAACTACCGCCTCGGCCGCAACGATCGGTATCGGTTCAACGAAAGCTGGCGCCGTTTCTCAGATAACAGCGACCATTTCAAAGGCCGTTTCTGAGCACGCTCCAGGCATCCAGATGCGACGTCAAACCATGGGCGGCACGCAGCAATATATCCCTGTTGTTAATGCGGGAGAACTTGCGTTTGGAATATCAAACATCTCTCAATATTATATGGCGCTTACCGGCACAGGACTTTCGAAAGGTACTAAATACGACAACCTGCGCATGGTCGCGACGATGATGAAATTTACAATATCCGTTGTCGTACCCAAGAAATTGGGCATTACCAAAATTTCCCAGCTCAAAGGGAAACGAATGGCCACCGGCTTCAAGGGGGCACCGCTTTTTAACAATATTTTTCATGCCTTTCTGGCGACCGGAGACCTGACCCCGGCTGATATCAAATCGGTTCCCCAGGTGGGCCTCGTCCAGCATTGGCGATCATTCATTGCTGGAAAACTTGATTTCGCATGCGCTGCCGCTGGGTCCGGCTTTGTAAAACAGATGGAAGCAAAAATTGATGGTGGCGTCCGTCATATTGGCTTTCCAAAGGGCGAAGCTTCCTTAAAAAAGGTGCATAAACATTTCCCTAAGACAGAATTTTCCATTGTTAATCCCAGAAAAGGTTTAACCGGTGTTATCGAACCCACTAACATGGTTTCCTATGACTACCTGTTGTGGACTCACAAGGGGGTGTCTGACGAGGTCGTCTATAAAGTAACCAAGGTCATGCACACTCAGGAGAAGCAGTTAAAAGCAGGCGGACCGCTATGGCGTTCCTACGAAGCGAACAAACGGCTGGCAAAGCAATTTGGGAGCGATGTGCCTTATCATCCTGCAGCAATCAAATACTATAAGGATGTCGGTCTCCTGAAATAGAGGCGGAAAAAATCTGGTTGTTTATCAATATTTAAAAGGCCAGTTTTAAAATGAAAAGCGGCCGCCCCCATGGGCGGCCGCTTAGCTTTTTGGAAGTGCGGGTGTGTGAAAGTGCTGAATGACGGGTATCCGGTCGCCGCAGTGTCTAAACGTGCCGGACATAAAAGCGACGTCGTGACACTACGCATTTACACGCATGCTATGCCGGGCGCTGACGAGATAATGATGGAGCAGTTTGACGAGGAATACTTAGTTCGTGACTACAATGTGACTACTGGTAGCAAAAAACCGCAGTTCCCTGCGGTCAAATTAGCGTCCCCAAGGGGAGTCGAAGAAGGCCCAGGTATAACAGTGAATTCCAGTACTTCACCCAGCCCGTTCCGGCCGTGGGGTGCCGGGTCATGATGCTGACCACCCGCGGGTCGGGGGCTCCGGTGCGCTCCGCTGGTTCAATAGATGCGGCGGTTTCTTGGGTCTTTTAGTGATTTTCGATCTAGCGGATGCGTGGCATTGCCCATCCTCTTGTTGCGGGCAGACGGTCAGTCGCCGAAAATCAGCACAAAGGTCGTTGCGGTATGGGACGACGTTGACCTATATAAAACACTTATAGGGAGGTGCGTCGATATGGATATCCGGCAACTCAGGTATTTCTTCGAAATTGTCGAAGCTAAAAGTTTCACGCGCGCAGCTGATCGCGTTCGGGTTGCCCAGCCGGCGCTGGGGCTGCAAATCCGGAAACTTGAGGAGGAATTGGGGGTTTCTCTTTTGCACCGTCATTCCCGCGGGGTTGAACCGACGGAGGCCGGGACGGTTCTGTTGCGTCACGCTACCGCGATCCTCAAACAGGTTGAGCAGGCAAGGCGGGAGGTGACCGATCATTCGGGTCCGCCGCGGGGCGAAATCACGTTGGGCATTACCCCCACAGCCAGCGCAGTTCTTGCCAAAACGCTTGTTGAACGGTGTTGGGAAAAATATCCGGATATTTCCCTTAATCTGTTCGAAGGGCTGAGTGAGGGGATTATGCGCCGGCTCAGCGAGAACAAACTCGATATGGGATTTACCTATAACCCGACTGTCGTTAGCGGTATCCGAACGGAACCGCTGCTACTTGAATATCTGTATCTGATTGTCCCAACCTCAGCGGAAGACCCCGGTGACACAATAACCTTCCGCGAAGTTTGTCAGCGGGAACTTATTCTCCCCAGCCGTGGTTTGGGGTTGCGGGAATGGATCGAAGAAGCGGCCCGAGAGAGGGATTTCAAACTCAATATCGTTCTGGAAATACACGCGGTTGCGACATCTCGGGATCTTGTTGAAGGCGGCCTGGCGTGCGGAATTTTGCCCTATGCCGGTGTCCAACAATCGGTAGCGGCGGGACGGCTGTATGCAGCACAAATCGTCCGTCCCCGCATTCCGCGAACTCTCCACATTGCCTATGCATCGTCTTTCCTTGAGAACAATGCCTCGCGCGCTGTCCGAGGCCTGATCGACGAGGTAATCGCAGACCGGATCGATGCCAGCGAAGGGCGGCTGAAACACGCCTGATCAGATATTTCGAAACGGAATGGAAGCTAGCTCGCAAGTGTTTTTGATTATACTTATATGAACAACGTAATAATAATTTTGTAACATGAGAGGATCGTCATGAGCTCTAAAACAGTGGTCGCCGCCCTCGACAAGGTGGTCGATAAATATTCCAAGAATTCCCGGATGATCAACGAACCCCTGACAAAGGGCCGGGCCTATATGTTTGTCATGCAGCATCGCCAGAATACGATGCACCGCAATTCGGTGCTGAAGCTGCGCGTCGCCACGAACTGTCCGGAATGGGACGTCAAGCTTGGCATTCTCGAAGCCTGTGTCGAAGAAATTGTATCCGATACGGATCACGGCGACGGAAGGCCACATTGGAAAGTGCTGGAAGACCTCGGCGTCGATTGCGGCATGAAGCGGTCCCAGATACGAAGCGCAAAATTGCTACCGTCCACACGTCTCGCCTGGCGTGCTTGGGACGGATTGATGACCAACCGGCACTGGCTGCTTGGTCTCATGGCCAATACCTGCGCCGAACGGTCGAACATTCCCGGTTACGGTCGTGGTGTTGTTCGCAAGAAGGGCTGGTTCGGCAACGAAAACCGGCGCTGGGGTAAAATGTTCGGCCTAAACGAGGAGCAGCGCCTTTTCTTCGGTATGCATTCCGAAGCGGACATCAAGCATTCAAACCTTGGATGGAACACGGTCGCCAAATATGCCAGCAAACTTCGCATGGAAGACGAGGTCGTCGATGCGTGCGAGGAAAATTTGATCGTCTGGGAGCATTATCTCAGCGGGATCGCGGACGCCGGCGATGAGCTGGACAAAAAGATGGGCTGGCGCAAAAAAGTCGCCTAAGTCAGAATTCAGGTCGGGCGGGGCGCAGTTCCCGCCCGAAGTCTATCGAGCGCGCATTTCGGAGTAGCGAATGTCCAGACTAGAGATCACTTATGCCGCCAGTGATTACGAGCACACGCGCGACCTGACACGCGGCGATATTCAGGCCGAGGGGATCGATCTGCGGTATCTGAACCTGCAGATCGAAGAGACGTTTTTCCGGTTCATTAAGTTTCGGGAATGGGACGTGTCCGAAATGTCTTTCGGTAAATATATCGCTCTTAAATCACAGGATGACGACACGGTCACTGCAATCCCAGTGTTTCCATCACGCGTTTTCCGTCAATCGTCGCTCTTCGTTCTGCCGGACAGCGGGATAAGGGATGCATCGGATTTGCGCGGCAAGAAAATAGGTATCCCCGAATGGGCGCAGACGGCGTCCATCTATACGCGCGGCTGGCTAGTCCACAACATGGGAATCCCGTTACAGGAAATCGACTGGATCCAGGGCGGAGTCAACGATGCCGGACGGCAGGAAAAGGTGAAGCTGAAACTGCCCGATGGCGTGTCCTATACACCACGGCCGGACAAATCCCTGACCCAGATGCTTTTCGACGGGGAGATCGACTGCATCATGTCCGCCCATCCGCCTGCCCCGGTGGAAGAGGGCGACGACACGATTGTGCACCTCTACCCAAATTACCAGGAGGTAGAGGAGCAGTACTACAAGGACACCGGCATCTTTCCGATCATGCATGTGATCGCGATGCGGGGCGATGTCTTCCGGGAAAACCGCTGGATCGCGATGAACCTTTTGAAGGCGTTCACGGAGGCCAAGGACCGCGCTATGTTCCGGGTTCAGGAAATGACGGCGACACGGGTTCCCTACGCTTGGTGTTACGAAGGGGCGCAGAAGGCGCGGAAACTATTCGGCGACGACTTTTTCCCCTATGGTATTGAGCCCAACCGGACGACGCTTGAAGCGTTCCTGCAATACGGGTTCGAACAGGGGGTCTGTCAGCGGAAAGTCGAAGTAGAGGAGCTCTTTCCGGAAGAAGTACAGGCAGAATTCCGGGTTTAAGGAAGGATCGCGTCATGCTCTTTATCGATAACGCGCTCGTTTCCGAATTGCTGTCGATGAAGGAATGCATCGACGCTCAGGAAGCTGCGTTTCAGGATATTCCCTCTGGCAGGGCAGCCCATCGACCCCGTCTGGACATGTATGCCCCCTGTGAGCGGGACGATGGGTATTATCGCTGGGGTACAATGGAAGGGGTCCACGACGGCATTTTTTCCATTCGCATGAAATCCGACGTGATCACTTGGCCGACTGATGGCGCCGGCCGGTGGACCGAAGACAAGTACTGTGTTGAGCCCGGTACCTATTGTGGGCTGGTGTTCCTGCTTTCTTCGGAAAATGGTGAGCCGCTGGCAATGATTAACGACGGAACCATCCAGCATATGCGCGTCGGCGGCGGGGCCGGGATCGGGGTGAAGCATCTGTCCCGGGCCGATGCCAAAACGGTCGGTCTGCTTGGGTCCGGCGGCATGGCGCGTACCTATCTACAGGCGTTTAGTGTCGTCCGTGACATCGAACGGGTGAAGGTTTTTAGTCCCACCTTGGCCAACCGGGAGAAGTTTGCTAACGAAATGAGTGCGGAGCTTGGCATCGATGTGGACGCAGTCGACAGCGCGCAGGCTGCCGTTGCAGGTTCCGACATTTTGGCGTCAGCGACGGATTCCATGGAGCCCACGTTCGATGCCGACTGGCTGGAACCGGGCATGCATGTGACCAACCTGGGCCCTGCCGAGATCAGCCACGAGGTTCTTGACCGGGTCGATGTGAAAGTCCGGCAGGGAACGTCCGGCGTTGAAATGCCGGAAACCGATCACATCAAGGGCGGTATCGGGCATTCGCCCATGGCATATATCGCCGGCACGGAAGACGATAGAAAGCGGCTTCCCATCCGGGATGATAAGACCAGCGGCTTCAAGGTCAATTTTCCGGATTATTGCGATATTATGACCGATCCTTCAAAAGGTCGGACGTCCGACGATCAGATTACCTATTATCATAATATGGGGTTTCAGGGGCTGCAGTTCGCCTCCGTAGGAGGGTTGGTTTACAGGAAGGCCCGTGCCGCCGGAAAAGGACATGAAATTCCCACGGAACTATTTCTGCAGGACATCCGGGACTGACCGCGTTTCGACTCCGACGAAGCGTCAGGCACGTTTCAGGAATAGATAGGCCTTCTTCGCCAATCTGAAAGTAGGGGAGTCCGGCCGCACGAGCTTTCGGACGCGCCGTTCGCTTTCCCGCTCCAACACATGGGCGATGAAGCTGATCGGCGCACGGCGGCGATAGGCTTTAAAATACTCATCAAGCTCTTCGTCGGATTTAACGCGGCCGTTATCCGCGTATTTGGCGACATAGGGCGTGAAATGTGGATGCAGGGATTCCGCCTCCCAGTTTCCGTGCAACCGGGTTTTCATAAAATTTCCGATCAGTAAATCGTCGAAAATTTCATACCTGATGGCGGTTAAAAGCGAATGTCGGGGTGCTTCGAAGGTGAGACCGCGGTTTGACCGGCGCCGTGACATGTCGATGGTCCCTTCGGTGCCGCCCACTCTAACGTTTATAAAGTCGAGCTGATTTTCCAGTGTCGTAATTTGGCGGAAATAGGCTTCGACCTCGGCCATCTCCATCTTTTCCAGCGGGTCGGTCCAGTTGTCGCCGAATTCCTCAGGTTCATACACACGTTCGACGGATTCAGAGGGATTTAATTCCGATATTTCACCGGTTTCGGCGTTGTATCGGATAAACGCCGGGTGAAGCGCAATGTCCGCTTCGGAATAATCGTCGTAGAACGCTTCCAGTGGAGTCGTTCGGGTATTAGCCCACAGGCTGTCGCGTCTCTGATAAATGTGAAAGCAGCTAAACGGAACGACGTCTGTGGTTCCATAGAGTTTCGCGAAAAATGCAATTTGCTGGCCGATGGATCGTTTGCGGACGCTGTCGGGCGTTATACGGTTTGCGTTGTCGTCAATGAAATTCATCATGTCGACATCGCCATAGCCGAATAATTTAAGCAGGAAACTTCTATCGGCCTGCCGCACGATCCTCTTTACCCGTCTACCCCAGCCCCTATCGGTGGCGTCGTTCAGATTTACCAGCAGCGTTCCGCCTACATCGACCAGTAGCACAGCATCCTGGAAATAATCCGAAATGCAGTAAACGCGGATATTGTCTGACAGCGATATCCAATCGCCAGATTTTAGAACGGTGACATCGAAACCTTGCTCGGTCAGATCGTCTCGGATGCGGTTGCCTTCGTGATCGGGCAGGAGGATCTTCTGCCCCTGAAAACTGTTGAGGGAATCCGGGTTCAGGTGGTCTGGATGCCCGTGTGAGAGCCACACGTATTTGGACCGAAGGATCGCCAGTCGTTGTTCTTCTGGAATATCAAATGGAAGGCCCCAACTCCCGAAATACGCCGGTTCGCCCATCCATGGATCCGTCGCAATGACAGGTTCGCCGTCATAGGCTATCAGGGTGGCGTTGCCGATTGTGTCGAAGCCAAGCATCAGTAATCCGGTCTGATAAGTGCGCGGGAATCTATCGGTATTGATCCTACTTTTCTATGCCACTGAGTCGCCGGTCTTTTGTGTAAGTTTCAAATATGTCACTGCCTACGGTTCTTATTTCCCATACCCCGCCCGATGAAATCAGAGAGCGCATCGGGGAGGTCCTGCAAGGTGCCGCTGAACTGGTGGCCTTCCCGGAAGTTGCCGAAGCCCGGCGGGTAGACGTGCTGCAAACCTGCCGGGCCGTTCTGACCTATCATCCGTTTCGCGATCTTGGGATTGATTCACTGGTCCAGCTTAAAAATTGCGGCCTGATGCAGTGCCTGACAGCCGGCATAGATTATCTGCCGCTGAGCGAAATTCCCGACCACATCCTGGTGGCCTACAACGCCGGCGCCTTTGCTGAACCGATGGCGGAGCATGTTGTTGCTATGGCGCTGGCGGGTTCGAAAAGGCTACGGATTGAACATGGTTTGATGAAGGATGGAGAATTCAACCAGTTCGTCCCGACAAAAAAAATAGCGGGCGCCACCTGCGGTATTCTTGGCTTCGGGGAAACCGGTCGGGAAGTCGCCCGCTTGGTGCAGGCGCTTGGCATGAAGGTGGAAGCGATTAACCGTTCCGGTAAGACAAACAACCCAATCGATTTTATCGGGACGCTGGACGACCTGGAAAGGGTTCTGGAAAACGCCGATGTACTTGTCGTTACGCTGGCGCTGACCAAGCAGACGGATCGTCTGCTCGGAGCGGAACAGTTTCGCCAGATGAAATCGGATGCTGTATTGGTAAATGTAGCGCGGGGTGAAATAGCGGACGAAGACGACCTCTATGCGCACCTTCTCACCCACCCCAGATTCACTGCCTGCCTGGAAGCGTGGTGGATAGAGCCAGTACGCCACGGCAAATTCGAAATGAAGCACTCGTTTCTCGATTTGCCGAATGTTATCGCATCGCCTCACAATTCTGGGATGACCGATGGCGCGCTGATCACGGCGGCGGAGAGAGGGGCGCAGAACGTGCTGCGTTTTCTGCGCGGCGAAGAGCCCCGCTTTATCGCCACTGATGATGTGAAGATGGGCTAGACCGTCCATCGCACTCCAACTTTGTCGGCGCGGAATGGGACTGGCTATTTGGATCTTTCGGTTTCATGGCCGGGCCGTGAGAATCAAAGGATTTCAGTTCGAACACGGTCGAAAGAACATCGAAGGTGTGGTTTACCCCAGGCTTGGTTGGTCCTGCGTCAAAGGCAAACCGTGTGCATAAATTTGTCCATAGCGCGATTGGCCCTCAAAATCCGTTGCGGTGGCATAATTAGCTACGAACAGAGCCCAGATTTATCCTTGAGTAAGAAACCAGTCTTTGAGCATAGATTTGGAACGGTACCCGAACACAGTCGTACGTTATGCCCTCCTTGGGTTTTGTATTCAGGAATATCCATACCCATGCCGCGGCCGCCGTGTCCTTTCGTTTCGGCAACAACCTTGCCAATTACCCGGGTCCACCGCGCATCCGTTCATCAATAACGGGTCCGGACTATTACAATCTATCCGGGGACGGAGGTCTGTGTGCATATTTTTGCGTCAGCCTGAAACATCTTTCTTGACGACAATAATTTCCCGTCCAGACACAGCGTTTATCGAAACGTCTGGGTGGGGGATTTTAGGTCGGCGTTATCACGTCGCTGTGGGGGATGGCGCGTCTTTCTTTGCCGCATATATTAAGGTCGCGGGAATTCGATCAGCAGGATACCTTCAAGCAGTTCAGCGCATAATTTTGTTTTAAATAGGTTAAGGAAAAGTATATGCCGTCACTCGTAAACATGGCGACGCCGGTGGGGGCGTTGCTGAAGGAACGTGGGCAGACCGTCGCCGTTTCGGAATCCGCTGCCGGAGGTCTCGTTTGTGCGGCATTGTTGTCGGTCCCGGGGGCATCCGCGTATTTCCTGGGTGGTGCGTCCGTTTATACCCAGACGGCACGCCGGAGCCTGCTGCGCTTTAACGATGCCAAGGCGCAAATGCGTGGTTCGACTGAAGAATACGCGGCGCTTGCCGCGACAACCGTTCAGGAGATTATGCTATCCGATTGGGCAGTCGGGGAATCCGGGGCCGCAGGCCCGACCGGCAACCGGTATGGCGATCCCGCCGGTCATGTGGCGCTTGCCGTAGTGGGCCCCGTCAGTGAAACTCGCGTCGTCCAGACCGGCAATGATGACCGTGAAGACAATATGTGGGCCTTCGCACAGGCAGCGCTAAATCTTCTTTATGACACCATAAGGGCGAACTGACGTGATTACGGTTTACGGCATCAAGAACTGCGATACCTGCCGCAAGGCACTGAAGTGGCTGAAAGCAGGGGGGATAGACCACCAATTCCATGACTTCCGGAAAGAGGGCCTTGATCCGTCGTCACTCTCGACGTGGGTGAGTGAAGTTGGTTGGGAAAAACTGCTGAACCGCCGCGGCACCACCTGGCGCAACCTGTCCGATGCGGAAAAGGATGGTGTTGACGAGACGAAAGCAGAGGCCCTGATGGTGGAAAACCCGACGCTGATCAAACGACCGGTTTTTGAGGCAGAAAATAAGATTGTTGTCGGGTTTTCGGCGGCGGAACAGGAAGCGCTCAACAGCGCGACCTAGCTTATTTAGAGTTTCCCGATGACCAAATTTCTACCTGATGGTTCCCCTGTTTCAACTGGTTCGGTGCTAACCGCTGCGTCAGACGATTGAGGGTCGCTTCCAGGCCTTCCAGCGCATTCTGGTTTTGCTTCATGCGTCTGTCGAAAGAACCGATCAACAGGCCTTTGTTGAGAAAACTCTGCCGGCGTTTTTGATCACGCTCCCTGTCGATTGTCCGTTGCTTTGCGGAAAGCAATTAAAACGCATAGGCGGAAACTGGATCGAACCGGCCCTCCTCTTTACTGCCAAAGATACGAGCCAACATTTCCAGAGAATGCGCGCTTCCGTTAGTCTTGGTTCTGGCGGCGCGTTCATACAAAGCGATAGATTTGCGGATATCGCGTGGAATACGTGTATTCCCGAACCTGTACATTTCGGCCAACGCCATGAGGGAGAGGGAGTGGTTCTTGGCTGCCGCTTTCCGGTACCAGTGGACCGCACGGTTCAGGTTTTTTTGCGTGCCGTATCCAATGCTGTATCTGAATCCAGTTTCGTGCTGAGCATTTAGATGGCCATGTTTTGCAGCCTTCAGGTACCAGCCAAAGGCATGCTTTTCATGCTGTTCGACCCCGAGTCCGAATTTGTAAGATTGACCAAGCAGAAACATGGCGGACCGGTCGCCGTTCTCCGCTGCCTTTCTGAACCAGTAGTTCGCCCGACCGGGGTCTTTTGCTGTGCCAAGGCCCGTCAGGTGCAGGCCACCCAGCATTCTCTGCGCGCGAGCATTTCCTGTTTCGGCGAGCGAAACCAACTTGGAATACGCCCGCTGATAGTCAGCCGCAGCGATTGCGGCATTGGCATCTTCCAGCGTTGCATTGGACGGCAGAGGCCAGGTTGAGATTATCAGCCAGGCAACAACCGCCCACGCTGGCCGGAAACGTTTAAGCATCTGCTAAGAAACGCGACCCAGCGACGTTGTTACATCCAGAACCGCGAGACCACCTTTTTCTACCACGGAGACTGCTTCCTGAAGAGCCTCAGCCAACGCTTCCGGCGTATCCACGGGTCCCGCCGACCAGGCGCCGAAGCCGCGGGCGACGGTCGCGAAATCGATGACTGGATCCCGCATAGCCTGGCCGATCCAGGCATTTTCCTGCGGGCGGTTTCGGTTGTGGGCGACCTCGACCTGATGCACTTCGTCGTTCCCCCAGGTCGAATTGTTATTGATGATATGGAGCATCGGTATTTGATAGTGCGCGGCCGTCCAGAGACTGCCCGGTGCCATCAGAAAATCGCCATCGCCGCCGAGGGAGACACAAAACTTTCCCTGGTCGCGTAGGGCGAGCGCCGCGCCGATGGCAGCAGACGTGTTGTAGCCCACGCCGCCGCCACCGTCGGTACCCAGATACGCTCCCGCACCCGGGAAATTCCATACGACTTCGTTGAAACTGCGGTGATTGGCGGCGGTCAGCACCCAGGACTTGTCCTTTACCGCCTGGTAAACCTCGTGAATCATGCGCTCAATTTTGATTGGTGAGACGTCCCATCCTTTCTGCGCGGCCTCGGTCTGTGCCTTGCGCAGCGCGTCGTGGCGACCGGACAGCACTTTCTTGCGTGCTTCGATCCGCGCGTGGCCAGCCTCGTCGCCTTTCAGTTTCATGCGGATTGCGGCTAGCAGCCTGTCCAGCCCGTGCATCGGTTCGCAGACGATTTGTAGGTCGACGGGCGGGGTCGGCCCGCCAAAGGCCGTCCACGAATTGTTGTCGATAGCGTTGAGCGAAATATCGATGATCTTGGGTGG
>CAJWUK010000061.1 GCA_913047365.1 uncultured Alphaproteobacteria bacterium | reverse complement strand
GCGTCGTCCACTTTCGACGTGACCCAGACACAGGTGGTCGACGGCAAGCTGGTTCGCGTGGTCAGCTGGTACGACAACGAATGGGGTTTCTCCAACCGCATGCTCGATACCGCCGCGGCGATGGGGAAGCTTAAGTAAGCAGCCGAACGGAGCGTTCGGAATGCCAAAAACCCTCGACGACTTGGACGTCGCCGGCAATGTGGTCCTCCTGCGTGCCGATCTGAACGTCCCCATGCGGGATGGCGCGGTGACGGATGCCACGCGTATCGACCGCCTCGCGCCCACGATTTCGGAATTGGCCGAAAAGGGGGCTGTGGTGATCGTAGCCTCCCATTTCGGCCGGCCCGAGGGAAAACGCAATCCCGACATGTCGCTCGGCCCGCTTGCGGGCCCGCTATCCGGAGCGCTAGGCGGGCGCAATGTCGCCTTTGCCGACGACTGTATCGGGCCGGAGGCGGAAAAGGTTGTGGCGGCTGCCAAGGGGGGAGATGTCGTACTGCTCGAAAACCTGCGGTATCACGCTGGCGAGGAAGCAAATGACGCCGACTTTGCAAAGTCGCTGGCATCGCTTGCCGATGTTTATGTAAACGACGCATTTTCCGCCGCCCACCGGGCGCATGCGTCCGTAGCGGCTCTTGCTGGCCTGTTGCCGTCTGCGGCCGGGCGTTTGATGCAGGCGGAACTCGATGCCCTCGAATCCGCACTCGGCAATCCTGAACGGCCGGTCGGCGCCATTGTCGGCGGGGCAAAGGTCTCAACCAAGCTGGACCTGCTGGGTAACCTGGTGGGCGAGGTCGATATGCTGGCCATCGGCGGCGCCATGGCTAATACATTCCTGTTTGCGCTGGGTACCGATGTCGGCAAATCTCTGTGCGAATCCGACATGGCGGATACCGCGCGCGGTATTATGGCCAAGGCCGACGAGGCGGGTTGCGAAATCGTCTTACCGTCGGATGCGGCTGTCTCGGCCGAATTTGCCGAGGGTGCGCCTGGCCAGGTGGTGCCGACGACGGCCGTGCCGGACGATATGATGATCCTGGATGTCGGACCGGGCAGTGCCAACGGGCTGGCCGCCAAGTTGGGTGGTTTGAAAACGCTGGTCTGGAACGGGCCGCTCGGCGCGTTCGAAATCCCTCCCTTCGATGCGGGCACGGTGATGGTCGCGAAGGTCGCTGCGGATCTGACACGCGCCGGTAAGCTGAAAACCGTGGCCGGCGGCGGAGATACGGTCGCCGCTCTGGCCTCCGCTGATGTCGTGGATGAATTTTCCTACGTCTCCACTGCGGGCGGGGCGTTTCTCGAATGGCTGGAAGGTAAGGAACTGCCGGGCGTCAAGGCGCTGGGATAGTCAGTCCCGCGTATTCTCTGCGACAAATGCGTCAATCTCCGTGTCCGTCATCGCGCCCGGAAACATTTCTGAGCGCATTTTCACCCGCTGTGCGCTGATGACACGAATGGCCTCTTTCATGCGGGCCATGTCGTCATCGGTCTCGATCAGCTTCACGCATATTTTTGCCTGTTCGGCGTAGTGATCCTTTTCATCGTCGTAGATGATCTGCATGGCCTTCGCCGTCATATCGTTGACGGTATTGCCGGACAGATTTGCACCCTCGCGAAATAGACGCGCGCCGCCGCCTTCGGTGAAGCCCACGGCGGCACGGGAAAGCTCGTCGCCATCATCCACATAGCCACGGCGTAGATCACCCAGCTTTTTTTCTTCCGGTAACTGAACGGTGTCTTCGGTGCTGATCTTGCGCCCCATCACGTGTTCGAAAATATCGGCCAGCATGACGTAGTGATTGAACTCCTCCGTCAACTGGGTCAGCAGGAAATGGTATTCATGGCGGTCCATGGTCTTGTCGACTTCGGGAAACCGGTCAACCAGATCTTTGAGCTCTTTGTGCAGGCCGTTGAAGAATCCGTCGACGGGATGAAGCTCCTTCCAAAGCTGGGCTTTCAGATAGAAGGCATGATCTTCATCGGTGGCATCCTCGTAATATCGCCTGGCGATCTCGCCCTCGCATTCCCAATACGGCCAGGCCGTATCCACCAGTTGTTGTTCAACATCGTCGCTCATTGTTAGCCTCCTTTTGCCCATTTCTAGCAACCCCCCATGCACGGCGCCAGATTGCGGAAAAGGGCCGATTTCGCGAATATACCCGCAACAGGGAGAGCGCAGTTCATGATCCATCTCGAAACCCATGTGCTGGTGGTCGGCGCCGGCGGTGCCGGCATGTATGCGGCCATCGCCGCCGCCCGTAACGGGGCGGATGTCATCCTGGCTGACAAGAGCATGATCGGCCGGGGCGGGGCGACGATCATGGCTCAGATGACCACGGCGGCGGCGCTCGGAGAAGAAGAGCCCGATAGCTGGGAAAAGCATCTGGACGATACGCTGGATGCCGGGCGCGGGCTCTGCAACGAAGAACTGTCGGCCATCCTGTGCGAGGAAGCGATCGACCGTATCCGCGAAATGGATGACTGGAAGGTGGGTTGGGCGCGAAAGGATGGCAAGATCACCGGCGTCATGGCGCCGGGGCATAGCGTGCCGCGCTGCGTCTATGTGGATTTCCTGAACACTGGTCCTGCGGTCGCCAAATGCCTGCGCACACAGGTAGCCCGCGCGGACAGCGCGCTGCGCATCAGCGGTGTTGCCATCAACGATGTGGTGGTGGATGACGGCGTCGCCATTGGGGCGGTCGGCTGGAACCTGGAAGATGAAACACCGGTAACCATTGCTGCGAACGCCGTGGTGTTAGCAGCGGGTGGTCTGACGCGCCTGTATGCGCGGAACAGTGCCTCCATCAATATGAACGGCGACGCCTATGCGATGGCGCTACGCGCGGGCGCGGAACTGATGGACATGGAGTTTCCGCAGTTTTTCCCAATTGGCCATCTGGCGCCGCGGCTGGTCGGCATGGACCCGATCATGTGGGATCCGTTCCGTTACAAGCTGGGCGGTCGGCTATTCAACGCGGATGGGGAAGAGTTCCTTCACCGTTATGGCGGCGAGGACGCCGATAAATACACCACGACACGCGACATCATCTCCTATGGCATCACCAAGGAAAACGAAGCCGGCCGGGCAACGGATAACGGCGGTGTCTATCTCAGCTTCCGCCATTTGTCTGAAAAAGTGCTGCGAGACGCCTTCGGGCCGGTGATCGACAAGCTGGCAAATAACGGCATCGACCTGATGGAACGCGATGTCGAAGTATCGCCCATCGCGCACTATCACATGGGCGGTATTCGGGTGAACGGCAGTATGGAAACCTGTGTGCCGGGTCTCTACGCGGCGGGCGAAGCGGTCGGCGGCGCCAACGGCGCGAACCGGTTATCCGGCAACGCAATTCCGGAAGCCTTTGTGTTCGGCGAACGGGCAGGCCGTTTCGCTGCGGAGTATGCGCGAGGCCGCAATCGAAGCTGGGTGGCAGATGCCGCCGTAGGACACGTAGACCAACTGAATGCCATGATCGGCAGGCAGACAGACGCGAACGGCGAAAAAGCGGCTCTGGGCGGCATGTGGGCGGAACTGCAACGGCTTATGTGGGAGAAGGTCGGCGTGCTGCGAACGGGGGATAAACTCACCTCCGCGCTCACCCGTATTCGCGACATGCGGACGGAACTGGAGAGTGTCGCTCCCGCCGATGACAACGAATTCAACCTGACCCTGCAGGACTGGTACGATTTGCGGTCCGCGCTGCTGACGGCAGAATCGGTGACGCTCGCCGCGATCAACCGGACCGAAAGCCGCGGCGCTCATCAGCGTGAGGATTTCGAGCAGACCGACCCCGGCCAGACATACAATCAGCGCCTTCGTCTGGACGACGATGGGTCGATTGTTTCCGATTACCTGTCCGTGGCAGGAGGTGCACAATGAGCAGCCATCCAAAAAATGTGCCGATCACCATTCTGCGCGGTGTGCCGGAGGAGGAAACCTACGAGGAAACCTTCGATGTGCCCTATCGCGAAGGCATGTCGGTTCTGGACGCGGTGGTCTGGATCCGTACCAATGTCGATTCGTCGATCGCCTTCCGATATAGCTGCGTCAATGCGAACGCCTGCAAGGAATGTATGGTCGCCGTTGACGGAAAAACGGAATATGCCTGTACCGCCCGGCTTTCGTCTGACGGCAACACGGTCGGTCCACTGACCAACAAGGTGCTGATCCGGGATCTGGTGACGGATATAGTCCCGCCGAAGGAGAATCTGCGGACGATCCTCGCGGAACGCGGCGAGGGTTAAGCCTCGCCCGCCAGCAACCCGCCTACGATCTTCCGCGCCTGAAGCACGCCGGCATCGGCGTTTATGTCGATGCCGTGCCAGTCATCTCCCGCGGTATCGATGCTGCATTGCTGGGCTGCCAGAATATCCACGTCCTCGCCGAAGGCTGTCTCCGCCGCATTTGCGAGGAATTTTGTCAATTCCTCGTCGTCTAGCCGGTAATTCCGGGCATGGTGCCAGAAATAGTGGCAGGATTTTTCTGTTTCGGGCGTGATGGTGTGGTTTGAATAAATCGTGATGCCCTGATCACGGTTACCGTCTCTGGCGCCACTGCCTGCATTCGCGCAACCCACATCAATCACGACGTGGGTCGGCGCTGTCCAGGTGATCAGCTGCCACCGGTCAACATCGCCTGGAAAATCGCCCGCGCCCGCAAACATCGCCGGTGGCGGCATGTCCATTATCCAGCGGTCGATATGTACCCGGTCACCATCGCGCGTCGTATTCAACGGTGCATCAGTAACGCCGTCCGCGCCGAGCGTCGTGGCATGGATAAACTGCACGTGCGACAGGTCCAGCAGATTGTCGACCAGAAGCTGGTGATTGCTCTCGACATAGAAATAGCCGGTGTTCGAAACCCAACCAGGATCGTTGTTCCAGTGATAGTCTGGAATCAAGTCCGGATTGGCCTTTTCCGGGTCACCGGGCCATATCCAAATATAGCGGTAACGTTCCACGGTTGGGTAGGACCGAACGCCTGCGCCCGGCGGAACACGGGACTGGCCGGGTACCGAAACGCACACACCGTCCGCATCAAATTCAAGCCCGTGATAGCCGCACTGCACCCGGTCGCCGACGCGCTTGCCCAGCGACAAGGGCAGGTGTCGGTGACAGCACCGGTCTTCCAGGATGGCAGGTTCGCCTGCTTCCGTCCGGAACATCACCACCGGATCGCCGCAGATGACCCGGCCCAGTACGCTGTCTGCCAGCTCAAGGCTTTGAGCGGCGACGTACCAGGCATTTTTGATAAAGCCGCTCATGCCGCGTTCTCCTGGATCATTTCGACAATTTTTTGGGGTTCTATCGGCAGATCGCGGATAACGACGTCGAAGTCTGACAGGGCATCGTCCACCGCCGATGCGATTGCCGATGTTACCGGTATTGTCCCGCCTTCGCCTGCGCCTTTCACCCCCAGGGGATTCAGGGGTGTCGGGCTTTCCATGTGGACTATGTCGTAGAACGGCACTTCCGGGGCGGACGGCAGCAGATATTCGCCGAAATTCGTGGTCTGTGGCTGACCCTGATCGTCATAAATCATGCGTTCGAACAGGGCGCAGCCGAGGCCATGCGTGGCCCCACCCGTGATCTGGCCTTCAACAATGGTGGGATTTATCAACCGGCCGCTGTCGTGAACGATGACATAGTTCAGCACCTGCACATTCCCGGTGTCGGGATCGACCTCCACCTCTGCCACGTGCACGCCGTTGCAATAGGTCAGGGTCGGCGGGCTGTAGTTTGCGATTGCCTCCATCCCCGGATCGACACCGCCAGGCAGCGAGAAGCCCGGCATGCCCTGTACGGCGCGGGCAACATCGCCAAGCGACACAGACATATCGGAAACGCCGCGAACAGAAATCCTTCCATCCGCGATTTCAAGATCTTCCTCGGCCGCTTCCAGCAGATGCGCTGCCACCTTCAGGGCTTTCTCCCTCACTTCGACAGAGGCCACATGGACGGATGATCCCGCTGTCACCGCCTGACGGCTGGCAAACGCGCCGAGACCCAGGGACACCGAACCGGTATCGCCGGTGACGACCTCGATATCTTCCATCGCCGCGCCGGTCTGTGCCGCGCATACCTGTGCCAGAGCGGTTTTCAGGCCTTGGCCCTGATCTGTCGCGCCGGTATAGACGACGATCTTGCCCGACGGCTTTATCCGTACTACGGCGGATTCGAAAGGCCCGCGCCCGGTGCCTTCCACATAATTGGCGACACCGATGCCGACATAGCGGCCTTCCGCCCGCGCGTCGTCACGCCGGGTGGCGAATCCCTTGAAATCCGCCTGTTTCAGCGCGGCATCCAGCGCCGCCGGATAATCCCCGGAATCGTAGGTCATGATCGCCCCGTCGCGGGTTTTGATCTGGGTGTCATAGGGCATGGCGTCGGCAGGAATTAGATTGCGGCGGCGGACCTCTACCCGGTCGATACCCAGTTCGCGGGCAATCCGGTCCATCAGACGTTCCATGGCGAACGTTCCCTGCGGGCGTCCCGCCCCGCGGACTGGTGTCACCGGTGTCATGTTGGTCAACGCCAGCTTCACATCCAGCGACATGGTGGGCAGATCGTAGGGGCCGAGGAAGTTCGTGGCGGCGTTATAGGGCAGGTTCACGCCATAGGGGGTATAGGCGCCATGGTCGTGCGCCATGGTGCCGCGCACCCCCAGCAGTCGGCCATCTTCATCGACGGCGACTTCCAGATCCCAAAGCTGATCCCGTTCCATCGTGGCGGCGGTAAAATGTTCGCGCCGGTCTTCCACCCATTTGACCGGGCGGTTCAGCATCATGGCCGCCAGCGGCACTACGACCTCTTCCTGATAGAAAACGAATTTCGGCCCGAACCCGCCGCCTACATGGGGTGTGACGACCCGGATACGGTCTTCCGGCAGGTCCAGCATCTGAACCAGGATGCTTTGTGCCCGGTGGGCCATCTGGGTGCCCGACCAGACGGTCAGCCGCCTGTCCCGGTCGTCCAGCCAGGCGGCGACGCCCCGGCATTCCATCGCATGACCCAATCCTTTGTGCTGGTTTAGTGCTTCGCGGAACACATGGGCGGCCCTGGTGAAGGCGCCCTCGATTTCGCCATAGGCCAGTTTGAACCCGGCGACGATATTGTCGTCAAATCCGGTATGAGCCTTTGCGGACCCGTCTTCTATCGCGGAAAGATAGTCTGCCGACACCGGCAGGGTGTCATAGGAGGCATCCACCAGCGCTGCCGCATCCTCGGCGGCGTAGGCGGTTTTCGCAATCACGCAGGCGACGGGTTCGCCCACATACCGGACCTCGCCGTCCGCCAGCACGGACGGGCTCGCTGACAGCTTCAGCGCGCCGGACGGTTGTTCCACGGGCATAACCGTATCGGTCAGCTGGCCCCGCAAATCGTCTATCGTGAAAACGGCGATTACATCGTCGCGGGCTTTTGCCGCGGATGCTTCAATGCCAGTGATCCGCGCATGGGCGAATGGGCTGCGTACAAAGGCGGCATGTGCCATCTCAGGCAGGTGGATGTCGTCGACATACCGCCCCTGTCCGCGCAATAGTGCGGGGTCCTCTACGCGTTTTATTTTTTCTCCGAACAAGGCCGAATTTCCTCTCCTACAACAGGAGAATACCTGCGTGGTCGGGCCGCGTCATCTTTGGGAACGATTTTAGAGGACTGTCAGCCCGCTGCCGCCTGTGATCGAGCTATCCGACCCGTCATTGGTTCCGCGGGATGTTCCCCGAGGATCTCTGATCGATATCGTCTCCTAAATCCAAACTCTTTTTTTCTTGCCCCCCGCTCGGGCCGCTTTCATCATCTATTGATGACGGAAAGCAGTAATCTACACGGTCCTTCGATACTGACGGTTCCCGACGGAGACAACCGGGAACGCCTGGTCTGTCCCGATTGTGGTTTCATCAACTACGAAAATCCGAAAATCGTCGTCGGTTCCGTCTGCATTTGGGAAGGAAAGATCCTGCTATGCCGCCGGGCCATAAATCCACGGCGAGGTTTTTGGACCATTCCCGCCGGGTATATGGAGCTGAACGAAACCGCGGAAGCAGGCGCAAGGCGTGAGGCAGCGGAAGAAGCCTGCGCTGAACTCGATCTGGAAGGTCTGATTGGCGTCTACACTATCCCGCGGATCAGCCAGGTTCAGTTAATTTACCGGGCAGGGCTAAAGGACGGGAAGTTTGCGGCAGGCGAGGAAACCCTGGAACTGGATCTGTTCGACTGGGATGACATCCCGTGGGACGATCTGGCATTTCCTTCGGTCAAATGGGCGCTCAACCACTGGCGGGAAATCGCAGATGCGGACGCCTGGCCCCCCTTCTCAAACCCTCCCGGAGAGGACGGCAATTACCACATCTGAAATCTAAGCGCGCAACTCCGCCGGAGGGAAGACACCCGCCTTGCCAATCATCGCGGGGACACCATGACCGAGCTGTTCGCCAATCCATTCGCCTGCCGCGATAAGTCGGTCAATATCGACGCCCGTTTCGATTCCCATGCGGTCAAGCATGTAGACCAGATCTTCCGACGGAACGTTACCGGTCGCCCGTGGGGCAAACGGACATCCGCCGATACCACCGGCTGACGCATCTATCGATTCAACGCCGGCCTCGACGGCTGCGTAACAATTGGCGAGCCCGGTATTGCGGGTATTGTGGAAATGGGCGCGGAACCGAGCTCGGGGCGCGATCTTCATCACCGCGCCGAACAGATCGGATACCTGGCTGGGCACGGCGCAGCCGATGGTGTCGGCTAAGGCGATCTCATATGTGTCGTCGCCCGCGACCCGTTCCACCAGACCGATCACCCGTTCCTGCGGTACCTCCCCTTGAAACGGGCAGCCGAACGCGGTCGAAATGGTCAGCGAACAGCGCACATTGGCGGCTTTCGCTTCCGCCGCAATTTCTTCATATACATCGACAGCCTGTTCGATGGTCGTGCCCTGATTTTTCTGGCTGAACATATCCGATGCCACCAGCGCGTAGTTCACTTCCTTGCAGCCCGCTTCCAGCGCCCGGTCAAGGCCGCGGCGATTCAATACGAGGCCGATGTAGGTAACGCCGTCGTCTTTCGGGAGCGCCGCCATCACTTCCTCGGCCTCCGCCATCTGCGGCACCCGTTTCGGGTTGACGAAGCTGACTGCTTCCATGCGGCGGATTCCGGCATCCACCAGTTTGGTGATGAATGCGAGCTTGGTATCCACATCCAGAATTTCGGATTCGTTTTGCAGCCCATCGCGCGGGCCAACATCGATCAGTTCAACAAATCGGTCTGCGTTCTCCATGGAAGATCATCCCCTCGGTGTTCTTTGTCTCAGTCTACCGGACTTCCCGTGCGCCCGCACGTAGCTCCATCGACCGGGATGCTAACCCGCAAATCAGCCCCACCGAGGCAAAGGCCAGCACCAACCAGATCACGGCGTTCCAGTTGCCGGCATAGGCGCGGACAGCGGCGACGGCCGGGGGGCCGAACAGCATGCCGGTATTGGTGCCCATTACCATCAAACCGTTCATCGTGCCGATCTGGGCAGGCGACGGCGTGTAAACCGTAACGGAGCCTACGGCTGCCGCCGGAATCATGCCGCCGAATATGCCGAACAGTAGCGCGAAGGCTAGGCGCGCCGCATCATCAAGCCCCGATGAAAAAACACCGATCTGAGTCAGACCCATTCCCAGCGCCCCAATCGACAGCAGGGCCCAGCAGGACATTCCTCGTCCCATCCACCGGGCGGACAGCCAGTTGCCGCCGGCATTGAACAACAGGACGACAGCGGGCACGACTGCGCTGACTAGAAGGCTGGTTCCGTATACTTCGTGCATGTAGCTCGGTAGCCACGCCATCATGGAAATATGCTGGGCGGCATAGGCGGCAAAACAGACCGACACCAGCAAGGCGCCCGGCACGCCGATGCAGCGGGTGATGTTCCTGAACAGGGAACGGGAATCTCTGGTATCGCTTTCCTGACGCCGCCACCCTCGCGTGACATGGAATACCGCAGCCGCCCATAGAACTGTTACTGCGGCGGTGACCAACCAAAGTACCCGCCAATCGAAAGTTTCCAGAACGAACGCCGCGCCGATCAGCATGCCGGCGAACCCAACCGGTACGTATGACGACCATATACCTAGTGCCCAACGGCGGTCGCCACGGGCGGTGACATGGGTGACCATTCCCGCGCCGGCTACCGTCGCTGCCGTATATCCCAGACCTTCGATAAAGCGGGAAAACAGCATGGCCTCGCCGGTCTGCGCGATGGCGCCGACGCAACTACCGGCGGTCAGCAGCAGCAACCCTGCCACCAGCACGCGGCGCTGGCCGATCCGGTCGGCAATGGTTCCGGCAGCGAGACCCAGCAGGAACCCGATGGCCGAGATGGTAGAGGCGATCCATCCGCCCATGACCAGTCCTGCATCCAGGGCAAGGCGGATTTCCGGCAACGCCGGCGGTAGTTTGCCCAGATGGGTTGCCGCGACGATGCCGCCGCCGAAAGCGATCCACATTATCGGCCACTGGGTCGGCCGGTCCTGATGGGGAGAAGCCATTACTGGTTATCCCGCGTCCCGGTTGACCCGTCCATACCCGTCGGCGACCATGCGGCTGACTAATAATAGGGAGAGTTCGGGTAATGGGCACCGAATCCGCGTCCCGTCAAGGGCCGCTGAAGGACATTCGTGTCGTCGAAATGGGCACCATGATCGCTGGGCCGTTTTGCGGTCAATTGCTGGCCGATCACGGCGCCGAGGTCATCAAACTGGAACAGCCGGGCGTGGGCGACCCCATGCGCCAGTGGGGGAAGGAAAAACCCCATGGAAAGGCCCTGTTCTGGCCAGTATTGGGTCGCAACAAGCTATCCGCCACCCTGAACGCTCGGGAAGCAGACGGTCAGGCTCTGGTTAAAAAACTGGTCGAAAACGCAGATATTCTGCTCGAGAACTTCCGTCCCGGCACAATGGAACGCTGGGGCCTGGGATATGAAGAACTGTCGGCGATCAATCCTAAGCTGATCATGATCCGCGTTTCCGGTTTCGGGCAGACGGGGCCCTATGCAAAGCGGGCCGGATACGGCGCCATTGGCGAGGCCATGGGCGGTTTGCGCTATACGACGGGCGATCCGTCGTTACCGCCGAGCCGCGCCGGAATATCAATCGGCGATTCACTGGCGGCCACGCATGCGTGCCTGGGCGCCATGATGGCGTTGCACCAGGTCCATCTGACCGGCAGGGGCCAGGTGATTGATGCGTCCATCTTCGAATCTGTACTGAACATGATGGAAAATGTGGTCACCGATTATGACGCGGGTGGGTATATCCGCGAACGGACGGGGTCATTCCTGCCCAAGATCGCGCCGTCGAATGTGTATCCGACAAAAGAAGATGTCTGGCTTGTCATAGGCGCCAATCAGGATTCGGTCTGGGCCCGTATGGCGGAGGCCATGGGGCACCCTGAATGGGCGACCGACGAGCGCTATGCCACACATCAGGCGCGCGGAATCAACCAGATCGAACTGGATGAGATCATTTCCGATTGGACCAAGGATTTCGCTGTTGCCGATCTGGAAGCGTTGTTGAACGAACACGGCATTCCCAACGGTAAAATTTATCGGGCGCCGGAAATGCTGGAAGACCCCCAGTTCCAGGCGCGGGAAAGCATTGTCCGTGTCGATCATCCGGAATTCGGCAGCATTGCCATGCAAAGTGTGGCGCCCAAGTTTTCGGAGACCCAGGGCGCAGTTCGGCATCCCGGGCCGGCTCTGGGCGAACACAATGATTATGTCTGGGGCGAGCTCGCCGGGAAATCCAGCGATGAGATCGCCAATCTGAAAGACCGCGGAATCATATAGAGAGGCGAAAGACAACCCATGCTGAAAACCGGCAAGGAACATCTCGAATGTCTGCGCGACGGGCGCGAAGTCTATATCGGCGGCGAAAAGGTTGACGACGTCACCACGCATCCCGCCTTCGCCGAAAGCGCGAAATCGATGGCCGCGCTTTACGATATGAAGGCCAATCCGGCGAACCGCGACCTGATGTCGTTCGAAGAGGACGGCGAGAGGTTCTCCATGTACTACCTGAAACCGCGGAACAAGGAAGATCTGCGCCACCGGATGAAGGCGCACAAGAAAATCGCCGACGAAACCTGCGGGCTGTTCGGCCGGTCGCCGGATCACGTTTCAAGCTTTGTTACCGGCCTCGCCATGAAGCCCGAAGTGTTCGACGCCGTCGGACCCGGGTATGGCGACAATCTGCTGAACCACTACGATTACATGCGTCGCAATGATATTTACGCCGCCTACGCGGTGCTGCCGCCCGCGGGCGCGCGAAACCCGGATTTCTATCACCGAAAATCAATGCCGGTACCTACCTTGAGGGTCGTGGATGAACGGGACGATGGGCTGGTGATTTCCGGTATGAAGATGCTGGCGACCGGCGGCGTCTTTGCGGATGAGCTTTGGATCGGCAATTTGCTGCCCATCGCCGAAGGGCAGGAAGCGGAAGCGGTGACCTGCGCCGTTCCCTGCGGCACACGGGGGGTCAGTCTGTGGTCGCGAAAGCCATTCGCCCAGGGCCTACAGAACAAATTCGATTACCCGTTGTCCGCCAAATACGACGAAAGCGACGTCATGGTGCTCTGCGACAACGTGTTGGTGCCCTGGGAAAGGGTGTTCGTCCACGCGAATACCGAAATGTCGCGGGGCATCTATGTGGCAACGCCCAGCCATGCCATGGGCAATCACCAGTCCAACATCCGTTTCTGGGCAAAACTGCAACTGATGACCGGCGTGTTGAGCAAAATCACGGCGTCATCCGGCAACAATCAGATACCGGCGGTGGTGGATCAGTTGGGGCGCATGGCGGCGCTGGAGGCCACGCTGGGCGGCATGATCCACGGCCAGATAGAAGCGTTTGAGGGCTGGCCCGGTGGAGATGACGGCTACGTCACGATCAACCGGCGCTACATGTATGCCGCGCTGAACTGGTGTACCGAAAACCATTCGATGCTGATCGAAATGCTGCGGGAACTGATGGGGGGCGGTGTATTTCAGATGCCGGCGGATGTCTCGGTAATGAGCGACCCTGACCTGCGCCAGAAATTTGAACAGTTCTGGTCGACGCCGTTTATGGAAAGTTTAGACCGGATGAAATTATATCGTCTCGCCTGGGATCTGGTGGGATCCGAATTCGCCGGACGGCATACGTCCTATGAGAAATTCTATGCGGGGTCTTATTTTGTGGTGCGCAACCATTCTTTCCGCGAAGCGCCGTGGGACGATTTCCACGCCATCGCCGAACGTCAGCTTGATGCGATGGAGGTGCCGGAAGAATAGGCGTTCAGTCTATTCCGTAAAATGCCAGCGCATTATCCCG
>CAJWUK010000060.1 GCA_913047365.1 uncultured Alphaproteobacteria bacterium | reverse complement strand
TTTCGCGCATGATACACAACGCGCGGACATCAAGTGTTTCGTATTTTCCACCCCATGGGGCGGGCACCGAGTATTGAAGCCACCCGCCGGCGGCCAGCCGGTGCACCAGTTCCCGTGCCAGTTCATCAAGCCCGGCTTCGTCATCCGGCTCTTCTTCGGACAGCGGCGCGATTTCGCGATCCGCCCAGTTACGAAAGTCACCGGCAAGCTGACGATGGGAATCCGCAAAAAACGGCCAGGTCAGATAGGATTGTTCGGGCATCGTTTAGTTTCCTTCAAACACAGGCCTCTGCTTGGCCACGAACGCATTGTAGGCGCGTCGAAAATCCTGTGTCTGCATGCAGATGGCCTGGGCTTCCGCTTCGACGGTGATGGCTTCCTCGATGCTCATGTCCCATTCCATATGCAACTGGCGCTTGGTGATGCCGTGGGCGAAGGTCGGGCCGTCGGCGAGGCGGGCAGCCTGTTTATGTGCTTCCACCAGAGTGTTTCCAGGTTCGCAGAGCACATTGAAGAATCCCCAGTCATAGGCTTCCTGGCCCGACATCGAACGGCCTGTGTAAAGCAGTTCCGAGGCCCGGCCCTGGCCGATAATGCGGGGCAGGATTGCGCACGCACCCATATCGCAGCCGGCGAGGCCGACCCGGGTGAACAGAAAGGCCGTTTTCGTATCCGCGGTGCCGTAGCGCATATCGGCGCCCATTGCCAGGATCGCACCGGCTCCGGCGCAAACCCCTTCGACAGCCGCGATAATCGGTTGCGGGCAGGTCCGCATCGCTTTCACCACGTCGCCGGTCATTTCGGTGAACCGGAGCAGCTCTTTCATGTCCATGTCGAGTAGGGGGGCGATGATGTCGTGCACATCGCCGCCAGAACAGAAATTACCGCCCGCGCCTGTAATGACGATGGTTTTCACATCGTCAACATGCTGCAAAGCGCGAAACGTATCACGCAAAGCGGCATAGGACCCGAATGTGAGGGGATTTTTGCGATCCGGGCGATTGATGGTGATGGTGCCGACCTTTCCGTCGATCGACCAGTCGAAATGTTCGTTCGCCAGTTCGGCGCCTTTGATTAGGTCCATTTCATGCCTCCGGTGTGGTCCTGCTCTCGGCGGTGAGGATTGATTGCTTCAACCGCGCGAGCAGTGTGTAGAGAGATTTCATTTCATCTGCCGACAGGTCTGACATCATACCTTCGACCCAGTCGCGGTGATGCTTTGCTAGACCCGCGAAGAACTTTGCCCCCTGGCGCGTCAGGCTGACCATCTGTACGCGCCGGTCATCGGGCGAGGGCGTCCGTTTGACATGGCCTTCCCTGGCCAGTCGGTCGACCAATCCTGTGATGTTGCCGTTGGAAACCATCAGCCGTTTGGACAAATCGCCCATCGACATGGGGCCGTCGTGACGTTCGAGTTGGGCCAGGATATCGAAGCGGGGCAGGGTGGTATCGGCAGCCTGTTTAAGCCCATGCCGTGCCGCCCCATCCAGTAAATTCGTGCAGGTCAACAGGCGCAGCCAGACACGAAGTTCCATGCCATCCTCAAGCTGCACGCCGGATTCGTAATCGTGACGCTCGGTCTGCTGGCCATCATCTCCCATTACATAACCTCTCCGCCTGCGACGGGGATGGCTTGTCCGGTGATGGAGGCCGAGGCGGGCAGCGCCAGCCAGGCAACGGTTTCCGCGACCTCCCAGGGCTGGACCAGACGTTTCTGTGGATTGGACGAGGCCAGTTCGGCCCTGGCATCTTCCGCCGTGCGGCCGGTTTTAGCGACGATGTTTTCTATCGTTTCCCTGACGAGACCGGTCTCTGTGTATCCGGGACAGACCGCGTTGACGGTGATACCCTTAGTTACGGTTTCCAGCGCCAAGGATTTAGTGAGCCCGACAACACCGTGCTTTGCGGCGCAATAAGCGGAAACGTAGCCGTAACCTGTGAGCCCGGCGGTGGAAGCGACATTGATGATGCGCCCGTAGCTCGCCTCCAGCATGGCCGGCAAGGCGGCCTGGGTGCAGACGAAAGTACCGGTCAGGTTGATCGTCAGCATGAAATCCCACAGATCACGGTCCGTCTTATGAAAGGGTGCGCTTTTGGCAGCCCCGGCATTATTCACGAGGATGCTAACCGGCCCGTTGGCGGAGGCCGCCGAGGAAAACCCGGCGCCAACCTTGGCTTCGTCGGAAATATCGATCATCTCAATATGAGCTTTGACGCCGTGGGTTCCCGAAATTTCGCCCGCCTGCTCTTTCAGGCCGCTGGCGTCGCGTCCTACTAGCGTCAGGTCGGCGCCAAGACGCGCTAGGTTGGACGCGATCGCCGCGCCAATACCGCGTGTGGCGCCGGTGACTAGCGCGTGCTGGCCGCTTAGGGGCGTACCGCCAATCCTACCATCGGGGGCTTTGGAATAATCTGTGTCCTGCGCGTTGGCCATCAAGGAGACAATTGATTTCAGAATATTTTAAGCTTAAAACAAATTCTTAGAACTCGCAAGTGACCTTGTAAAAGGGAAGGACGGATATGAAAGCGCTTAATCCTCCGGGCTGGAAACGCCCAAAAGGTTATTCGAACGGCATCGCCGCGGAGGGGCGGTTCGTCTTCGTCGCCGGAATGGTGGGTTGGAACGCGGATGAGAAATTTGAATCTGCCGATTTTGTCCATCAGTTCCGCTCGGCGTTAAAAAATACGGTCGCCGTGCTGAAAGAAGGAGGCGCGGGCCCGGAACACATTTGCCGCATGACCATGTATTTTACGGACAAGCAACTTTACCTGTCGCGCCTGTCCGAGGTGGGGCAGGCCTATCGAGATGTCATCGGAAAGAGCTTCCCGACCATGGCAGCGGTTCAGGTTGTTGCCCTGATGGAAGATGACGCAAAAGTCGAGATAGAAACCACAGCGGTGGTGCCCAGCTAGTAGTTTCGAACTATGTTGTTCTATGAAATGCACCTGTTTTAAGGGAGATCACCAATGACAACCGAAAGCGCTGTTCTTGCCGGTGGCTGTTTCTGGGGTATGGAAGAGCTGTTTCGTCACCAGCCGGGCGTCCTTTCGACCCGGTGCGGATATACCGGCGGAGAAGTTCCCAATGCGACGTATCGCAACCATGGCAATCACGCCGAGGCGATCGAGGTGATCTACGATCCGGCGCAAACGAATTTCCGCGAATTACTGGAATTCTTCTTTCAGATTCACGATCCGACGACCCGAAACCGGCAGGGCAACGACATGGGCCCCAGCTACCGGTCGGCAATTTATTTCGAGAATGACCGCCAGAAAGCGGTCGCCGAAGATACGATTGCCGCTGTAGACGCCTCCGGCCTGTGGCCCGGCAAGGTGGTGACGGAGGTCGAACCGGCGAGCGATTTCTGGGAAGCGGAGCCGGAACATCAGAACTACCTGCAGCGCATTCCCAACGGCTATACCTGCCACTTCGTCCGACCCAACTGGAAACTGCCGAAACGGGAAGCGGCGGAGTAACCGTCGCAAGACCAAAGCGAATGGACCTTGCCGGTTGATTTCGCCATTATCCCAGCATGAACACATCCCCTTATATAATAGATAACCCTGCTCAAAACGATTTCCGTCTGAACCGGCAGACGCTGGTCGATCCGGACATTCTGACGCTGGAAAAGGCACGGATTTTCGACCGGTGCTGGATCTATGCTGGTCATGAATCCGAAGTAACTAAGGCCGGCGATTTCGTGACCCGCAATGTCGCTGGCCGGCCAGTTATCCTGGCGCGGGATTCCTCAGGCGGATTACGGTTGTTTCTGAATACCTGCCGGCACCGTGGTGCGCAGGTTTGCCGCGAACGTGCGGGTAACACTAAGCGCTTTTTCTGCTTCTATCACGGCTGGTCCTACGACAATGACGGAAAGTTGGTCGCAGTGCCAGGTGACGATGCCTATCCCGAAAGCTTCGACCGGTCGGAGCTCGGCCTGACTGAAGTCCCGAGGTTTGAGGAATACCGGGGTTTTTGGTTCGCCTGCTTCGATTCAACCGTGCCGGATCTGGAGACCTATCTGGCGGACGCCAAGGATTATATCGATCTCGTGGTAGAACAGTCTCCGGATGGGCGGATGGAAATCATTTCCGGGGTACAGGAATACGATATTGCCGCCAACTGGAAATTGTTGGTCGAAAATTCTTTCGACGATTACCACCTGCATTCGACTCATTCGACTTGGCTTGAATACATGAAGGATGCCGGTGTCGACACCAAGGTGCCGAAAGGCCTGTTGCTGCCCAAGCGCGGCATTGGTAAGGATCTTGGTAACGGCAATGCCGTCATCGATAACGTCAATTTCCGGGGCCGTCCCGTGGCGTCCTGGATTGCGATCTATGGTGAAGAGGCCAAACCGGCGGTGGAGGCCGCAAAGGCCGAGCTGGTAGAGCGGTTGGGCGAAGAACGCGCAGAACGGGTAGCGGAGACGAACCGCAACTTGTTCATATTCCCCAATTTGATGATAAACGACGGCTCGTCCGTCACCATTCGGACATTTTGGCCGAACGCATCGAACGAAATGCAGGTAACGGCCTGGGCCCTCGGCCCCGTCGGCGAAAGCCCGATCATGCGTAAGGTGCGTCTGGATTCATTTCTTACGTTTTACGGCCCCGGCGGTCTGGCGACGCCGGATGATGTCGAGGCATTGGAACAGGTTCAGAATGGTCTGACGTCTACGGTAAAGGAGGTCCCCTGGTCTGTAATGACCCGCGGGATTGCCAAGGATGGAGAACAATTAAATTCCGATGAGCTTCATCTGCGTACGTTCTGGCGCCGCTGGAACGCGCTGATGACCGGCGATAACGTATCTGCCAAGGCGGAAGCCGCGGAATAGGTCTTCGAACATGTCAACGAACGTTACCCGCGCCGAGGTCGAGGACTTTTTCTATCTCGAAGCCGCGCTCTTGGACGACTGGGATCTCGACGGCTGGATGAATCTGCTGGCGGAGGATGCGAGGTATCTTGTGCCGCCCAATGATGTACCGGATGGGGATCCCGATACGACCCTGTTCACCATTGCGGACGATATCGATCGTATTCGGGGCAGGGTGAAACGGCTTAAAAGCCCGGATGCCCACGCCGAATATCCGCCGTCGCGAACCCGGAGGCTTATCACCAATGTCCGCATACTGGAGCAGGATGAAAACATCGTCGTCGCGACAGCCAATTTTTCTGTCCATCGGTTTCGGCGCGGCGGCAAGGGCGGCGCTTATGTCGGCAAGTATGTTTATCGTCTGAACGTGGTTTCGGACGGCTTTCGCCTCTTGGAACGTCGGGTAATCCTGGATGCGGAGGAACTCGGCGCTTTGGGTGCGGTCAGTTTTATCCTCTAGCCCGCCTGCTTCACTAATTTTTCGATTTCATCAATACAAGCGTTGCTGGGGATATAGAAGAGCTGATGTCTGCAGGACAAATTGCTAAAATTCGGCAAATGTGTCCGCATGGTATTTAGCCGCCGGAGAACTGGCAATATTGTCTATATTAAAAGCGGACACCCTATTAATTAAAACCCTTTGTTGTGGGCGTAACGCCGAAAGTTTCTGGCGAAGCGGCCGGTGGAACCGCAGTCGGCCATGTTTATAAAGGCAATCTGCGGATTGGTGGTGAGGGGCGCCGTTAAAAGAGAAATCGCTCCGCCTTCGGAATGACCTGACGCGGATATACGGTTCGCCGGCTCGCCCTTGTTTAACAGACGTTTGATCTGCCGTGCGATCTAGGTGGCGTATTGTAACGGCCTGGTGCCCTCCCGCCCGGTTTAGCTTATCAAGTAAAACCCATGGTCCGTCATAGATTTTACGATGCCGTTCCAGTCATAGGGAATGCCGTATCAAGGGTGTGGCGTTCCATTCGTGTGAATCTCTAGAAAGGCGCTATGCATATAGAACAGTTAGTAGCTGTTCGGACCGGGCGTTGCCGGGATGTCTTTCAGATCTCCGCCTGCGCTAGCAGATTGTGAGTATCGTAATTAGAGACGAAATGGGGCGGAGCATTCTGGGGGGCTCCATATTCAGTTTCGTGTATCGAACTGTTACTTCTTCCCGGTACCAATTCTCTTAAGGGATCGCAGGATGGCGAAAAGCGAAAATGAGGGTAGTGACGGTGCGGATAGTGGTCAGGGACCTCTTGCAGGACTGAGGATACTCGACTTAACGCAATTTCTTGCCGGTCCGTACGCGACCATGATTTTCGCCGATCTCGGGGCGGAGGTCGTGAAGCTGGAAGCGCCGGTGGGCGACTGGTCACGGGTCCTGCCACCCAATTTCGTGGGTGAGGAAAGCTGCTATTACCTGTCGATCAATAGGAGCAAGAAAAGCATCGTCGTTGATATGAAAAACGAGGACGGGCTGGAGGTTGTGCGCCGGCTAGCGGATCGAAGCGACATCCTTATCGAAAATTTTCGGCCCGGCGTTCTCGACCGGTTGGGGCTGACTTATCATAGCCTGGCGGCGCGGAACCCTGGTCTGATCTGGGCGTCGATCAGCGGATTTGGTCACACCGGCCCGGACCGCGAGCGGCCGGCCTATGACATGATCGTGCAGGCAATCTCCGGCGGGATGAGCATGACCGGGGAACCGGGAAGATCCGCCGTCCGTTCGGGCATCCCAATGGGCGACCTGAATGCAGGGATGTACGCAGTGATCGGGGCGCTGTCCGCACTGGAGGAACGGCGCCAGTCGGGTAAGGGCCAGTACATCGACATCTCGATGCTCGATTGCCAGATTTCTATGCTATGTTACCAGGCAGCGTATTATCTGCATTCCGGCAACAACCCCGGGCGACAGGGATGGGGCCACGATTCCATCCCCACCTATCGCGGCTTTAACTGCGCGAACGGTACCTCCCTGGTCATTACCGCGAATACCGAACGGATGTGGCAGGCGCTGTGCGATGTTCTGGGGTTACCGGAACTGAAAGAGGACAAGCGGTTTATCCTCAACGAAGACCGCTACGCCAACCGCAACGAGCTTTGGCCAATACTCGAAGGCGCCTTCATGATGCAGGAAGCCGATTACTGGGTGCCCAGACTGCTCGATGCCACCATCCCTGTAGGAGAAATCAATACGCTGGAAAAGGCGCTGTCGAACCCGCAAATCTTGGGCCGCGATATGGTGCTGCCGCTATTAGATGAAGATGGCCACAACATCCGGGTGGCCGGGAACCCGGTTAAGATGTCGCGCACCACTAAGGATGATCATTCGTATCCGCCAAAGCTGGGCGGACAGACAGTGGAGATACTTGCCGATGTTCTGGGCGCGGAACCATCTGAAATTGATGCACTGATTAAAAACGGGGCGGTCAAAGAATACGTCCCCAAGAATGTAAAGGGAGAATAATCATGGAGGACGTGTTGAAGCTAGAACAGGATGGCGAAATCGCAAGGATTACTATCGACCGCGCGGATCGGGGCAACATGTTGACCCTCGACATGCTGGATCATGTGTCGGCACTTATTATCGATGCCGGCTGCGATCCCTCCATCAAGGCGATATCTATCGCCAGCGTCGGCGATGATTTCTGCCTTGGCCGAGACCCAGAGAGTGCGCCGGAAGATACGCCCAAAAACGGGATCGAAATGCGTGAGGCGCTGACGGCACCCATCCTGGGGTTCTATGACGCCGTCCGCGGCGCTGATATTCCGGTTGTCGCTACTGTGCAGGGACGTGCCGCCGGGTTTGGTTGCGCCGCTGCGGCAGTCTGCGATATTACGGTTGCGGCGGATGATGCACGTTTTTCTCTGCCGGAAATGAAACACAACCTGCCGCCCACAGCGGCGATTTCTGCCCATATTGACCGCACCATGCCCAAGTCGATCGCCTGGCTGGTGTATTCAACTAACGAGATCGATGCGCACTCCGCGCGGGCGGTCGGGTTTGTCAGCCATGTCGTACCGGCAGGTGAACTGTATGACCGGTCAGAAGAAGTACTGCAGACCATTGTATCGCGCGACCGCGTTGCGCTGGCGACCTGCAAGGCCTACCTGACTAACGCCCGGCTGATGGAAACGCCTCAGGCGTCAGATCTTGCCGCAAATATGTTGGCGCTGGTGATGTCGTCAAAGGGGTAGGGGCCATGTCTAGCTATGATCCGTCAGCGGTTGAACTGCTGTCGTTCGCAAAATCGCTTCCCGACTTTTTGGACGGCAGAGATACACCGCGCGCCTATCTGGAAAGGTGTATCGAAACGATTGAGACGCGGGAGCCGAAGGTTCAGGCGTTTTCCGCCCTCAATCTCCATGGTGCGCGCGCGGCCGCCGATGCCGCGACCGACAGATACAAGGCCGGTCAAACGCTTTCGCCGGTCGATGGCATGCCGGTAGCTATCAAGGATGTCTTCGACACGGAAGACATGCGGACAACGTTCAACAGCGACCTGTTTCGCGACAACCAGACAGCTTGGGACGGAGCCTGTCCGTATTTCTTTCGGCGCGGTGGGGGGGTGATCATCGGAAAAACCGTCACCACCGAGTTCGCCTTTGGTACGCCCGGCCCCACTCGGAATCCTTGGGACACAAAACGGACGCCCGGGGGATCGTCCAGCGGGTCGGGTGCCGCCGTCGGCGCTTCCATGGTGCCGGTGGCCATCGGAACCCAGGTGCGCGGGTCGGTGCTGCGGCCAGCCGCCTTTAACGGTACCTATGCGCTGAAACCGTCGAAGGGTGCGTTCAATCTTCTGGGCGGGTTCCCGTCGGCGCTCAGTATGGCCTGTATCGGTCTTCTGTCAGGCACGATTTCGGATATGTGGCGCACTGCGTGGTGGCTTTCGCAACAGGGCGGAGAACCGGGGTATCCAAGCATCACGGGCAAACCGGACTTGCCGAAATCCCGGAAACCGAAATGCCTTATCCGACTGGACACGGCTGGTTGGGCCGAAACCGACGAGGTGACGCGCGCGGAATTCGATCGGGTCTGTAGTCTTCTCGCTGTCCGCGGGGTCGAAATCGTTTCCAGATCCGATGATCCGGACATTCAGGCACTTGAATCCATGCTGGTGGAGCTTCGCAATGTGATCGATTTCATGCTGACCTATGAGGGGAGATGGCCATTGATGATGTATGCCGACAGGTCGCCAGAGAGCTTAGGCGACCGGGTTGCGGGAAGGGCACACGATGCAGCCGAGGCAGATCCTACGAGATACGCGGAGTGCCTAATTTGGGCAGAAAAGGCACGCGCACAGTGGGATAGCTTCCGGGGCAGGGCGGACGGTTTCCTCACCCTGAACCAGACTGGCGCGGCGCCGGCGGGCATGCCCGTCGGCAACACCGTATATGGCGAAGCATCGTCGTTGATCGGAATGCCAGCGCTGAACCTGCCCTTGATGGCAGTTGAAGGTATGCCCCTGGGACTGCAGATGCTGGGTTTCTATGGAGACGACGAAGCGCTGACGGCGCTGGGTCATTGGGCAATCCACGCGGTACTTAGAGGCGAAGACTAAAGGCGAATTACTCTGCGCCTGACATACAACTCGTGCAAAGAGGGGTGTGCGGCAGGAGTTCCAGCCGTTTTTCGGGGATTTTCTCGTCGCACTGGACGCACAGCCCGAAAGTGCCCTCTTCGATACGCGTTAAAGCGGCCTTGATCTGCTGGGCTTCCTTCAGGCCCTGAATGCCCAGACCTTCCAAGACCTCGTCACCGGCGACTTCAGTTGCCCGTTCCTCGAAGTCTGCTTCGGTTCCGTGTTCTTTCAAATCCTCGTCGATCTCGCTCAATTTTGAGACGAGAGCCGCCAGTCGTTCTTCCAGACGGGATTTGAACGTATTCGCATCGACCATTATTCGGGTCCCGGCTTAGCGATTATTGAAATTAACGTACGTCTATCCTATTGGTGGTCATTCCCTTTTAGATACTACTTGAAGAAATTCTGTCACATTCACGGACTGTGGGCGAGTCCTTAGAAATTTTCCGTAATTAGATGTTTTTACTGTGTTTTTTTGTTCATATACGCCGCTTCGCAGTTAAACTGCGGTCCAGCCGCCATCAATGGGAAGCGTAATCCCCGTCACCATTGATGACGCCGGGCTGGCGAGATAAAGTAGCCCGCCCGCCAGTTCCCAAGGTTCTCCAAACCGGCCGATGGGCGTGTCCGCCTCGATTGCATTCACCAGATCAGGATCTGATTGCATCCGTGACGCCCCGAAATTGGTCCTGAAGAACGTGGGAGCGATTGCGTTAACCCGAATGCCTTTCTCGGCCCATTCGACGGCTAGACCTCGGGTTGTGTTCACCAGCGCCCCTTTGGTTGCCTGATAGCCGATATGGGCGAAATGCCGGTTGCCGACCAGTCCGACGATGGACGAAATATTGATGATCCTGCCATTGCCGTGTTCGACCATATGTCGCGCGGCAGCCCTGCTGCCCAAAACCACTGCTGTAAGGTTAACTTCCAGGACGTCGTCCCAGTCGGCGTCTGTCATGTCCAATGTCGGGCCCCGGCGTGTAATGCCGGCGTTGTTAAGCAGAATGTGTAGTCCGCCTAGAGCAGAAGCCGCCTCGTCGATGGTTTCTTTCAGGGCTTTGCGGTCCGAAACATCCAATTCGAGCGCAAGCGCGTGACCGCCGCCTTCCGTGATCTCTGCGACTACGGCGTCTGCCTTGGCTTTATCGATATCGACCACGGCTACGGAGGCACCTGCATTAGCGTATGTCATGGACGCGATGCGCCCAAAGCCGTCGCCGCCGCCCGTCACGAAGGCGACATCGCCGTCAAACCGGAAAAGTTTGTCGATGGAAAGATCTTGATAGGCGTTCATGGCGTCTTCTCCTCTTTCTTCTGTTCGGCACTCAATATTCGAACCAGGACCACACCCATTATGGCGACTATCGTGACGATGATCGCCCCCATAGCGAAAAACCCGGTTGCCAGCGTCGTAGCACCGACAATCGCGCCCATTAGCACCGGTACCGTGAGCGACGCGGTACGGTTCATGGTCGCGCGAAGACCCACGCTGATACCCTGTCGCTCCGTTCCAGCGCAACGCGTCAGCACCGACAGAATCATTGGAAATGCAGTGCCCGAACAAACGCCTGTAGCGCAGGCGATAGTCCAAAGCGACCAGAAACCTGAAAATAGAGGGGCCAGGCAGAATGTGATCGTTGAGAGCGCCGTACCGACGAGTACGAGCCAGTGGGGCTCTACCCACTGGGACAAACGGCCGACCGTGAGGCCGGCCACGCTTCCTGAAAGCGCGATACTGCCGACGATGAAACCGATTTCCCCGCCCGTGAATTCGATGCTCTCGAGATATACTGCGAGGAATGTGTGCCGCATAGCATATGTGCCGGCAAGCACCGCGGAGACGACGATGACATAGGCAACCATTGGTACCCGTAGTAACCCGAAACCGGCAGCGTAGTGCGCCCAGCGCGGGATCAGATCGTTCACGCTGGCTTTTTGCGCGGTCCCCGTATCGATAGACTTGGGAACCGCGGCGACTGTCAAGACAAACGCGAAGGACCATAAGGAGACCATCAGGAAGGCGCCCCAAGGACCAAGATGTTGCCAGGCCAGCCCGGCAAGGAGCGGCCCTAGGAAATTTCCCAGGGTAGCGAGGAACGAAAACCGTCCCATCATCTCTGGCGCACCCGCGGTCAGCCTGCCCACCAGCGCCTGGGCCCCGATCCAACATGTAAGGTGGAGAAAACCGACGACGATCTGAAGCGAAATCATGCCACTGATATTTGGAAGGAGAGGATATAGCGGCACGAGAAGCGCGCCCATGGTCCCAAGGGCGATCGAGACCTTCCGGGCGCCCAGGCGGTCCATCACGGCACCGGTCTGGATCGAAAATACCATGGCGGCCGCGGCGCGCATGGCAATCGCCATGCCGATCCAGAACGCACTTGCACCAATATCGAGCGCCCAGAGGGGCACGATCAGTGTCATCATCGGAATCTGGCTGAGGCTGAAGAACCCTGTCGCAAAGACGGTAGCGCGGCCAAAGCGGCTGGACACAATGGTCGAAGGGGATTCGTCTGACACCAAAGATCTCTGGAATTGCGTGGCTGGATGGCGGCGAATATAGTTCGAACTCGCAGTATTCTTTACGGGAAAGATTAGGTCATGGCGACAGCAATTGCCGATATCGATGTCAGACCTTTGTCGGACGCCTGCGGGGCGGAGATACTCGGGGTGGATCTAAGCGAACCGCTGACTCCCCAAACGCTGAAGGCCATTGAAGAGGCATGGTACGAACATCTGGTAATCATTTTTCGGGACCAGGATATCTCCAACGACGATCAGGTTAGGTTCTGCAGGTATTTCGGCGATCTGGAAGAAGTGCGTACCGGCAAATATGCCAACGAAGAAATGCAGTACACCATGATGATAACGAACGTCACTGATACCGGCATGCAGACGGCGTTGGAAAATGGCGAAATGTGGTTTCATTCCGATCAGTGCTATTACGAAATACCCTGCCGTGCATCGACGCTATATGCGATGGAGATTCCGGCGGTAGGCGGAAATACGCTGTTCGCCAATTGCTATAAGGCCTGGGAGATGCTGCCGTTGGATTTAAGGGAAAAGCTGCAGCCGTTGAAAGCGCACAACATATATGACTATGTGGGCAATCCACTAAAACGGGGCGACAATGTCGATCCCGACGCCCCGCAATACAGCCATCCGGTTGCGCGACTTCATCCGGAAACAGGTAAGCATGCCCTGTATGTGAACCGGCTGATGACCGACTATATTGAAGGCATGGATCCCGAAGAAAGCGACGATGTTTTGCAGCAGCTATTCGAGCACAGTGAAAAGTCAGAATTTACTTACGAACATGTCTGGCGCGTCGGTGATCTAATGATTTGGGACAATCGTTGTGCGATGCACGCCCGGACAGATTTCGACCCCGACGAACGTCGCATGATGCGCCGCATCACCATCAAGGGCGAGACGGTTCGGTAGGCGATAGAGATTACTACGGTTTACTCTGCGGCGATCGCATTTCTGGTTTTCGGTCGGTATACCCAATCGGAATAACCGGCTAAATCAACTTCGCGACTGCGTCTTCTACCACCGTGCCCTTAAAGTAATCGGGGTTAAGCCGCGTTGCGAAGGTCGCGGGGTTAGTAAATACGAAATCCTTGAAATCTTCTTCCGTCATCAACCCCTTTTCAACCGCCTCGTAGGTCTCGCTGAGAATCTCTCCGAAATCGACTACATCCCAGTGGCCTAAATCGGATGAAAACATTGCCTTCAGCTTGACGTCCAGCTTATTGGCCTTTGTGTTGAAGGCCGTATAGTTCAAGGCATCATCCGCCTCGCACCCGAAATACAGATTGTTCACAAACAAATCGCGAATGTCCTCCTTACATGTAATGTCCACATGCTTCCAGTCATCAACGAATGATGGCGTCTCACCTGGTGTCGTGCGACCGTCGCGTAAATAAGAATCCTTGTTTTCCAGGAAGCGTTCGCCGGTTTGATTTGGTTTGGTGCCGTAGAGATCAAACATTTCCACGGAAAGTTCTACATCCCAGTTCGCCGGGTCATGATATTCCAATAGTTGGTCCACATTGCGCTTTTCCCAGAACTCGAAAAGATCATTGTAAAGTGCAGCCGCCCACCAGACGCCACCCTCCAGGAAAGCGATATTAAGGTCGGGAAACCGTTGTGTGACACCGGACAGGAATAAAGCGCGCGCCGCCGCA
>CAJWUK010000059.1 GCA_913047365.1 uncultured Alphaproteobacteria bacterium | reverse complement strand
AGGCCTTTATTGATCTCGCGGCGGCAAAACCGGTTGTTGCCCTGATCGAGGGTATCGGTACCTCGGCCGCGTATATGACGGCGATTGCCGCCGATCGGATTTACGTCCGTGAAGCTACGCTTACAGGCTCTATCGGCGTTCTGTTGCAGACGACGGAAGTCACCGGACTTCTGGAAATGATCGGCGTTTCGGCGAAAGCGTTCAAAAGCGGGTCTTTGAAAGCCGTACCGTCTCCGTTGGAGCCTTTATCTCCCGAGGTTGAAGCGGCAACTCAAAGCTTAGTTACGGATATGTACACTATGTTTCGTGACATGGTGTTGCGGCGTCGCGGGTTGAGCCACGCCGACGAGAAACGGTTTTCCGATGGTCGGGCCTTTACCGGCCGTCAGGCGCTGGCCGCGGGACTGGTCGACGAAATTGGGGGTGAAGAAGCTGCTGTCACCTGGCTCGAAACGACACGGGATGTGCCGGAGGGGCTTAAAATCCGGAATGTTAATCTGCAAAATGACAGCAACGATCTGATCGGCCGGTTGTACAGCCTAGCCCGAAAAACGATTTTGTCTGAACGACTTACCCTTGACGGGTTGATATCGCTCTGGCACCCTCAACTACGCTGATCTCGGTTGACGACATAAAAAGAACATCCGGATCGGTCGGGACGCAAATTTTGCCTTGGTGCTGCGCCGTCGCGCTCAGGGAGGACACAAAGCAATGACAAAATCCGAACTGATCCTCAGGCTGGCGGATAGCAATCCGCATCTGTATCAGCGAGATGTGGAACGAATCGTTTCGACGATTTTCGATGAAATTTCTTCGGCGCTGGCCCGGGGTGATCGGGTGGAACTGCGTGGCTTCGGCGCATTTTCCGTAAAAACGCGGGACTCTAGAACAGGTCGGAACCCCCGAACCGGTGAATCCGTCCAGGTGGCGAAAAAATTCGTGCCATTTTTCAAAAGCGGAAAAGACCTGCGCGACCGGCTGAACGGCCGAAAATAAATTATCGGTCGTGCGGGTGCTTGGGCGTACGGAGGATAATTTCGAAAAGGGGGTTTAGCCGCGCACATGCGCCAGATTCTCACGTTTGTGATCTTCGTTCCCATGGCCGTGGTGATCGGTATCTTCGCAGTCGAAAACCACCAGCCGCTGGCGTTGGAACTCTGGCCCCTTTCCGGTGTCTACCAGATTTGGGCGTCGGTCTGGGTGCTCGGGTCGCTTGGAGCGGGTATCTTCTTGGGACTGGCTATTGGCTGGCTGGGTGGAACGGGCTGGCGCGACCGGGCGCGGCGAGCCGAACGGCAGAACCGCCATCTTGAAGCCCAGATCGATGAACTGGATACGGCGCAGGTTCCTGCAAAAGATCCTTCGCCAACCCAGAGCCTACCCGGGACGGCCACTTCTCCGCGGCGCCGCGCTTTGATCGAAGACTAGGCTATCTGCCGTAACATTACACAATTATGCGCGTTTCTCTGGGAGCGCGCGAAAAAATACTCTATTAACCCGCTATGACCGATCTTACGTCTATTGACCGGATATTTTGTGCCATCGACATACCCAGGCTGGATGACGCAATGATGCTTGCCGACCTCCTCTCGGGGGAAGTCGGCGCTATCAAACTGGGCAAGGAATTCTTCACCGCTAACGGCCCCGACGGGGTGCGGCGTATCGCTGATCTTGGCCATAAAATTTTTCTGGATCTTAAATATCACGACATTCCGAACACGGTGGCAGGCGCTATCCGCGCGGCGTCCCGTCTGGAATGTGCGGTTCTCACCGTTCACGCGTCCGGCGGTCCCGACATGTTGATAGCCGCTGCGGAGGCAGCGGCGGAGGCGGGGCCGAAGCGTCCGAAAATTGTTGCCGTTACGGTACTGACAAGCCTGGATGATGCCGATCTCCAAGCGGTCGGCCAGGACGCGCCAGCGGAGGCGCAGGTGATCCGCCTTGCCACGCTGACCGAAGCATCGGGTGTCGACGGGGCGGTGTGCTCGCCGCGGGAAGTCGCCCCGCTTCGCGACGCAATCGGGCCGGATTTCGTTCTTGTGGTGCCGGGAGTACGACCGGACTGGGCAAGGGTGAACGATCAGAAACGGGTTATGACGCCCGCTGAAGCCATATCAGCCGGCGCCAATCATCTGGTCATCGGCCGGCCGATCACACACGCGGAGGACCCGGTCGGTGCGGCGCGGCGAATCGCCGAAGAAATATCCGCGGCATCTTCGTGACCGCAGAATCCAAAATCTGCGGGATAAGCGATGCTGCTGCCTTGTCCGCGGCCGTGGACGGCGGCGCGCGCTATGTGGGATTCGTCTTTTTCCCGCGCTCGCCCCGGAATGTGACGCCGGACGAAGTTGCCGCGCTGACGCCCGGTGTTCCGGATGGTGTGACCTCGGTCGCTCTTTCTGTTGATCCGGATGATGCGCTGGTGGATGCGATCAATGCGGTGCCGGGCATCGACATGTTCCAGCTTCACGGTGGAGAAACACCCAAACGCTTAGCCGATATTCGCCAGCGGACCGGCAAGCGCGTGATGAAAGCCTTCAAGGTATCGGCGCCGGAGGATCTGGTGTCAGCAGAAGCCTATCTGGAAGTTGCCGATATGCTGCTGTTCGATGCCAAGACGCCAAAGGAAATGACCAATGCCCTTCCCGGCGGGAACGCAGTTTCATTTGATTGGACCATTCTTTCCGGCCGAGACTGGCCGCTTCCGTGGATGCTTTCGGGTGGTTTGGACCCCGCCAATGTGGGCGACGCGATCGATATTTCCGGCGCACCGGCGGTCGACGTGTCGTCCGGTGTAGAGACATCCCCCGGCGCGAAGGATCCGGGCCTGATCGTGGAATTCCTCGCATCGGTCAGAGGGGCAGGTTAAGGCCTGTCCGTAGGCAAACGAGTGGTTTAAAAAGCGTTCGACATATCATGACTGAAACCCTGAACACATATCGCGGCGGCCCCGACGAAGATGGGCATTTTGGCCTTTTCGGCGGCCGCTATGTCGCCGAGACGCTGATGCCCCTGCTGCGCCAGGTCGAGGCCTCCTATGACGAGGCGAAGAACGACCCGGCGTTCCAGGCAGAGTTCGACGATCTGCTGAAACATTATGTGGGCCGGCCCAGCCCGCTCTATTTCGCTTCGCGGATCACCGAACACTGCGGCGGTGCGAAAATCTATTTCAAACGGGACGAGCTGAACCATACCGGCGCGCACAAAATCAACAATACGCTGGGCCAGGTTCTGCTGGCGCGCCGCATGGGCAAGACCCGCATTATCGCCGAAACCGGTGCCGGTCAGCACGGTGTCGCCACGGCAACCGTTTGCGCATTGTTCGGTCTGCCTTGCGTGGTTTACATGGGTGCGATCGATATCGAGCGTCAGGCGCCCAATGTGTTCCGGATGAAACTGCTGGGGGCGGAAGTGGTTCCCGTGGAGACCGGGTCCTTTACCCTGAAAGATGCGATGAACGGCGCGTTGCGCGACTGGGTCGCCAATGTCGATGATACGTTCTATGTCATCGGCACCGTGGCCGGCCCGCATCCCTATCCCGCCATGGTCCGCGATTTTCAGTGCGTTATCGGAAACGAGGCGCGCGAACAGATCATGGAGGCCGAAGGCCGGCTGCCGGATACACTGGTCGCGTGCATCGGTGGCGGCTCCAACGCCATGGGCCTGTTTCATCCCTTCCTGGACGATGACGGCATTCAGATCGTCGGCGTCGAAGCCGCGGGCGACGGGATCGAAACCGGCCGGCATGCAGCATCCCTGGCGGCCGGACGGCCCGGCGTGCTGCATGGCAATCGCACGTATCTGCTGCAGGACGACGATGGCCAGATCATCGAAGCCCATTCGATCTCCGCCGGCCTCGATTATCCCGGGATCGGGCCCGAACACGCCTGGCTGAACGATATCGGCAGGGTCGAATACGAATCCGTAACCGATACCGAGGCCCTCGACGCATTTCAGCTTTGCAGCCGCCTCGAAGGCATTATACCGGCGCTGGAACCGTCCCACGCGTTGGCCCATGTGCTGAAGATCGCGCCGGATCTCGGCCCCGACCACATTATCGTCATGAATATGTGCGGCCGCGGCGACAAGGATGTGTTTTCGGCCGCCGCCGCATTGGGTGTGTCACTGTGAGCCGCCTGCAAGCCCGCTTCGAAGCGCTTAAGTCAGAAGGACGTGGCGGACTGGTCACATTCGTCACTGCGGGCGATCCGACGTTCGATGTATCGTCCGAACTGTTGGCCGGTCTTCCTGGCGCTGGGGCGGATATCATCGAACTGGGCATGCCGTTCACCGATCCCATGGCGGACGGCCCGTCTATAGAACTGGCATCCGGCCGCGCTTTGGCCGGCGGGCAGGAAATGTCTAAAACCCTGGCGATGGTGACGACCTTCCGGCAAGTCGATGCCGACACCCCCATCGTTCTTATGGGGTATTACAACCCGATCTATAATTATGGTCTCGAAGAATTCGCCCGGGATGCCGCCGGTGCGGGGGTTGATGGTCTGATCATCGTCGATCTGCCGCCTGAGGAAGAAGACGAATTTTCTGTCTTCTCGAAGGCGGCAGGCATCGACATCGTCCGTCTGATCGCGCCGACCTCCACGGACGACCGAATCGGTACCCTCGTCGAAAATGCGTCCGGATTCCTTTACTATGTCTCCGTGCGAGGAATTACCGGAACACGCTCCGCCACGGCGGACGAAATTGCCCAGAACGTTGCCCGAATCCGCAAGCAGACGGATCTTCCCGTCGCCGTCGGGTTCGGTATCCGCACGCCCGAGCAGGCGGCGGAGGTCGCGACGGTATCCGATGCCGCCGTGGTCGGCAGCGCCATTGTCGAACATGTGGCCGCCGGTCTAGATGGCAACGGCAAACCGTCCGCCGGTTTGGTTTCTGACACCCTCGCCTTTGTGTCTGATCTCAGCGCCGCGGTACGCAACGCGCGGCGGGATGTTGCCCCTTGAACTGGCTGAACAACTACGTTCGTCCCAAAATCCGGTCGCTGGTCGGCGCCAAATCCGATGTTCCGGAAAATCTCTGGCTGCAATGCCCGTCCTGCGAACAGATGCTGTTCCACCGCGACCTGGAGGCAAATCTGAACGTCTGCAGCAATTGCGGCCATCATATGCGCCTGCCGGCGCGGCGGCGCCTGGATACGCTTTTCGACGACGGCGCGTACACGGAAATTGAACTGCCCGACAATGTGGCCGACCCGTTAAAGTTCCGGGACCGGAAGCGCTATACCGACCGGCTGAAGGATTCCCGTTCGTCCACCGGGCGGCAGGACGCTATCATTGTCGCCCACGGCACCGTTGGCGGCCAGAAAGCGGTCATTGCGGTCTTCGATTTTTTGTTCATGGGCGGATCGATGGGGATCGCTGTCGGCAACGGCATCGTCGCCGGCGCTCAACTCGCGGTATTGCAGGAAGCGGCGTTTATAGTGATCCCGTCATCCGGCGGCGCGCGCATGCAGGAAGGAATTCTGTCACTAATGCAGATGCCGCGCACAACCATCGCGGTGCAGCAGGTCAAGGAGGCCGGCCTTCCCTACATCGTGCTGCTGGCGGATCCGACCACAGGCGGTGTCTCCGCGTCGTTCGCCATGCTGGGCGATATCGCGGTCGCGGAACCCGGCGCGATCATCGGTTTTGCCGGCGCGCGGGTGATCGAGGAAACCATTCGTGAAAAACTGCCCGAAGGGTTCCAGCGTGCGGAATACCTGCTCGAACACGGCATGATCGACATGGTGGTGCCACGGCACGATTTGCCGGAAAGCCTCGGCCGGGTCATCGGCCTGCTGGGGCAGAAATCGTCCGGCGCGGAAATCATTCCCGTCACCGCGGCGACAGCGGCGCCCGATGCGGATAGCGGCGGCGATGGCGCGGCCCCGGCGGACTGACGCCGCCCTCGAGCGTCTGACCGCGCTCCACCCGAAACTAATCGACCTGGGGCTTGAACGCACCGAACGCCTTCTCGCCGCGCTAGGAAATCCTGATCGGCAGTTGCCGCCTGTCATTCACGTCGCCGGAACCAACGGCAAGGGCTCCACCATTGCCTTCATGCGCGCGATCGCGGCCAGCGCAGGCCTGTCGGTTCACACCTATACGTCTCCTCATCTTGCCCGGTTCCATGAGCGGATTTCGCTGAACGGCGAACCGATTGCGGAAGACGCCCTGCTGGCAATCCTGGAAGAATGCGAAGCCGCCAATGACGGCGAGCCGATAACGTTTTTCGAAATCACGACCGCGGCGGCGTTTCTTGCCTTTTCGCGGGCGCCTGCGGATCTGTTGCTGCTGGAAACCGGTCTTGGCGGGCGCTTCGATTCCACAAATGTTCTGCCGACGCCTGCCGTTACCGTGATCACGCCGATCTCCATGGACCACATGGATTTTCTGGGCGACACGATTGAAAAAATCGCTTTCGAGAAAGCCGGCATCCTGAAGCCCGGCGTTCCGTGTGTGGTCGGCCCGCAACCGGTCGAGGTGCTGGGCGTTCTGGAAGAACCGGCGAAGGAACTGGATGTGCCCCTGATCGTGCAGGACATCGACTGGTCGGCCCAGTCGGTGGGGGGCGAGGGGATGATCTATCGCGACGAAGAGGGCGAAATCCACCTGCCGATGCCGTCATTGACCGGCGGTCATCAGATCGCCAATGCAGGAATGGCGATCACTGCACTTCGATGCTGGAAACCGGGATATTTCGGGTTTGAAGACCTGGCGGACGGGGTGGCGAATGCCAACTGGCCTGGCCGGATGCAGCGCCTCGGCCCCGGATCTCTGACGGACAGCCTGCCGGACGGTTGGGAACTCTGGCTCGACGGCGGCCACAATCCAGCGGCGGGGACGGCACTGGCGGAGACGGTGAAGGGCTGGTCGGGAACACCCGTCGTGCTGATCTGCGCAATGCAGAAGAACAAGGACCTTCTGGGTTTTCTTTCGTCCTTTAAGGACAGCGCAGAGCGACTGATCGGCATCGACCTGCCCGGTGGGACGCCGGGCCATGCCGCCTCCGATATCGTGAAGGCAGGCGATCTGCTGGGTATGGAAGGCAGTACGGCGGATTCGCTTGCGTCCGCGATCCGCCTTGCCGCAAACGGGCCCGGCGGCCGGATACTGATCTGCGGTTCGCTCTACCTGGCGGGCGATGTGCTGGCGTTAAACGCCGCCGGCTAATCCTCAGCCGGGCAGGCCGCTGCTCATCATGGCGTTCAGGCGGCGGGAGAATGCCGACGGGTCGGGCACCTGTTCGCCTTCCATGATCCGGGCTTCGTCAAGCAACAGCCAGGCGGCATCCTCGACCTTTTTACCCGCACCGTCCTTGCCAACAGAGTCGGCCAGTGACGTGACCAGCGGATGCTTCGGATTGATTTCAAGAATCCGCTTGAATGTCTCGTCCAGCTGGTTGTGCTGTTTCAGCATGCGTTCGATGCGCAAATCCATGTCGCCTTCATCGGACACCAGGCACACCGCGCTGTCGGTCAGCCGCTCGGAAATACGCACATCCTTTACCTCTTCCTGCAGGGTCAGCTTGAACATGGCGATCAGCGCATCGACCTTGCCTTCATCGAACTTTGCGTCGTCCGCGTCCTTTTCGTCGGCGTTTTCTTCCGCCGTGACCTTGTCCAGATCGGCACCGGCGCGGGTGGCGGACTTGAGGGGTTTTTCCTCGAACACGCCGATGGATGGAATCCAGAAATCGTCCACCGCGTCGGTCAACAACAATACTTCGATGCCTTTCGCTGCGAAGCCCTCTAGTTGCGGGCTTTTGCGGACCTGATCCAGGTCTTCGCCCGAAATATAGTAGATGGCGTCCTGACCTTTTTTCATGCGGCCGACATAGTCAGTAAGACTGACAAGATCGTCGCCCGACGTGGTGGAATGAAAACGGACGACCTTCAGGATTTGGTCGCGATTTTCGAAATCCTCATACAGGCCTTCCTTGATCACCGCTCCGAAGTTGTCCCAGAAGGTTTTGTATTCTTCGGGTTTCTTGTCCGCTTTTTTGCCAAGTTCAGTTAGAATCCGCTTTACTATCGCCTTTCTCATGCGGGTGATCATCGGATTATCCTGCAGTAGTTCCCGGCTGACATTCAGGGGTAGATCCTCGGAATCGACGACCCCCCGCAGGAACCGCAGCCAAGGTGGCACCAGACCATCCGCTTCAGCAGTGATGAATACCCGTTTAACGTATAGCCGCACGCCGTGTTTCCGACTGGGGTCGAACAGATCGAAGGGCTTGGCGGATGGCACGTACATCAGGTTGCGGTATTCCAGCTTGCCTTCCACATTCCAGTGCAGGGTCATCCACGGTTCATCGAACCCGCCGACATGGCGATAGAATTCCTTGTACTGGTCGTCGGTGACGTCCTTTTTCTGGCGGGTCCAGATGGCGGATGCTTCGTTGACGGTTTCCTCCCCGTCGTCCCCCACAAGGACGATGGGCAGCGCGATGTGATCCGAATAGGTCTTGACGATCTGGCGTAGCCGGACGGGATCGATGAATTCGTCTTCGCCCTTGCGCAGGTTCAGGCGGATGGTGGTGCCTCGGCCTTCGCGCTCGGCCTCTGAAATTGTGAATTCTCCAGTGCCGTCAGATGCCCAGCGCCAGGCCTGGTCTTCTCCGGCGCGACGGCTGACGACCTCGACGTCGGACGCAACCATGAAAACCGAATAGAACCCGACGCCGAATTGCCCGATTGTGCTCAGATCGGCGCCTTCGTCGTCCTGGTGTTCTTCCAGATAGGCAGATGTTCCCGACCGCGCGATGGTGCCTAGGTCGGATATTAGGGCGTCCCGGTTCATGCCAATGCCGTTGTCTGAGATTTCCAGCATACGTGCCTTGTCATCGACCGAAATCCGGACACGGAATTCCGGATCTTCTGCGGTTAAATCGGGCTGGGTCAGCGCTTCGTAGCGCAGCCGGTCGCAGGCGTCGGACGCATTGGATATCAATTCCCGCAGGAAGATTTCTTTCTGGCTGTACAGCGAATTGGCGACAATATGAAGGAGGCGCGAAACCTCCGTCTCAAACCTGATCTTTTCCTCGGCCATTGTTAGCACCTCCCGGTTTTGAACTCGAGTTCGGCGGGAATATGTTGCCCCGGAGGGCGTATTTCAACCCCTTGAAACCCGGCCGCCTCCCCGCCATTCTGCGCCCATGACTGGCGCCGAACAGCGGCCCGTGGTGATGGCCGTTCTGGGGCCCACCAACACCGGGAAAACCCATTACGCGATCGAGCGGATGCTTGGCCATGCAAGCGGCATGATCGGCTTTCCGCTGCGTCTTTTGGCCCGCGAAAATTACGACCGAGTGGTTGCTCAGAAAGGCGCCGCCCGCGTGGCGCTTGTGACCGGGGAAGAAAAGATCATCCCGCCGCGCGCGGAATATTTCATCTGCACGGTCGAATCCATGCCGCTGGACCGGGAAGTCGAATTCCTGGCCATCGATGAAGTGCAGATGTGCGCCGACGCCGAACGCGGGCATGTGTTCACGGACCGTATGCTGCGGGCGCGCGGCGCGGAGGAGACGCTGTTACTTGGTGCGGAAACGATCCGCCCGCTGATCGAAAGGCTGGTGCCGGAGGCGGAATTCACCAGCCGGCCGCGTCTTTCCAAATTGACTTATGTCGGTCCACGAAAGATCACTCGTCTTCCGCGGCGCAGCGCCGTGGTCGCGTTTTCGATCAACGAAGTCTACGCTATTGCCGAACTGATCCGCCGCCAGCGGGGCGGTACCGCGGTTGTGCTCGGCGCGCTCAGCCCGCGCACCCGCAACGCCCAGGTGGAAATGTACCAGGGCGGCGACGTCGATTACCTGGTCGCGACCGATGCCATCGGCATGGGGCTGAACATGAATATCGATCATGTCGCCTTCGCGGGCTTGCGCAAATATGACGGGCGGAATTATCGCGCGCTGTCCACCTCCGAAATCGCCCAGATCGCAGGCCGCGCCGGACGGCACCTGTCGGACGGTACATTCGGCCCGATCGCGGAAATCGGCGGCTTCGAGGAAGAAACGGTCACGGCCATCGAAGAACACAATTTCGATGTGCTGAAGGGCCTGTACTGGCGGAACGCGGACCTGGATTACCGGTCTGGCAAAGCTTTGCAGAAATCGCTGGAGGTGCCGCCGCCAAGGGCGGAGCTGATGCGGGCACGGGACTCGGACGACAAGATCGCGCTCGATCAGCTGATGCGCGATAAGGAAATCGCAGATCGTGCCACGACGCCGGATGTGGTGCGGCTGCTCTGGGATGTCTGCCAGATACCCGATTTCCGGAAAACCATGGCGGACGTCCATGCCGGGCTGCTTACCCGCATCTTTCGCGAACTGACCGACGGCGATAGCCTGCCTCCCGATTGGGTGGCGGCTCAGGTGGCCCAGCTTGACCGGGTCGACGGCGATATCGATACCCTGATGGCCCGGATCGCCCATGTGCGAACCTGGACCTATATTTCCCACCGCGCCGACTGGCTGCGCGGTCCCGAAACCTGGCAGGCGCGGACGCGCGAACTGGAGGACAAGATTTCCGATGCGCTTCATGAAAGCCTTACCCAGCGCTTCGTCGACCGCCGCGCGGCGGCGTTGACCAGGATGCGCGGCGAAGATGACGTTCACGCCGTTGTCGGACGGGACGGCGATGTCGCCGTTGGCGGCGAATTCGTCGGTCATCTGGAAGGGTTCCGCTTCGTCCCCGACGGCGAGTCCGCGGCAGAAGGGCGCCGTACTCTGATGGCGGCGGCTAACAAGGCCCTGCGGGGCGAGATCAACAACCGCGTAAGCGCGCTGTGCGCCGCGGGCGATGACGCGTTTTCTATCGGCGGAGACGGCGCAATTGCCTGGCAGGGGGAAAAGATCGCCCGATTGGAAAAGGGCGCTGATATTATCGCGCCCGGCGTGGCCGTGCTGCCCAGCGACTATCTGTCTGCCGAACAGCGCGAACACATTCGCAAACGGCTGCAGGCCTGGCTGACGGCGCAGCTTGAAGACGCGCTCGAACGTCTGATTGGGGTGCGTAACGCCCCTCTCGACGGCGTGGTCAGGGGAATCGTTTACCGGTTGATCGAAAATCTGGGATCCCTGCCTAGGACCCAGGTGCTGCGGGACGTCCGCGCATTAACCAAGGAAGACCGCCTGACGCTTCGCGCCTGCGGCATTCGGGTCGGCCCGGAAAGCCTGTTCGTGCCGGCCCTGGTCAAGCCCAAGGCCGTGCAGTGGCGCGCCCTTTTGTGGAAAACGCATACCGGGCGCGATGTGCCGCCGCCCCCAGCCCCTGGTCTGGTCACCGTCCCTGCAATCGATGGTATGCCGGGTGATTATCTGGCGGCCTGCGGCTTTTACCGGCTGGGCGCGCGGGCGGTTCGGGTCGATGTTCTCGACCGGCTGGCAGTCGACCTGCAACGTCAGTCCCGCGCGGGTGACCTGACAATCGGGGCCGTGCAGCTCAACCTGCTCGGACTTTCCATGGAGGAAGCGCGGCCGATCTTCGAGGCGCTGGGCTATGCGGCGACCGAAACCGAGGATGGCCTGACATGGAAATGGGCCGGTCGGCCCACGAACAAGCGAGGCGGAAACAAGCAGAAAAAGGGCAAAGCGGGCAACGCCCCGCGGAAACCCCGAAAGCCCCAGAAGATCGACGAAGATTCACCTTTTGCGAAATTGCGGGAACTGAAACTGTCTTGAACGGCGCCGATGGCATTCGTCTCGATAAGTGGCTGTGGCAGGCCCGTTTTTTCAAAAGCCGCACATTGGCCAGCAAGATATGCGCGGGCGGCAAGGTTCGTGTCGGCGGCGAGGTCGTGCGGAAAGCGCATTACGTTGTTCGGGTCGGTGACGTGCTGACGTTTCCCCGCGGGCGGGAAATTTTCGTGGTCCGGATAGAAGAACTTGGTACCCGTCGCGGACCCGCGACCGAAGCAGAGACCCTCTATTTCATCATGGAAGAAAACACCTGATCAGTCGGTGGGTTTCCTAAAAATCACCGACTGGTTGTTGGCGGGCATGTCGACGCGTTCGATGAACTGCAGCCCGTTCTTGTCGGCCTCCGCGATCACTTCTTCCAGATTCCGGACACCCCAGGTCTCGTTCTGGCTGCGAAGGGACTGGTCGAAGGATTCGTTCGAAGGCGCGGTATGTGTCCCACCTATACGGAAGGGCCCGTAGAGGTAAAGCGCGCCATCCAGCGGCAAAAGCGCCGCAGAGTTTCGCATTAGGCCCTCGGTCGCGTCCCAGGGGGAAATATGGAGTACATTAACGCAAATCACCGCATCCGCCTGTTCGATGGGTAATAAGAGGTCCGAGGCGTTGAGCGCCAGCGGCGCTAGCAGATTCTGCCGATCTGGGACTGTTTCCACCCAGGCCCGGATGCTTTCCAGGTTCAGCGGTTCGGGATCGCTAGGTTGCCAAGTCAGGTCTGGGAACAGATAGCTGAAATAAAGCGCATGCTCGCCGGAACCGCTGCCGATTTCCAGCACGGTTCCCTGTTCCGGCAGGTGACGCTTCAATACGTCCGCAATGGCATCGCGGTTTTTGGCGGTCGCCGGAAAGTGGCGGGCATTTTTGGGAAGGGAGTTCATGGGCGGAGAATAGCGCAGACGCGAATCCTCCGCACGGGTTTGCCGCGCCCGGATCCGTGTGATAACCAACCGTCATGCTTGATCGTTTCAAGAATTTTTTCGAAACCAAGGAAGCCGCCCCCAGCGCCGATGGCGGCCATACGCCGGATGAATTTCATCTCGCCGCAGCGACGCTGCTGGTCTATGCCGCCACGGCCGATGCAGAGTTCGATACCCGGGAAAGGGCGCGGATCGAATGGCTGTGTGAACACCGGTTCGAACTTGCCCACGACGAGGCCAATGCCCTTATCCAGGCGGCAGAACGGGAAGTCGACGAATCGGTCCAGTTGCTTGGCTACACCCGGACGATCAAGGACGGATTTTCCTACGATGAACGGGTCCACCTGATGGAAATGCTGTGGGAAGTGGTCTACGCTGATGAGATCGTGGAGGCCCATGAGACCCAGCTTATGCGGCGTGTGGCGGGATTGATTTACGTCAATGACCGGGACAGCGGCATTGCACGTTCCCGGGTTCGCGCCCGGCTGGAAGCCGAAAATCTGAGCCCCGAATGTAGTTCATAAAAACTGTTGGTCAGAGCGATAAAAAATACTAGGTTGCCCCGAGTCGGCGGCGGCCAGAAAAACAAACAGCGTCGCACCGGGAGATAAACAAGACAGGCAGTTCGCCTGAAATAAGATTACGGAGATAGTTATGACGTACGTCGTCAATGATGCGTGCATCAAGTGCAAGTTTATGGATTGCGTCGAAGTGTGCCCTGTGGATTGCTTCTACGAGGGTGAAAACATGCTCGTAATCCATCCAGATGAGTGCATTGACTGTGGCGTGTGCGAACCGGAATGCCCGGTGGAAGCCATTCGCCCGGATACGGACGAAGGCTCCGACAAATATCTGGAAGTGAACCGGAAATACGCCGAAACTTGGCCGAATATCACGCGAAAAGGCGAAACGCCGGCGGATGCCGACGATTGGCGTGATAAGGAAAACAAATTCGAAGAGCACTTCAGCGAAAACCCCGGTCAGGGTAACTGACCTAAACCTTCTAAACGCTCATTTTCTGTCTCTTTTGAATGCGCGCGCCTTCGGGGCGCGTTTTCATTCCCCGGGACCTGTTTGGTTTCCAGTTAAAGAAACGTCGTAGCTCACTGTTATTCCTCCATATTTTGTGTTATCATTTTTTGCCTGATTGGTGGATAAACAGTCCTGTATTTTTCATCCCGCCCTTTGTTATTAACTGGCTTCGCTCTCCGGGGCGGCTGCGGCATTGAAAATGTGAGCTTCCCTGTCCTACCGGCGTTGATTTAATAGAATGATGAGAGTGAGTGATGGCACAGGCTAAAACATCCGCTAAACCCAAGGCAAAGGTGAAAACTGGTGCCAAGAAAGTGGCTGCGCGAGCCAAAAAACCTGCTGCTAAAAAAAC
>CAJWUK010000058.1 GCA_913047365.1 uncultured Alphaproteobacteria bacterium | reverse complement strand
ATAATTTACACAGTTTTTCTTTTCTTATTGGATGATTTTTCGCGCTTCGCAACACACTTCGCGCTTCACCGGGTACCTGCCCTTTGGGCGTTTCACAAGGTTCATCATAGCGCAGAAACACTAAGCCCCCTAACAGTCTACCGAACCCACCCAGTTGAGGTCGTGATATTTTCATTCCGCGCAATTGCGGTGCAGTCCATATCGATTTCCGTGTTCGTTTTTCTTTTCGGGTCGTCCGTTGATCTGATATCGATCTACGGCGTTAATGCGATCCTGTTTCTATTCAATGTCACCGGATCTAACCTTCGGCATTCCCATATCCAAATCCGATACGGACGCTTTGTCGAACGGTTCCTCATTTCTCCGGCGCAGCATCAGATACACCACTCAATCGACCCGCGCCATCATGACCGTAATTTTGGTGCCGCGCTCGGCGTCTGGGACTGGATGGCCGGTAGTCTGTGTCTGTCGCGGCGGGATATGAGGCTGGAATTCGGGCTTTCCAGAAGACAGACTTCGCAGAAACACACCCTGATTTGCCTCTATCTTTCACCGTTTCATGAATTGTTTTATGGGGCTCGAAACGGACTCATCCATCGCAACGGGAACAATAGGAACTGGAAAAAAACATGCGGTCTAAAACGATTTTGGCAGCGCTCGCGGGGGCGCTTCTATTGCAGAGCGGGGCAGCATTCATCACATCTGCGCGTGCCGCCGAGTTGAACGTCTACTCTCACCGGCAACCGTTTCTGATCAATCCCTTTCTGAAGGCGTTCGAGAAGAAGACTGGCACCAGGGTAAATGTCGTGTTTGCGTCGAAGGGACTTGTCCAGCGTCTGCTGGCGGAAGGCCGGAGAAGTCCGGCGGATGTGGTCCTGACGGTCGATATCGGCAGGCTGTATGCCTATGCGGATAAAAATCTTTTTGCAAAAATCGCGTCGCCGAAGCTCGCGAAAAACATCCCGACACACCTGCGCGACGAGAACAACCGCTGGTTCGGCCTGTCGAAGCGCGCGCGTATCGTGGCTATATCCAGAGACCGGGTCAAACCATCGGAAGTCCACCGCATCGAAGATCTTGCCGATCCGAAATGGAAGGGCCGGGTCTGCAGCCGTCCGGGTAGCCATGTCTATAACCGTGCCCTTCTCGCTTCGATGATTGCGGCGAACGGGGAAGAAGCTGCTGAAAAATGGGCACGTAAACTGGTGGCAAATATGGCACGCCGCCCTCAGGGCAATGATCGCGCACAGATCAAGGCGATATTCGAGGGTGTGTGCGATGTCGCCATTATTAACAGCTACTATTACGGCAAGCTTAAAACCTCGAAGGTACCGGTTCAGCGCAAGTGGGCAAAAGCCATCCAGATCATCTTCACCAATCAGAACGACCGGGGCAATCACGTGAATATTTCGGGCGGCGGCGTCGCGGTTCACTCCAAGAACAAGGCCGAGGCGGTGAAGCTTCTAGAATTTTTGACAGAGCAAACCGCGCAGACTCTGTACGGAAAAATAAATTACGAATTTCCCGTCAATCCGAACGTCGAGGCGGGAGCCGAGGTGAAATCCTGGGGCACCTTTAAAGAAGACCGGCTACCCATCAGTCGTATCGCGATATTGATTCCGGACGCACAGAGGGTTATCGATCGCGTTGGATGGTAAATGCGTTCTCCCTCATTGTAAGAGCGAGGCATGGTGATCCTACCAGCACATGGTCGATAACCACGCTGATAGCTAGCCTGCTTCTAATCGGTCCATTTGTTGCGTTGTTCGTTACGGCGACGGGCGACAGTGGGGGCCTGTGGGCGCACCTGATGAAAACCGTCTTTCCTCGGTACGTGGGAAACACGCTTGCGCTGATGGCCGGTGTGGCGGTTATCAGCCTGTTCTTTGGTGTTACTACAGCTTGGATTTTAGCGCGGTTTCGTTTCAGCGGCGACCGAATTTTTGAATGGATGCTGCTGCTCCCGGCAACGGTTCCCGCATATATCATCGCATACACCTACACCGATCTTCTGGAATACGCGGGACCAGTCCAGGGAATGTTGCGTGAGATATTTGGCTGGCAATCAGCCCGGGATTACTGGTTCCCGGAAATTCGCTCCCTCGGTGGCGCCATGCTGGTAATGGCGTCGGTACTTTATCCGTATATATACCTTCTTGCGCGAACAGCGTTTCGCTTGACACCCGCATCATATTTCGAGGTCGCACAGCTCCACAATCGCAATTTTACGTTAACTGCCGACATTGCGCTGGCGAGACCTGCCATCGTCGCTGGTCTCGCGCTAGTCCTTATGGAGGTCATTTCGGATTTCGGTACAGTCGACTATTTTGCGGTCGAAACACTGACGCTGGGCATTTTCAATGTCTGGTTGGGGATGAACAACCTGACAGCGGCCGCCCAAATTGCCGGCATCGCATTCATATTTATTATCGGACTGCTCTACATCGAAAGAACGGCCCGATCCCGTCAGAGATTCATGGATACCACGCAGCGTGGTAAGGAAATCTCTCCAAAGAGAGTGTCTCGCGGCTGGGGAGCGGTGTGCGTCCTCACATGCCTCACGCCGATCCTTCTGGGATTCGGCATTCCGGTCAGCGTACTTCTCAATTTCATTCTGCAGGGACTTGCAATCTCCGATTCGGACGCTTTGACGAGCAGCGCAATCAATTCGGTACTAGTCTCCATGGCGGCCGCGATATGCGTGGTGACGTTGGCGTCGGTCATGGTCCTTACGGTGTCATACAGGAAACATCCGTTTCTGAACGTGCTCGCGGCGGTCTCCGCGACTGGTTATGCCTTTCCCGGTGTCGTACTGGCGATTGGCGTGGTTTCGTTCTCAGGCGCGCTTGACGGATTTATCGCCACAGTTGGGGAAGATGTTCTGGGCATCCCTTCTAACGGGGTTCTGATCGGTAGCGTCGCTTTGCTAATCCTCGCCTATGTCACAAGGTTTCAAGCCATTGGCTATGGTGCATTATCATCCGGCGTCCAGCGGATCCCGCCGAACATCATGAATGCCGGTTTCGTTCTCGGTCGCGGTTTCTCGGGCACGATGATTTCTCTCGCGCCGCGTCTGTTGCGCAGCTCAATGATGGCCGCCGGACTTCTTGTTTTCGTGGATGTCATGAAAGAGCTCCCGATGACGCTTCTCCTTCGGCCTTTTAATTTTGATACGCTTTCGACGTATGTCTACCAGTTCGCCAAGGATGAATTGCTGGAAGAAGCGGCTTTAGCAGCACTGGCAATCGTCATCGCCGGGCTAGGACCGGTGATCCTGATGAATGCATCGCAAAAGAAGCGCGGTCGCACCGGAGCCACTGGGTAATATTTGGCAGTCAGGCTACTTTGTCTTCCGCCGTGCGAGCGCTCTCGCTATTCGGCGCTTTATCCTCTGGAGATCATGCGCGGCTAAGGGCACCGCCCTTCCAGTGCTTTAGTGCGCTTCGTCCCAGTTGAGGCCTGTCCCCGTATCGACCACCAATGGCACCTCCAGATTTGCGGCGCCTTCCATCGTTTCGGTGACGACCGCCGCTGTCTCGTCGACCTCCGCCTCCGGCACTTCGAAGATCAATTCATCGTGAACCTGAAGTAACATCCGCGCACCAAGAGCCGCACTTTTCAGGGTGCCCGGCATCGCTATCATCGCGCGTTTGATGATATCGGCCGCTGCGCCCTGCAGGGGCGCGTTAATCGCAGCGCGTTCCGAGAAATTGCGCCGCGCCGGATTCTTATCCTGGATACCGGGTGTATGGCACTTACGACCGAAAATCGTCTGGACGTAGCCGTGCTCCCTAGCAAACGTTTTAGTCGCTTCCATATAGTCCTTGATACCCGGGAATTTCTTGAAGTAGCTCTCTATATATTGTTTGGCCTCCCCTTGAGGGATGGATAGCTGACGAGCCAAGCCGAAAGGGCTGATCCCGTATATAATGCCGAAGTTGATGGCCTTGGCGCGGTTCCTCACCGAGGGCTCCATACCCTCCACAGGAATACCAAAAACCTCACTGGCGGTCATAGCGTGGATATCCTTTCCCTCGCGAAACGCCTGACGCAGTACATCAATACCAGCAACATGGGCCAGAAGGCGCAGTTCGATCTGCGAATAGTCAGCGGAGAGCAGTACATGGCCTTTTTGCGGGACAAAAGCCTGCCGAATCTTTCGGCCTTCCTCCGACCGGATAGGGATGTTCTGAAGATTGGGATCGGTTGACGACAGTCGCCCCGTCGACGCTATAGCCTGTGCGTAGGACGTGTGAATGCGTTTTGTCGCGGGATTGATCTGCTTGATCAGCGCATCCGTGTAGGTGCTACGTAATTTGGAAAGCTGTCGCCAGTCGAGTACACGGCGCGGCAGGTCGTGGCCCTGTGCAGCCAGCCCCTCGAGGACATCAGCGCCGGTCCCATAAGCGCCAGTCTTGGTTTTCTTACCGCCGTCTATACCCATTTCGTCGAACAGTACTTCACCAAGCTGTTTGGGCGAACCGATGTTGAATTCGTGCCCGGCCAGTTTGTAAACGTCCTCGGCGATATTGGCGGTCCGCTTTTCGAAATCCTTAGACAGATCGTTTAGAAACGCGGGATCAACGATAATGCCAGTCCGTTCCATGTCAGACAGTACCGGAATAAGCCCGCGTTCCAGTGTCTCGTACACGCCGGTCATGCGTTCTTCGGCAACACGCGGTTTGAACTGCCGGTAAAGCCGACCGGTCACTTCTGCATCCTCGGCTGCATAATCCAGCGCTTTGTCTAGGGCGACTTCGGCAAACCCGATCTGTTTTTTACCGGTTCCCGTGACCTCGGAATATTTGATGTTGGTATGGCCAAGATGCAGGGTCGCAAGCTCGTCCAGTCCATGGCCGTGTGCGCCGCCTTCGAGCACGTAGGACAACAACATCGTATCGTCGACGGGCGCGACCTCAATCCCGTACCGAGCCATCACGTGCATGTCGTATTTGATATTGTGGCCGACTTTCAAAATTCCTGGGTCTTCCAGTACTGGCTTTAGTAGTTTCAGCGCCTTTTCGAATTTGATCTGCTTGGGCGACTCCACCACTTTTCCGCCGTCACCCAAATCCAGTTCACCATCCGATCCGCCCGGCGCGACATGCGCCAGTGGAACGTAACAAGCACTGCCGCCCACAACGGAAAGGGACAGTCCGACAAGGTCGGCCTGCATGGAATCGAGGGAATTCGTTTCGGTATCGAAGGCGACCACTCCGGCCACTTCAATCTCGGCAATCCAGGTCTTTAATGATTTTTCATCCTGAACCAGTTCGTAGATGCCTTCGCCGGGCGCCGTCGCGGTGTCAGGTGAAGAGATTTCTGCTTCTATCCCAAACTCCGACCGGGCCCGAGACAAAGCCGACTTGAATCCCTGCTCCTCGAGAAACGGTATCAATACATCCGGATCTGGGCGTTTTTTCTGAAATGCGGAAATATCTTCGTCAACCGGCGCGTCTGTCCTCAGCGTGACCAGTTCCCGCGATATGCGGGCGATTTCCTGTTCCTGATTTAGCAACTCCGCATAGCTGGTGTTGACCTTGGAGTAAAAGCGGTAGTCGATAATTTGCTGCGCAATCTCGTGCCCCTTCGTCGCCAACTCCTTCAAGGCGGCTGCGTTGGTCGTCGGATTGCCCGTTTTCTTATCCTTCGGGACCGGCAGCTTCAGCTCGTCAATCAGAACTTCTTTCAACTGCTTTGGGGAACCGATCCCGAATTCACGCCCAGCCAATTCATAAATGCGGGCCTGACAGGTATCGGCCTTGCCAATTGCCAGTTCCTTGACAACCTCAGGGTCTTCGACCGCTTCCAGTATTTTGTCCAGATCGCCGAATTCACGTACCAGAGCAGCGGCCGGCGCTTCGCCGATACCCTTGATGCCGGGAACGTTATCCGTGGAATCGCCCAAAAGCGCTTGTACATCGATCACGTTTTCCGGACCGACGCCGAACTTTTCCACCACCTCGTCCGGTCCGATAAACCGGTTTTTCATGGGGTCCATCATCCGCACACCTGGACTCACAAGCTGCATCAGGTCCTTGTCGGACGATACGATTGTCACATCGTAACCTTGCTCAACCGCCAAACGCGCATAGGTGGCGATCAGGTCGTCGGCCTCGAACCCTTCCATCTCCAGGCATGGTAGGCTGTAAGCCTTAGTAGCTTCGCGGATCAGATCAAATTGAGGGACCAGTTCTTCCGGCGGCGGCGGGCGGTTGGCCTTGTATTCGGCATAGACGTCGTTACGGAAGGTCTTGCGCGCGGTATCAAAAATGACGGCCAGGAAATCGGCATCAGAATCCTCCACCAGCTTGGTCAGCATGTTGGTAAAACCGTAAACCGCATTGACGGGTGTGCCGTCCGGCCGCGTCATCGGCGGAAGCGCATGAAACGCGCGAAAGATATAGGCGGAACCGTCTACCAAGTAGACGTGATCGGAATCGTTTTTCGACGCCATAGGTTCTGATCCATCAAAAATAAGTCGCTGACACCATGCAGAATCGCATCCCTTGAGTCGAGAATCCCGAGCACGTCCGAAGGGAAAAACCCTAGGCTTCAATAAATACGATCAAAGTTCCTGTCGCGCAGATCCCGTTTCAAAATCTTGCCGAAGTGACTTCGCGGAAGTGCATCCAAAAAGGCGATTTTCTTGGGAACCTTATATCCAGCGAGATGCTGACGCCCGTATTGATAGAGATCGGCCGCCAAAGCCTCATCGCCGTCATCCAAACCCGTTGCGGCAGCGACCAGCAAAATTGCTTCGCCCCATTTTTCGTCCTCTACACCGACCGCCGCACATTCCAGGATACGCGGGTGCTCCATATATGCGGCCTCAACTTCAACGGATGGCACGGTCTCACCGCCGGTAATAATGACATCCTTGGATCTGTCGACGATGCTGACTTTTCCATCGTCGTCCATGACGCCGATATCTCCGGTGAAACACCAACATAAACCTTCGGGATCGCCTTTGATGGGACGCCAGGTTACAGCGCTTACTTCTTCGTTTCCGTTGTAACGCAGAGCAGTGTTAAACCCGCGCAACGCGATGTGACCGGCCTGGTTCCGCGGAACCGGCCTGTCTTCGTCATCCAGAATTCGAAGACGGGTATCAATATGTGGTTCTCCGACCCCTTCCGGGTAGGTCAATAGTTCGCCCGGAACCTGTGTCGCCATGTTTATGCTCTCGCTCAATCCGGCTGCCGCCATGATTTCCGATTTGGGAAACACTTCCGCAAGACGTTGACGCAAAGCCGGGGGCGTCGGCGCGGACGTGCTGACGATCACTTTTGGCTGCGTAACAGGGATACCATCCCAAGCCTGATGGATCGGATTGATCACTGCCGGGACCATCTGAAGGTATTCGACTTCTCTGGCTTTCACCTCTGCCAGATATTTTTCGCCGTTAAAGGATGTATCTTCGGGAAAAACGACTGTGCCGACACGCCAGAAAACTGGAAACATACCCCAGTCCATGCCAGCGGCATGGTAGGTCGGCATGATCATGATCGTCTGCCAGCCTCGCCGGACATTGAATTCGGAAATATTCCCAAGCACGGTAAAATAGACACCGACATGGCTGTGCAGGACGCCCTTGCTCATGCCCGTCGTCCCACCAGTGGAAACAAGCCGCACGGGGTCGTCTAGCGAAGTCACGACCGTCAAAGGCTCCCCACTTTCCCCGGAAATCAGGGATTCGTATTCCAGCCAGCCTTCGTTTCCACTGGTGGATATTCTGATCGTTGCATCGGCCTTCTCAAACTTTTCCTCGAAATCCGCATTGGTGACGATCGCTTTGCAACCGTGGAAATTAACATAGGGGACCACTTCTTCAGCCAGTAACCGCACATTTAACGGAGCCACGATGATACCGGCCCGGGCGCAGGCGAAGATCGTTTCCACGACGGCGTGCTCGTTCCATAGCATGACGCCCAGAAAGTCGCCTTTCTTCAGACCCAGGCCGAGAAGCGCCCGCGCAAGCTGTGAAATTCTCCGGTCGAGTTCCAGATAGGTAAGCCGACAACCACGAAGAAGGTCATCAATCGCGATTCTATCGGGATGGATCTCCGCTCCTCGGGACACCATATGGGCGATACTGGAAAGTTGCCGTTCCGGGTTTTTCAGCTCATCCATTATTGTTCCTTACTGGCGCGGGCTGCCAATCCAGTGGGCTTGGGCCGAAAAGCTCGCGGGAAACTTCCCTTCACTCTCGGCCGTGAGCATTTCAGTAAGCCTTACTTGTTTTTCGTCGGTATCTTCTGGGATTTCATCGAGGGCATCCTTGTGGAGGGAATTGTAATCCTCTCCGACGGGACAAACATCTTGGCAACGCCTGCATCCACTCGTCACCCCGGCACCGCGGAGTATGCTCATCCAGATATGGAACGTTTCCTTGGACTTCACGAGTGACAGCGTTTCTTCGGGGCCCGATGCCCCCAATATATTTTCGAAATGTTCCACCGTCTGGGCGAACCCGTGCGGCGATCGCAGCCTGTCGCAGCCCGCCCAATCCCGATCCCAGTGTTGAACCACGTCAGCTGGACAGGCGCTGGCGCAGCGCCCGCACTCCGGGCCTTCGCACAACGCCTCGGTCATCGGAGAATCAGTCGCGCAATCGACTGAGCACAGGATGCCGGAGAGAATGACCCGGGGACCGAATTCAGGTGTTAAGAGTTGAAGATTGAGCCCAAGCGTTCCCAAGCCTGCATCTACCGCTGCGTGGGTCAGTGAAATTTGGGACGATTGATGCTTGCCTGGAGTGTCAATCTCCAGAGGATTACCGTTAGCGGGCTGGATGACACTCGCGCGGTGGCCGCGTTCTTCCAACCAGTAGACCAACCTCAATGCCGCTTCTTCCAAGAGGTCCAGTGTTATTTCATCGTTGTAGTGCTTGTGACGTTCATTCCAGTCGGCGATGCGGGTGGTGCCAGCCATGTATCGCTTTGCCAAGACGATCACGCGGCGGGAATCCAGAAAGCTGATTTCGGATGGTTTTTTTTGGGCACCCGGTGGTGGGTTCGCATCCAGTTTTATCCCATCCGCAATACCAATAAGATCAATGCCAAGCTCATGCGCTTTGTCCTTGATCTGGGTGGCGGTTAGAGCTTCCGTGCGCAATCGCGTCGAAAACCTTGTCCGGGTGACGTTTGCATCTCCGGATGTTTTATTCGGCTGGTTTTCGACAAACTCCTCTTTTTCCCGCTGAGTTTTCTTAAAGGCCTGCAGTTGCCGAGCAACCATACCGTCGTACCCATCAGGTCCTACCCAGCGGATATTCCAGTCATCCAGGCCATCGACAGGAGCACCTTTTTTTCGGGCATCCTTAAAACTTTGAGCCTTTTGCACCTTTTCGGGCGTTTTTTCAGGAATCTGTTTTTGGACGTCTGCCAGATGCGCATGATAGTCGTTGCCGACAGGGCAAACTGCCAGGCAGCGCGGGCAATCGCCAAACGATCCGACCACGCGAACCAGACCTTGCCAAAAACCGAACACCTCCCGGTCGCTGAGCATTTCCCGCTTTTTGTCCCGGTCCTGATGAACGAAGCCAGCGATGAATTTCTGAATGGTGGTATATCCGTGTTCCTGGGCTTCAATCGTGCAGGCCCGCTTGTCGATTCCGAAGTGACGGACCGCATCCGTAGGACAGGAATAGAGGCAGCGGCTACAGGATTCGCCAATGCAAACCTGCTCGGTGATCGGCTTATCTGCGGGAATCAGAGCTTCTGTCAACACACCGGTCAGGTAAATCCGGGGGCCGAACTCCGGGGTGAGAATATTTACTTCGAGTCCCATCGTTCCCATACCTGCCTCGATGCCGAGATGGCGAGTGCTAAGCTGACCGTAACTTGCCCCTTTGTAATCCCAGTGAGTTTCCTGCGAGGTGCTGATAAACGACGGAAAACCCTGTCTCTGCAGCCAGTCCGCCACGCGGTAGGCACACTTGTCGATTTCCCGAAGTACAAGATTGTCGATGTACTGAACGGGAAGGCTGGTGCGGGCCCGAAAAGCACCCGCCGGAATTCTTTTCGCGATAACGACAGCGCTTCTCGTATATGGCGAGATACGCTCCGGCGTCTGGGGCCACTTGGGATCAGGCGGAAACGCATTGAGAACTTCGGCACTTGCGATACCAACAAGATCCGCGCCAAGCTCCTTCGCTTTTGATTTTACTGCGTCTGCTTCCAGGTCAAACAACATTTGGTTTTCTCTATATATCGCTATCAGGCTTCAGGACGATTTTACCCCTCAGGTCGCGCGAATCGAGAATTTCATGGGCCTGGCGTGCCTCGGATAACGGCAGCCTGGCATGTATGGGTGGGTTCAGCTTTCCATCTGCAAACCGGTCAATGATTTCCGCTAGAATGCGTTGTCGTGTATCGGCGTCGCTGTCGAATGTGTGCCAGGAAAAGCAACGGATACCCGGGCTTTTGGCCAAATGCGCCCGCATCTGGGAGAAAGTTTCGGTATCCGGCAATCCGGCAAGTGCATTGAAGGAAACAATCGTTCCAAAGGGTGCCAGCATGTCCAGATTGTCACTGAAATTCGGCCCGACCAACTGATCGAGGATCAACCCCACTCCACGCCCGTCGGTGATATCGAGAACACGTTCCGATACCCTCTCAGCAGAATAGTCGATTGTGTGGTCTGCACCGATCTCGGCGGCGAACGCGCATTTGCCTGCGGACCCCGCTCCGGCAATGATCGAGAACCCCAGATCGCGGGCAAGATCGATTACCGCCGTGCCCACCCCGCCGGAGGCGCCGTTCACATAAACGCTTTTATCTTCCGCGCCATGTACGACTTCTTTCAAAAGGCACCAGGCAATCGCATAGTTGGGAATGCTGACCGCGTCGTCCAGATCAACTGCCGCCGGCAGCGCGGTAACGATATCGACCGGCACCGAATTAAATTCCGCGTGCCGGCCGCCACCCGTACCAAATACCAGAACCGGCTGGCCAATGGCGAATTCACTGACACCGTGTCCGACAGCAGCGACATGGCCCGCCATTTCGTTTCCGATAATGGCGGGCAGGGGCGGCATCCACTTATAGATACCGCTTCGCAACAGATAGTCGGGCTTGCCGACACCGAACGAGGCTGCTTTTACAAGGACTTCACCGGGGCCTGGCGCCGGATCGGGCAGACCGACGTACTCCAGAACTTCGGGCCCGCCGGTTTCAGAAAACTGCACTGCTTTCATACCTAAACCTCTTTCGCCTGTCGGCCGGACAATGTCACGCCTGCGATGATAAGAGCTGCGCCGACAACATGATAAACGCCAATACTCTCTCCAAGAAACGGTACCGCAAAGACCGCAGCGTACACGGGAACTAGATACATATAGATTCCAGCACGGCTGGGCCCAATTCGATCAATTGCGAAATTCCACAAAAGAATGGCGAAAACAGACGGAAAAATCGCGACAAAGACAAGCGAAACCAAAGCCTTCACACCCCAGATAACGGCCTGCCCGGAAAAAAGTTCATAAATGAAAAACGGAAGGTGACAGGCGGCGCCAACTGCGCACACCACGGTAATCAAAGACAACGGGTGCAAGTTCTTGGGCAGCAGCTTTACTGCGACTGCGTAGCCCGCAAGTCCGAGATTACAGAATATCAAAATCGCGTCGCCTGTATTGAAGGAAAAGGTTAACAGAGTCGAAGGGTTACCCCGGGCAACCATGTAGATAACACCCCCAATGGCCACGATAAGCCCCAACCACTGAACGCCCGCCGTTCTCTCTCTAAGAAATATCCACGATAGTAGGACAATCATCACCGGCATGGATGTCTGGATTACGCCGGCATTGACCGCGTCGGTATAGTTCAGGGCAACGTAAGTCACGCCGGCCCCCATGAACGGCATTAGGAACCCCGCCAGGCCCAACAGTTTCCGGTTTGAATTTATCAGGTCGATATCATTCCGAATATGGTTCCAGGCGAACGGTAACAGAATAATCGCCCCCGCCGTCCAGCGGATAAATCCCAGAACATAGGGCTGCACATCACCCGTGACCCAGCGGCCGACTAGATAGTTCAACCCAAATATCAGGGCGGCCACCAGCATCATGGCATGGGCGATGCCTTCGCGGGGCGGAGATGCTGGTGTTTCGATCACGGCAAATTCGTTTGATGGCTAACGTTGTTGGAAAATATCACGTTGGAAATGTGCGGCAAATCCGTTGTACCCGTTAGGGTTTTGCCCGAGTATCGGTAAAACCGTAACTGCGGCAGCAAATCCATGCCTGATACTCATCTTGCTTCAGACCCGACCTCCCCCGTCACCGCGGCCGACCTGTATGCGCGCGCTGAGGCCCTCCAACCCGCGCTGAAAGAACGGGCGGCGGCGTGCGAACGCGATCGCTGCGTTCCCGCCGAATCCGTCCGAGATTTTCGCGAAGCCGGCTTTACGCGGATGACCCAGCCGGAGAGGTTTGGCGGCAATGCCATGGGCTGGGACATTTTGTGCGGGGTAGCACAGCGCCTGACCCGTGGCGATGGCGCGCAGGGGTGGGTACAGGCAATCATGGCGGACCATGCCCAAATGCTAGGGTCATTCCCCCTTCAAGCGCAGGAAGATGTCTGGGGTGAAAATCCGGATGCCGTCATGTCCGCGTCGTTTGATCCCAAAGGCGTTGCGATACCCGTCGACGGGGGCTTTAAATTTTCTGGCCGCTTCGGATTTTCCAGCGGAATCGATCACGTGGACTGGATCATCTGCGCCGGATTTATCGTCGACGGCGACCAACGCGACGGGCCCCATTTTTTTATGGTTAGACGCACGGAAGCCACCCTGGTGGACGACTGGCACACCGTTGGCCTGGAAGGCACGGGATCAAAGAGCTTTGAAGTGGAGAACGTCTTCGTACCGGAGCACGCAAGACTTGATGGCGAGCTGGCACGGATGGGACGCGGGCCCGGCGCAGAGGTGAACCCGGGCGGCGTTTACCGGGTACCGCGCGGATTTCTGACTCCGGCCCTGTTTGCCGCCATGTCCATCGGCATGGCACAGGGGCTGCTAGATGCCTGGCTGACCTATACCACGACGCGTAAATCACGTGGCGTAACTGTCGGCGAAAGCCCTTCCAGCCATATGATTGCAGGGGAATGCGCAGCGGAAATCGACGCCGCTGAAGTACTTAACCGTCAAACCGTCGGTGAGGCGATGCCGATCCTGGATGCCGGGAAAGAGTTGTCGGAATCTGAACTCCTTGCCGCAAGGCGTAATTCCGCCTGGGCCTGCCGAACGGCATTGAATGCGGGAACGCGGCTGTTCAACACCGCCGGCGGCAACGCGATCTTCCGGGACAGCCCGGTTGAACGGATATACCGCAACCTTCTTGCCAGTGCGGCTCATCATATCGTGAACTGGGAAGCGAGCGCACTGGAGAGTGGCCGCGTCATGATCCAGGAAGCCGGGAAATAGTCAGAAGTCTATGAGCAATCCACCCCTGCGTCTGGATAAATGTATCGCCGACAAACGCGAACCCGGTCTGACACTGTTTAATGTTCGTCCGGGCGGAAAGGCCGACCGGATGATGCCGGGGGGCTGGCTGCTGGGAATTGACCGGGCCGGTGAAATTAATTTCTGTCGGCACTACGACCCTCCACCCCAGGACACAAAGACCCTCCCGGACGGCAATATTCTCTCTGCCAGCACCAGCGGTGATGCCATCACAGAGATGACATTGGACGGAGAAATCGTTCGGCAATGGTATTCCGCGGGGAAATACGCGGAAGACCCGCCCCCGATTGGCGCCATCCGGGTGGATGCGTCCCTGTTTCATCACCGGATCAATACCCTGGCCAATGGCAACATGCTGATGTTGAGCGTTGAGTTTCGCGATTTCGACAAATGGCCATCCAGCGATACTGACCCGAACGCGCCGCTGGAACGAGCATCTCTTGCCGCAGATGTCGTGATGGAAGTCAGCCCGGATGGGGAAATCGTCAGCCAATGGCATCTGTTCGATCTGCTTGATCCCTACAGACTTTGCTATGGCAGCCG
>CAJWUK010000057.1 GCA_913047365.1 uncultured Alphaproteobacteria bacterium | reverse complement strand
ATCATGCCCGCGCCGGCATTCGCGCCAACGCCATATCACCGGGCATCGCCGATACACCGATGCCGCGTGCGGTGATGGACGAAGACATGCTCATCAGTAAGGGTGAAGACGTGCCGCTGGGCCGGATCGCCATGCCGGAAGACATCGTCGATGCCACGATGTTCTTGCTGGGCCAGGAATCGAGCTTCGTGACTGGCCAGGACATACGCGTCAACGGCGGTGCGGGGCTGTTCTGATGGCTGATAGAGAAAACATTCTCGTTACGGGCGGCGGCAGTGGCATCGGCCGCGCCGTCGCTATCCGCATGGGCAAACAGATGACGGTTATCGTCGCCGATCTGAACGAGGACGGCGCAAACGAAACGGTAGCCGAGATCGAAAAGGCCGGCGGTGCGGCCTACGCCATCAAAACCGATGTCAGCGACAGCGCTTCGGTCCGGGATATGAAGGATTTTATCGCGAAGGATATCGGCCCGGTTTCCAAGGCGTTTATCGGCGCCGGCATCTTTATCCGGGGCGTGGTCGGCCAGATTCCGGAAGAAGACTGGGACCGGATGATCGATATCCATGTGAAGGGCACATTGCTTTGCGCCCAGGCGGCGCTGCCAGACATGGTCGCGGCCGGGCGGGGAGCCATTGTAACGATGTCATCTGATTTCGCCGTAATGGCAGTGCCGGGCGCCGCCGCCTATATGGCGGCCAAATCGGCGATCTATTCTCTGACCAAGGTGATTGCGCTTGAATTCGCGCCCAATATCCGCGCAAACGCTCTGGGACCCGGACCGATTGATACGCCGATCCTGAAATCAAACCGGACGCCGGAGGAATACGAAAAAGCATTGGGAACCCTAGCGGAAGGCCTGCCAATTGGCCGCCTGGGTCAGAGCGAAGAAGTGGCCGCCGTCGCCGATTTCCTGTTGAGTGATCGCGCGTCCTATATGACCGGTCAGATCGTTCATCCAAATGGCGGCCAGTTGATGTGGTAGCGCACAGGCGCCGGACCATCTTCCTTCAGGTTCGAACGATCATTCCGTCGGCGAGGGACGTGCGAAGCGCCGCAAATGCGGGAATAACACCTGCCAGCAAACCTGCCGCAAACACAGCACCCAGATAAAGTAGGTCATTCCCGGACAGGGTATTTATGGCAATAAACAAGCCATACTGCGCTTCAATCACGGGAAGGGCAAAAAACAGACCGACATACAGAAACACAACACCCAAAATTGCACCGATCGCGGATAAGAAGCCTGCCTCCAGTACCAGAAGGGAAAATATGTGATAGGCGCGGGCGCCGACGGAGCGAAGGATCGCCATTTCGCGCCGTCGTTCGTTCAGACTGGCCATTAACATCGTGACCATGCCTATGAGCCCCGCCGCCACGACGAACAAAGATATTGCAGAAAGCGCGTTTTCGGCGGTTCCCATCAGCGACCACAATTCGTGCAGGGCGACGCCCGGTAGTATGGCAAGTAGCGGCTCCTTTGAAAATTCGTTGACCCGGCGCTGCATGCCGAAGGTCGCAAAACGCGATTTGAGGCCAACCAGAAACGCGGTTATCGCACGCGGTTGAAGATTCATTTGTCGGACCCGGTCCGCATCCACCCGAAGGCCCGGTACCGGTGCGCCGGAACGCCAGTCGATATGGATGGCTTCGATACCGGCCAGGCTGACATGGACAGTCTGATCCACGGGCGTGCCGGTTTTGACAAGAATGCCCGATACCCGGAACGGCTTGTCGGTGTGACTGGCGAAGCCGATGCTGCCGACACCATGATCGATAACGATGCTATCGCCAACGTTGTATCCCAGTTTCTCCGCAACGTTTGCGCCGAGAACCGCATCGAAAACATCGTCGAACGGTTTTCCAGACACGATTTCCAGCTTGCGGGCGCGGGCATAGCGAAAATGCCGGAAATAGTCGGTATTGGTGCCGAGCACGCGAAACCCGCGATGTGAATCTCCCAGAGACAAAGGGATGGTCCAGGCCACATCCGGATCGGAGGCGATCTCCTGATAGCTTCGCCAAGAAATATTGTTCGTGGCGGATCCGATGCGAAACACCGAATACAGAAGTAACGGCACAGAGCCGCTACGCGCACCGACGATCAGGTCTGTTCCCGACACCGTATTCGAAAAGCTGGCCCGGGCCTCGGTCCTTATCCGCTCAACACCGAGCAACAGCGTCACGCTTACGGCAATCGCAAATACGGTCAGCAAGACCGTGACTCTTCGGCTCGCCAGACTTCGAAGGGCAATGCGTAAGAGGGGAATCATACAGATATCCCTGTGGGCGAAACCCGGTTTACGCGGTCGAGCGCAACGGTTCGATCAAACATACCTTCAAGGCGCCGGTCATGGCTGACGAAAATCAGCGTCTGGCTGTTTTTTTCGATTTCCCTGAAAAGAAGATCAATGAACGATTTCCGGGCATCTTCATCCAGGGATGATGTCGGCTCGTCCGCGATAACCAGGTCGGGGCTTCCAATCAGCGCTCGGGCCGCCGCAACCCGTTGTTGCTGACCGACGCTGAGGCTGGTCGCAGGACGATCGATCAGTGTTTCCACTGGTAATTCCAGCCGCGCGAGTATATCTCGCGCCCGGGCCGCTATTTGAGGGGCTGCCCCGCCGGCATTCTGCCGCCGAAGCCCCGAAAACCGGCACGGCAGCAAGACATTATCGAGCACTGACAGATAGGGTATCAGATTGAACTGCTGAAAGATGATCCCGATCCGGTCAGCCCGGAAGCTATCGCGCCGCGCCGCGGAGAGTTCGCCGATCGATTCCCCTAGAACCGTCGCCCGGCCTTCTTCGGGAACGGCCACACAGCCCAGCACGTTTAACAGGGTCGTTTTTCCGCTGCCACTGGGGCCTGAAACAAAGGCCTTCTCGCCCGTCGCGACGGACAATGAGGGGATATTGAGAACGACGGGCCCACTTTTGCGCCACCGAAATACAATGTCGGACAGATTTACCGCAGCACCCATAAAAGCCGGTCAATCCCTGCAGGTAGTTGACCCGCTAGAAAGTCAGCCTCGATGAACCCCGTGTCAATTCCCGTTTGAACTGTCGGTCTGAGATTATTGCCTGCACCTCGATTTCCTCCGCACGCGGAAAGACATCGAACAGCTTGACCTCGACATGCTTCAGTTCTCTCGGCTTTTCACAGGAAAAATGGTAATGCGCGTGAAATTCGGAGTGCGTTTCGCCTTTTTTTTCCGCCCTATCGTGACCGTGACCGTCCTTATGACCGTGCTTGTGTCCATGACCATGCTTATCTTCATGATCCTCCGCGGACGGAGCCTCGACCACTGATTTCTCGAGTTTGCAGTCCGCTGCTGTTGGGAAGGCAAACAGTCCACTTCCGTTTTTCAGCTTCTTAACGGCGCCAGCAATCGCCTGGCGGTCTGCGGCGGTTGAGGGCGCATGTTCGAATCCGACGATATCGGATCCGGGCGATTCCAGCTCTATCTCGACCCGTGACCCTTCGATTGCCAAATTCATTTCACTCACGCCATGCTGGTGGGCGTCGTGGTGCCGCTCGGCGGCCATCGCGGCAAAGACCACGACAGAGGCCGCGAAAAAACCGGCAGCGGAAAGCGCGCCTTTGTGCAGAATTGGTGGGGTATTGCTGGTCATTGTCTGCTCCCATTGACTGATATGCCTATAGTGCACGTTATAACATTACATTTAATTAGGGTCATCGGGACCTGCGGCCATTACCGCGTAAGTCACTCCACGTAGGCTTCGACCTTCGCGCCCTCGATCGTATACCCGGCGGTCACCGGAATCTTGCCATCCGATACCGGCAGTATTCTGCGTTGGCTTTTGACCGTTATTCTGCCCGTAATCCAGACCGGGGCGAACAGACTTTCGACCACATAAGGCTCCGAGAGTTTTACAAACACCATCTGGTTCTGAGGCGGCGGCGGCACATGGATGCAGGCGCCAACGTAGGGAACCAAAAGAAATTCCTGGACGGCCACACCATCGAACTCTAACGGCAGAGCGTATCCCGGGATTTTTACGAACTGCCCGTCGAGCTTATCGACAAATGTAGATTCCAGTTGCCGGATTTCAGACTCAACGGCTTCGAGGCGGAACAGAATGTTGTCGACCTCAACACCGCGTTTTTCCAGCCGGTATTTCGTTTCCAGTGCAGTTTCGTACTCCGGGCTTACCTCGGAAAGGAGGCCGCTGTCTTTCTGACGGACGGCGGAAGCGATGAGGTAGATTTCTGCCGCGATATAGGGATCCAGATGTGCCAGCGGATCTTCGATGGGCTTATCCGGTTCCGGGGCGAGTTCCTCCCAGGAAGTCTGCCGCGGCAGAGGCGCTGCGTCCGGCATTCCGCTGGAGATCAAGATCAGGGCGAGTGCCGCGAATAGCAGTGAAATGGTGTGCATTTGTCGGTCCGAAACCAAGCCGCCTGACGGAAACGTAAGACTGCTTCACCGGAAATGCCAGTATACATTGGCGTGAGCTCTTCGACACCACGGGTATTGGCCAGACCGTTTCAGTGACTGCTATGCTGTGCTGAACAACAAACCGGGACCCGTCTAATGGCCGACAAACCGCGTATTGCCTATCTTTCCGGCGCCAACGCCACCATCAGTAACAGCCCGCCGCTGGTGACCAGCAACAAGGCGCGCGCCCTGCACGGCCTCCCCCCCAGGACTAATCCCGACGGCAGCGAAGCGCGATTTGACATGCTGCGCCCGCAGCGGCTGGCCGCGCCGGTTACTGTGTATGTCGAACAGTTCAGCGCCCATCCACTGGAAGCCGACGCGGCCGAACTATATGGCCCACCGGATGGGTACGTGGATGCTGGTGGCGCGTTTCACGAACAACGCCAGAACGACAGTGACACCCCGGTGTACAGGGTAGAGCTGGACCCAGCCGACGGGCTGTATCCCCTGCCCTATATGGGCCGGCAGGCGGACGGCAGCGCGTGGGAAGACGATTGCGCCTTCCCCATGGCGCCCGCTAAAAAATCCCGGCAGGCCTATTACCCGGACGGATCGCGTATATTCGAGGAGATCGATCGGTTCGGGATCGACGAGGACGGTACCGGCAACCTGATTTCTCGCCAGGCGGAGGTCGATTTCTTCCGGGTGATGCCGTCCGGCGGCTACACAAAGGGCCTGCCCGCAGACCAGCGCACGGATTCAGGGGAGGGAGACATTCCGTCCGAACTGATGGGGCGCGATTTCTTTGCCTACCGGCCAGTCCACCTGGCCACCTCGCCCCCGCGCGGCTGGCTTGCCACCATCGTCAACCGTATCCACGACATTCTGGATACGGGCGATTATCTCGGCGCGATCTGGACCCAGGGCAGCCCCCGGGTAGAGGAAACGCTTTACTGGCTAAACCTTCTGATGGATACGCCACTGCCGGTCTGCGGCAACGCCGCCCAGCGCACCCATGGCGAGATCAGCAATGACGGGCCGAAGAACCTCGTGGATTCGGTCGATTACATAACCTCGAAGGTCTGGCAGGACGCCGGTGGCCAAAACCGCGCCGGCATGGTTGTCATACAGGAACAGCAGATCTTCGCGTCCCGAGAGGTGCAGAAAGGCGAAGCACGGCCTGGCGGTTATGTTGCCACCGGCGGCCATGGCGGCCTGTTGGGCGCGGTACGCCATGGCATGGCGCCGATTCTGACCTATCTGCCCGGCGCAAAGCACACCTATCAGTCGGAGGTGAACCGCAGCCGTCTGCCGGAGAGCGTAACCGGAAATATAGGGAAGGACGGCGCGTTCACTTCGGTTGAGGTTACGATCAAAAACGGTGACGGCACGTTGCGCGAAGAGGCCGTGCCCACCGTCACTATCCTGAAAGAAGGCAATTACAGCCCTGAAAGCTGGGACAGCGGGCCGGAGCGTGAAGTCGATATACTGGCCCAGATGGACGACAACCTGACCAACGCGCCCCTTTCCGGCTTCGTGGTTGAGGGCCAGTCGCCCTATGGCTCCATGACCAATTCGGTGCGCAACGCGCTGATGATGAAGGCGGTATTCAGCGGCATGCCCGTAGTCCGTGTGGGGCGCGGCAACAATGAAGGGTTCTCCGCCCCCGCCGGCGTATTCCTGGGCGGCAGCAATCTGACATCGACCAAAGCACGGCTGCTGCTGGTCGCCTGTCTGATGAAGTTCGGCGCACTACCACCCGCCGCCGATCCCGACAACCCGACGGAAACAGAACGGGCAGCGATCATGGACCGACTGGCAAACTACCAGGCGGTTTTCGATACGCATTAAGGCAGTCAGCTAATGGGGTCTATGGGCGTGCGCGCCGAATACTGTGCCTCGATAACCTCGCCCGCCCCGAAACACAGCTCTTCTCCGAAACGCGGACCGACGATCTGCACGCCGATGGGAGTGCGATGGTCATAGGAAACCGGGACCGACAAACCGGGAAATCCGAGAATGGAGACTGCCAGCATCGGATGGTGGGCATCTAGCATCTGCGCCACGGCGGCGTCGCCCTGCTGATCGTGATTGATGGGAAACGGTGGCTGAAAGCAGACTGGCATCACCAGCACTGCGTATTTTTCAAAAAAAAGCTGCCACGCCCGCTGGATCGTGGTTCGACGGGCGAGGCCGCGAATATACTCGGCGTAGTCGAGATCCCTTGCATAGGCGCGGGTCGACGCTCGGGCCTTTTTTACAGCGTCATCCCCGAATTTCTCAATGCCGCTGGATGACGCGGCCCGCTCTTCCGGAGATGCGGCCCGCTCCTCCGCCATCAAAAGCGACCAGAACAGGTCTGCGGCCTCGGTGAAATCGGGCGGCGCGACTTCTTCGATCCGGTAGCCGGCGGCCTCCAGCCATGAGGCAGCGTTCTCTACCGCCGCGGCGACTTCTTGATGAATATCGGCGCTGTCAGGCCCTTTGAAGACTGCGGCGACGCGGGGTTCCTGACTGCGTGATGCGTCGAATACCGCAGGGACATGCCACGGATCGCGCGGATCGCCTGGCATCAAGGCCTCGTAACCCAGCCTAACATCCGCAAGCGTTCGAGCCAGCGGGCCCTGAATATTGGTGAGCTGTGAGGAAATACCCCGTTCTTCCGTCGTACCGGGGTTGTAGTCCGGAATACGACCGACGGAGGCACGAAGGCCTGCAACCCCGCAGGCATAGGCAGGATAACGTACCGACCCGGCGCGGTCATTGCCGTGCGCCAATGGCCCGATCCCGGAAGCTACCGCGGAAGCAGCGCCGCCGCTGGATCCGCCAGGCGTCAGCCCCGGATTCCGCGGGTTGAGCGTGCGGCCGTGAAGTGCATTGTCAGTAAAATAGCGGGTGGAAAATGCCGGGACATTGGTCCGCCCGAAAATAACGGCCCCGGCTTTCTTCCAGTTGGCCACAGAAACGCTGTCTTCCTCGGCAATCGTATCGGCAAAGGCTTCGACGCCATTGGTTGTCGCCCGGCCGCCACAATCGACATTGATTTTCACAGTCACCGGCACGCCATGCAGCAAACCGTCCGCTTCGCCGTCCGCCACCGCCTTGTCTGCAATATCGGCCGCCAACAGCGCTTCTTCACGCATATCGTCGACCACCGCATTAATTACGGGGTTGATATCGTCCAATCGCGAAAGACAGCTTTCCAATGCCTCGCGACTGGAAACTTCTTTGCTTTTTATCGCCCCCGCCAGATCGGTGGCCGTCCACTTCCAGAGTTCATCTGACATCAGTCGTTCCCCCTATCGATTTCCTATGTCACTCTGGATTTGTACAAAGGTCCAGCCTCAAGGGTAGGTCGACTTGTTCCAGCCTTCCGTTTCCACCGAATTTCGCCAATGGATATAACTGTTGCCGCCATCGCCGGTGGCGCCTTCTTCTTTGCCGCCTTCGCCAAGGGCATTACGGGGATGGGGTTTGCCACCACCTGCCTGCCGCTGATTGCCTTGCCGTTGGGCCTCGAATTCGCCCTGCCGCTGGTGCTGGTACCGTCAGTGGCAAGCAACATCATCTTACAGGTTGAGGTGGGGCATTTCCGGGAAACCATGTGCCGGTTCTGGTCGATGGTCCTTGCCGCCATGATCGGCGTCGCGATCGGGATTTACCTCCTGTCAGTGTTAGAGACCCGCATTGCCTCGGCCTTGCTGGGCGTCGTACTGATCGTTTACGGCGTATTCGCTCTTCGCACGCCGGATATGCGATTGCCACCGCACATGGAGAAACCTCTGGCGCCGTTGGCCGGCCTTACAACCGGGCTGATCAACGGAATGACGGGATCGCAACTTATGCCGGTGCTGCCTTATTTGATGGCGCTGAAATTGGACCGGGAACGGTTCGTCCAGGCGATAAACTGTTCCTTCACGGCATCCAGCCTTGTAATGGCGGCGGGGCTCTCCCAGATCGGCCTGATGGATTGGGAAACGGTGCTGGTCTCTATTCTCGGTATCGTCCCGGTATGGCTGGGCTTGAAGCTGGGATCGCCGGTGCGGCAGAAAATCTCGCCGGATCTATTCCGGACGCTGGTCATCTTGATGCTGATGGCATCGGGCGTGCTGCTTATGGTCCGTGCGGTTTAGGGTTTGATTTCGGTGTTGGGCACGCCGGTCGCCCCATGAGGACGGTTAACAGTTTCTCTTCGCTGTCACCGACGACATGGCCGTCATGTCCGTGTCCCATGGATTCCATGAACGTATCGCCGGCGCGATAGGTTCTGGTCACGCCGTCACCGTCATCCCCCCTAATCGAACTCGGCAGGATGCGCGCATGTAGCGGCAAATCGTGGCGATGCCAGCCGGTCGATTGCCCCGGCACCATCGTCAGCAGATTGAACTATACCAGGGCCTCTCCTTTCGGGTGCCAGGCCGGGGCGTTGACCGTATCAGTCGTTGTTTCCAGAACTTTTTGAGGCGGCAGGCGTTTTACGTATACGCCGCTGATGCGACGGCGAGCAGGCAGAGAACAGCTGTGACGGCGCGGATCATGCTTCCGGCGTCATCAGCGACACGCCGAGCCGGGCGCGGCGGGTCAGCCACGGGCTGGGGCGATACCGGGGGTCGCCATAGAAATCGTGCATCGCGGTCAGGATGGCATGAATTTTTGCCGGGCCAAGCGTATCGCCGAATTCCAGCGGCCCCTTCGGATAGGCAAGACCGAGCTTCACCGCCTTGTTGATGTCTTCCGGTGTCGCGATGCGCATCTGCGCGATTTCGGCAGAAATATTCACGATGGTAGCGATCACACGCTGGGCGATGAAGCCGGGGCTGTCGTGGATGAAGGTCACGGGTATGTCGTCCGCCGTCAGCACCGCATGGGCAAGATCGCGCACGCCTTCGTCAGTGACGCTGGTGGTCATCAGGGTGCGACGGCCTTCGAGTCCGAACAGGGTATCGACCGCGACCGTTCTTTCGGCTTCGATCCCGAGATCGAGGGCGGTCATTGTCGCATCCCGGCCAAGCGGCGCAACCATGCAGATTGCCCTAGCCGACGGTTTCTTCCCGGTTTCGACGTCGACTTTGCCGTCCAGAAACTCCGCCAGGACCGCCGCGCCTTCATGCCCTTCCGGGCCCACCCAGACGCTCTCAGGCAGGTCCGTCGGCGGCGCCGGCTCTTCCGGCGGGGCCTTCTTGTTGTCATTGTAGATATAGAACCCCCGCCCCACCTTGCGGCCGTAAAGACCTGCCGCCATGCGGTTGCGGATAAACGCCTGCGGCTTGAAGCGCTGTTCCTGATAGAACTGTTCGTAGATCGATTCCATCACCACGCCCGAGACATCGAGCCCGGTGGTGTCCATCAGCTCGAATGGCCCCATCCGGAAATTCGCCCCGCCCTCGCGCATTACGTCATCCACGTTGTGCGGTTCCGCGATGCCTTCGGCCAGGATGCGCGCACCTTCGGTGTAAAGTCCTCGGCCTGCATGATTGACCAGAAACCCAGGCGTGTCCTGGGTGCGGACGGGTTCGTGGCCGCATTTGCGGGATATAGCGTCCAGCTTTTCTGCCACCCAGGGCGCGGTCATCTGGCCGTCGACGACCTCCACCACTTTCAGTAGCGGCACCGGGTTAAAGAAATGATACCCGGCAACCCGTTCGGGCTTGTCGCAGCCGGCGGCGATTTGCGTCACCGACAGTGACGAGGTGTTCGATGCCAGAATCGTGTCTTCGGCGACAATGCCTTCGAGTTCGTTGAACAATCGTCGCTTGATATCGAGATTTTCGACAATTGCCTCAACCACCATGCCGCACCCGGCAAATTCCGCCAGGCCGCTAACGATCTGCAGCCGGCTGTTTGCAGCCGTCGCTTCGTCTTCAGACATCTGACCTTTTTCCGCTGCCCGGTTGACCATGCGGTGAATAAACTCTTCGGCTTTGACGGCCGCGCCGTCCTGTGCATCGTAAATTTTCACCTGAAACCCACCAGTCACGGCGATTTGCGCGATGCCGCGGCCCATGGTTCCGGTGCCGATAACGCCGATGGTGTAGTCCGGGGAATTGACGTCCTGCGCCATGGTCCTGTCCTCTTTTAGCTCTAAAGTCCGTTCAGTTTTTCACGCACCGCGACCGCCTCCGCCATGATGCCGTCGATGATCGACTCCGCCGGTTCGATACCATGGGCGAATGCTACCGACTGGCCAATGGACATGGTGCCCTTGTTCCAGTCGCCGTCTTCATAGGCTTCTTTCTGCAACGTGCCCTGCACGTGAGGCCTGTACGCTTCGTAGTCGGTGACGCCTTCGGCTTCCAGCGCCAGCACGGCGGCGGTGGAATCATTGTCGATCACCCGCGAATTATCGCCGAATATCGACATGATGATTTTCGTCCCGTCGGGGCCAAGCTCTGCCAGCCGCTTTTTGTAATCCACGTGCGCCCAGATTTCTTCGGAGACCAGCATGCGGGTCGCCAGGATCATACCGTCGGCACCCAGGGATAAGCACGCCATCAGTTGCCGTCCGGTACCCATGCCGCCTGCCAGCACGACGGGTACGTCCAGCTCGCGCGGCACAATCGCGCCCTGGACCATGGTGCCGATCATATCCATGCCGGGATGACCGCCCGCCTCTGCACCCAGAATAGCGATGGCATCGACACCCGCATTCTGCGCGGAAGTTGCGTGGCGCAGCGTGGTGCATTTATGCATGACCGTGATACCGGCATCCTTGATCTTGGGCATGAAGGCCTTCGGCGAGAACCCGGCGGTCTCCACGAATTTCACGTCTTCTTCGATGGAGATATCGAGAAAAGTCTGCAGCTGCTGGTTAGCTTCCGGCCGCGCGGAAATATACAGGTTCACCCCGAACGGCTTGCCGTCGGATAGATCATGCGCTTTTCGGACCTGTTCGCGGAAATCTTCGGGTGTTGGAAACGACCTGGGCGTGATAAACCCGATACACCCCGCCCGCGCCACCGCCGATACGTAATCCGCATCGGCCAGCCACATCATCCCGCCGCAAACCAACGGATGATCGATACCAAACAGATCGGTAATGCGTGTCCCAATTTTATGAGGCGTCAAGAATTTATCCTCGGAACAAGGGCGCGCGTTTTTCCATGAACGCGGTGAAGCCCTCGGTAAATTCGTCGGCGCCAAAGCATCCTGCCTGGGCCAGAGCCTCCATCTCCAGCGCTTCTTCCAGTTTGACGGGTGCTAGGCCGAGCTGCTGCTTGGCAATACCGAAAGCAAAGGGCGGCATTTCGGCAAGGGTGAGCGCGCGCTCAATGGCGACCTCCTCCGCCTTGCCCTCACCCACCAGTTCGTCGGCAAGGCCAAGATCGACAGCCTCGGCCGCTTTCACCATTTGCGCATAAAGCAGGATCTGGCGTGCCTTGGCCCCGCCCGCCCGCCGGGGCAAGGTGTGCAGGATGCCGTAATCGGGGATCAGGCCGACGCGAAAGAACGGAAAGCCGATGGTGCCTCCGTCGGCTATCACAGCAGTATCGCCCAGCATGGCGAGGCCCGCGCCCGCGCCAACGGCGAAGCCTTCAATCGCCGTGACGACCGGCTTTTCGCACTCGGCGATCATGCGAACGATCTGATGGTTGTCCTTCATGCGACCACGCGCGGCTTTCGAATTCAGACCTTCCATGCTGGCGATGTCTCCGCCGGCGCAGAAATGTCCGCCTTCACCCGTCACCACCAGCCCATGCACCGCATCGTCCCGCAACAGACCCGGCAGTTCGGCAATCAGCGTACGACGTACTTCGTCATTCAGCGCGTTTCGCTTTTCCGGTCGGTTGATGGCAACGCGCGAGATCCCATCGGCGCGGCATTCGATATTCACAACAGACATGGTTTTGCTTCCCCGTTCGATCCGCCGCGCAATATTGCCGTTTTGCTATAGCCCGGCAAGGCGTACCAGATGGGCGTCACAAACCGCACAGTCAGAACTGCCAAACCCGGGAACGTGGAACGCGGCCCCATTCTGAATTAGCCCGGCAACCAGATTACATTCGTTGCCGCCGATATAAGTTTCGACCTTCACGCAGCGTGAGGACGAGGACAGATAATCCACGTGCCAGTGGGGTTTTTTGTCGGCACGAAGATGACGGGATACGCGAGCGCGAATACCGCCCGGCCCGTAAGCACTGCCTGCGTAAATATATGTTCCGGGACAAAAAACAGGATTACCGAGGCGCGCAATGGGCAGGGTCAGTTTCTGCCTGACCTGAAAATGCAGGACATATGCCCCACCTTCGGAAGATAGTGTCTTGAGTGGGCGGCTATTCAACCGGCTTTTGATCCGCCAGTGCCTTGCCAAAAGCAGACATCAAATCATCGACTTGGACACCGGCAAATTCTACATCGTCGCGACCGAGGAATTCGGTGACTGAGGACCGCACGTCATCTTCCGTGGCGTCGACGCCAGCAAGCGCGTCCTCGAGCCAGCCGACGGAATCGATGGGACGGGGGTGCCAGTCGCCGTTCAGGATGGCATGCCAGATTTTGCCATCTCGCACAGCCAGCGTCGCCCAAAGCATTCCACCGACGGCTTTATCCCGCCCGTATCCAACGGTATCGCCCGGTTGAACTTCACTGCGAAAACGGTTGCTTTCGCTCTTGCCGAACAGCCAGCCTTCGTTGTCATATTCTGCGCGGAATTCCTCCGCATACCCGCGTTCGGCATCCGTCAGATCACCAATCTGTAGATCCGGGGCACTAAAGGCATGTTCGACGGCGGATCTCGCCATCTGCTCGAGGTCGTCGGCCAATATCTCCCGGCCAGCCTCACGTTCGAGACAGGTGAACCGGGACTGCAGATCCTTCAGCACCTTGTCCTTTACCTTTTCCGGCGGCATCGGCATGGCCGCGCCTGCAACCTCGGTATCCATTTCCTTCACGTTTACGACAAAGCGGAACGTCATCACCCCGTTCTCGATCTTCAGCGACGTCGGCACCAGCTTGCGCCCTTCGACCTGCACGTCGTTAAGGGGCCGGTATTCCGCCGGAAAGCCGTACAGATCGGACAAGGTTTCTGCAAACGCGGTCAGGATTTTAGGAAACGCCTCGGCCGTGGTTTCCGGCACATCAGGATGGGACGTGGGCACGAAATAAACCATGAACGCTGATCCGGTGCCGGTATAAATCGCCCCGCCGCCGTTTACCCGGCGCCGGAAATCAATGTTGTTGTCGCGGCAGAAGTCGAGATTAAGAACCTGTTCGGGGTCTTCGTTGACGCCGACTGTGATGGAATCCTGATCGAACACATTCAGGAAGATCGTCGGAGGCGCTTCGCCGTTGACAACCGCCTTTTCAACGGCGGGAGACACCGACACCGAAAAATCGGCATAGGAGTTCTTGTCGACGATCAGACGCCAGGTTTCGTTACTCATTGCAGATGTCCTTCGTTCCTAGGTTCGCTCATCCACCACGGCAGGGCCGTCGCCTAAGGAATCCTCGAATGAAATATCGTCGGCGGAAATCAGCGTCTGGCTTTTGAAGCGTTTGACAATTTCGGCTTCGACATCACCGCTGCCCGACCCTTCTAGCGCCAGCGCCAAATGGTCGCCGCCGCCCGATTTCGCCGAGACGGTCAGCCGATAGGCGCCGGTCAGACCGT
>CAJWUK010000056.1 GCA_913047365.1 uncultured Alphaproteobacteria bacterium | reverse complement strand
ACCATTTCGACCAGATGGCCAAGCAGACCGAAACCGGTGATATCCGTCGCTGCCCGGCTGCCGTGGTCAACCAGGCACTGCGCGCCGAGGCGGTTCGACATCACCATATGATCCAGCGCGGAGGCAATCCACCGTCCCTTCGCCTTGTGGCGCATGTCGGCTGCAAACAGCGTGCCGGTGCCAATCGGCTTGGTGACCAGCAGCTTGTCGCCGGGCTTCAGCCCGCCCTTGCGCATGATCTTGTCCTTATCGATCAGTCCGTTCACTGCGAAACCCAAGCTGAGTTCCGGGCCTTCGCTGGTGTGCCCGCCGACCAGAGCGCAATCAGTATCATTCAGGATTTCCATCGCGCCGGTCATCATCTGGGTCAACGTGTCTTCGACCTTGGATTCGATGCCGAACGGCACGGTCGCCACCGCAAGAGCCGTCTGCGGCTCGCCGCCCATGGCGAAGATATCGCCCAGGCTGTGATTGGCCGCGATCTTTCCGAATACATACGGGTCGTCGACCATGGCGCGGAAATAATCGACTGTATGCACGATCACCTTGCCCGGCGGCACTTCCACCACCGCTGCATCATCCGGTTCGTGCAGTCCGATCAGCACATCGTCTCGGGGGGCCGGTGTCAGGGAATTCAGCGCCCGGGACAGTACCGTCGCGCCGACCTTGGCGCCGCACCCTCCGCAGCGCATGGCGATCGCGGAAATCTCCTTGATGACATCCTGATTAGCGAGACCGGCTGGAAGATCGCTTTCGTCCTCCTCGTCCATATCGGGCAGATCGTTGAACTTGTCCATGAAGCGCTGGTCGATCCAGTCCTTACAGGTCCAGATCGTCTTGCCTTTCATCGACCATCCGCCGCGCGAAGCAACCGCATATTTATCGCCCGTGGAAATCAGACTCAGAAACCTGGATTGCGGGCGGAAGGGGCGCGGTTCCCGGCCCAGCAGCGCCCGGCGCAGGTTGCGCGCCAATGGCCTGCCCTGCCGAACGGCAAAGACGCCCGATTTCGGGCGCGGATGATTGACCATCGCCGCCAAATCCCCGGCAGCATAGACATCGGGATGCGACGTCGACTGCAACGTGTCGCCGACCTTGATGAACCCACCGTCATCGACGTCGAGCCCGGCATCGCGCGGCCAGTCCGGCGCGCCGGCAGCCGTAACCCAAAGAATTTCATCGGCCTGGAAGGTTTCCTCCTGAACGGTGCGAAGCGCGCCGTGCATGACCTCGGCCACGGCGTTGCTCATATGCAGCACCACGCCGCGTGCCTTCAGAGTTTCCATGAAAGTCCGCCGCACCAGGCCGTTATGGGTTGGCAGAATGTCGTCGGTATCGCTGAACAGATGAAATTCCATATTGTCGGCCGATTTGCCTGCTGCAGCGCGCAGGTTTTTCAGCCGATGCTGGATCGCCAGCAGGATTTCCACACCCCCGGCCCCGGCCCCGACCACGGCTATCTTCATGGGCCCGTCATGGGACATCGCGCGGTCTTTCAGCACTTCCCACCGGTCGAGGAAAGTGTTGATCGGTTTGACCGGCACCACCTTCCCGGTGGCGCCGGGCACCTGCGAGGTATTAGGCGTGGAGCCCGTGTTGATCGATACAAGCTCGAACGGCACCGGTGGGCGGTTGTCGCAGATCACCCGTTTTTCACGCAGGTCAAGGCCGGTAACGGTTGAATGATAGAACCGGGCATTGGCGAACCGGGCCAGCGCGCCGAGATCTATATGAGCCTCGTCGTAATCATAATGCCCCGCCACGTATCCCGGCAGCATGCCTGAATACGGCGTGTGGGCGTCCCGGCAGATCAGCGTTAGCCGCACCCCGGGCAAAGGCTTCATACCGAAGCGTTTCAGCACGGCGACATGGCTGTGGCCGCCGCCGATCAGCACCAGGTCTTTCACAATAGGGGTATCTGATTTTTGCATTATCTAGCGTTCTTCGAGACTTGTCTGAAGTCGGAGTTTGGCACGGACAGTGCGCGAAATGGCATCGACGCAAATGTTCAGCAGGGCCGTAATAAGGATAAGGAATAGAGCCCGATCAAAGCGCAAATCCGCGAACGCGCTGTCGACGTAAAACCCCAGCGTCGCTATCCCAAGAATACCAAGGATGGCGGTTTCGCGCATGATGATTTCCCAGCGGTAGAACAATAGCGCCAGCATTGGCCGGTAAATCCGCGGTACGACCTCGTAGAAATAGCGGTTCATGCCTTTCACCGCGTCGAGTCTCAGCTGAATGGTTTCCGTAAATCGCCCCACCAGATGCCCGATGATCGCGGCATTGTGCAGGCTGAGCGCGACGATGGCGGGCAGCATCGACGGCCCCCAAAGATTCAACAGAACGAAGGCAAGGATGTATTCCGGCGTGGACCGCACAACGACCAGGAACACATGCCCGCCGGTTCGCGCCGCACGGCCCAGCATCAGCGGCGATATCAGCGGGAAGAAAACCAGCGTGAGAAACCCGGTGACGACCAGGGCAATCATGGTCAGTTGCACGGTCGCAATAGTGCCCGGCCAGATCTGTTCATACAGTAGCATGGACACCCAGTCGCCCAAGGCGGTCATCATGTTTTCGCCGCCGGCACGGATGGGGTGGGGAATGATATCTTCGGTGAAAAACCTCGTGATATGGGCCCAGGAAAACGCGATGCTCCATGGCAGGATGGCGACGGCACCGATCAGGTAGAAGGGCAGCAGCGGTTTTTTCATCCACACCCGCATGGTCGCGATGACCAGATAGAACAGGATCAACAGGGCGGAGACTTCGGAATACAGTCCTTCCTTAAAGGCGGTTTCCAGGTGGAAGCCGAGCGTCGGCAGTCCGATGAATCCGAGAACCGCGCTGGACCGCAAACCGCATTCCAGCCGGTACATGGAATAGGTACGGAAATGGGCCCAGGCATCGGGCAGCCGAACGAACAGAAACGTTGATGCCCTGCCCGTCCCCACCGGAACTGCAGCCAGCGGCCGGCGATCGGCCTCTTCCAGGATTTCGGCATAGACCTTAGCTATGATCCCGGCATAAGGAATGGTGATAGCCAGCACGCCAGTCAGCGGTGACAACCCGAACAACTGCAGAAAAATCAGCGCCCAGAAAAGTTCATGAATAGCGCGCACGAAGGCGCAACCAACCCGGACAATCCGGCTGTGGAAAATCAACGCGAGCCCAAAGCCAATAACGTTTGCCAGCGCCACACCAAGCAGCGCAAACGCCATCGTATAGGCCAGCGACAGGGCAAGGCTGTCCGTCTTATAGAAATCCGGCGTCACCAACCCTTCGAGCAGAAGAGAAAATTCCTTCCACGGATCGCCGGTGGTTACGGCGATATCCGCAAACGCAAGACAGATGAACCCGACGAAGAGAAACCCCGTCGTCGTCCGCATCAGAGGCGACGGGTCCCGCCGGGACATCATGGGTCAGTAGTCCGGTAGAGATCGTCCAGATCGCCGGGTCGCATACCGTTAGACGCTTCATCGAGAACGATCCTGCCATCGCGGATACCGACAATCCGGTCCGCGAATTCGATGGCCAGTGCCCTGTCGTGCATGGCTAGCAGCACGGTTTCTTTCTCGCCGTTCATGGTGGTCAGAATTTCGCGGGCCTGATGTTCGTCCACCGACGACACCGGCTCGTCCGCTACGATGACCCGGCCGGGATGATAAAGTGCGCGCGCCAACGCCGTGCGCTGATACTGGCCGCCCGATAGCTGGCCGACATTCGAAAAAATCTTGTCCTGCAGGCGTAGCGGGGCCAGCACGTCGCGCACTTCGTCCACGTCAGCACGCGATGGCAGCACCAGGTTACGCAGATTTCGCCAGACAGACCGTTCGTGCAGTCGGCCCATATAAACGTTGTGAAACACCGTCAGAGCCTGCACCAGCGCCGAATCCTGGGGCATCAGCGCGGCGCGAGCCCCAAGTCGGTTATAGAGCAGATGCAGCAGGGTCGATTTTCCCGCACCGCTTTCGCCCACCAGCGCGATCCGCTCGCCGGGTACGATCGTCAGATTGAGCTCGTGAAGAATCGTCTCGCCATTGTAGCCCGCCGATTCCTCACGCAGCTCAAGCAGTGCCATTGGGGGATTCTCCCTTCATGCGAGGCAGTCGAGGCCCCGCGCTTCTCTCGCTAGTCGATCAGGCCGACTTCCCTGGCAGTCGCTTCGATCGGCGCGTAGTCGGAATTCTGGGCCGGAATAAACGACGCCCTCGGGAATGACTTCAGCAGATCCGGGTCATTCATCGACAGCAACGCGGACTGAACCTTCTTTGCGAAACCAGCACCGAAGGCTTTGTCCACGTCGCCGCGGATTGACCAGTTGTAGTCGGGATAGCCGGGCGTTTTCCAGATAACGCGGACCTTCTTGGGATCAATCGTTCCGTTCGCCAGACCCTTTTTCCAGACCTTGAAATTGGTAGCCCCTACCTCGTAAGCGCCGGACTGAACCAGCGCCACTGTCCGAGAATGGTTGCCACTGAAACCGACCCGGCTGAACACCTGCTGGGGCACCTTGCCGAATGCCTTGCGGATATGAAATTCGGGCATCAGACGGCCGGAAGTCGACCCCTTGGACCCGAAGGTAAAGGTTTTGCCGGCGATTGCCTTGGGAAAATCCTTCGACAGGGTCAAGCCGGTGCTGACGTTGGCAATGAAATAAGTCTCGAAAAAGGGATCGGCCTTGCCCTGTGCAATTGCCGTTGAGCCTTTTACAAGCTTCCGTGCGCGGACACCGGACAACCCTCCGAACCATGCCAACTGGACCTGGTTGTTGCGGAATGCCGTAACTGCCGCCGCGTAGGATTTGACCGGTACATATGCGACATCTCTTTTAAGTGTCGTCGAAAGATATTTCGCCACCTTGTCGAAGCGCTTGCGCAGCGCGCTCTCGTCCTGGTCTGGGATCGCTGTGAAGACGAATTTTTCTGCAGCGGACGCTTGCCCGGCGGACAATGCGGTCATCGCGGCGACTGCGACCGCAACAATTATGGCTTTCAAAGTCATCTTCGAATCCCTTAAGTTATAGGGGTTAATAGAAACGTTATTGATTTAACACCCCAAGCCTAAAAAACCAGTGGTTCTTGCGTAAAAAGCACCACCATCTCCACGCAATTAAATTTGTTGTGACCGGCAAGGTCCTGGGGTGGCCCGAATTTAAATCTACTGACGGGAAAACGGCTTGAAGCGACCGCTGAGCCGAAACAGATGACCCGGGCTGACGAACCGGACATTGGTAACCACATCGTCGTTCCACCAGGTCCGCCGACGCAGGACCAGGCATGGATCGGACTCATCCAGTTTCAGAAATTTCCGTTCGTCGACATCCGGCGCGACACTCTCGATCACGTGTTCGATTTCGGTCACCGGAACCGCGTCAGTGAGATAGCTGCTGGGGGTCCCGCTGTTGAAATCCTGATCCAAAAAGTCCGGCACCAGGTCAGCATTCACATACCGGTCTTCCAGCTGAAATGGCGTTTCGTCGTCGAAATGGCGCATAACGATGTGAAACAGCCGGACACCGGCAACCGTATCCAGTAATGCCGCGACCGCATCATCAGCGACCACCTCTTCCAGGGACATCACTTCGGACCGGTGTTTACCGCCATGGGCGGCGATGTAATCGTCGACGCTGCGAATATCCAGCAGACCGGAATCGGTATCGGGTTCGGCGACGAAGGTTCCGGTGCCGGGCACCCGCAGCAGGCGACCGTCATTTGTCAATTCGCGGAGCGCACGGTTGACCGTCATCCGGCTGACACCGAACTGGCGCACCAGATCGTTTTCGGACGGTATCCGGTCGCCCGGACGCCAGGTGCCTCCATCGATGTGGTGAAGAATATCGACCTTGATACGTTCATAGGCCGGCATGGGGCGATTAGCGGAGGTTTGAACAGAGCTCGCCATCAATCCGACAGTAGCCTTGTGACGGTGTCGCGATAGCGCCGGGCGATTTCTTTTTCCGCCGGGTGCATTCCGTCTTTTATGACCTGCCGTCCTCCCACGAAGACATGCTTTACGACCGGTTCGTTGCCGGAAAAAATCCAGCTCTCCATCAGGGTATCCGTTCCCTGCCCGGCGAAGTCCGGGGCGTCGCCATCCAGTACGACGATATTTGCCCGCACGCCGACGGAAAGATGCCCATCACCGAGACCCAGCGCCCGGGCTCCGCCCGCCACCGCGGCATCGAACAGGCGACGGCCGGTCGACACGGTTTCCGAGCCCGCGACATTCCGGCGTCGATCCCGGAGACGTTGCCCGTATTCCAGCCAGCGCAGTTCCTCGACCACGCTGACCGAGATGTGGCTATCCGATCCGATTCCGAGCGCCCCATCCGACTCCAGCCAGCCGGGCAGCTCAAAAATACCATCCCCAAGATTTGCCTCGGTCGTGGGACACAAACCCGCAATCGCGCCCGACCGGGCCGCTGCGGCGGTCTCCCCCTCGGTCATGTGGGTCGCGTGAACCAGACACCAGCGGCCGGTCACATCCTGATTTTCCAATAGCAGTTCGACCGGGCGTTTGCCTGACCAGGCCTCGCAATCCGCGATCTCCTTTTCCTGTTCGGCAATGTGAATGTGGATGGGCGCATCCGCATCGATGCCGTCGATGACCGCAGAGATGGAGGCGAAATCGGCCGCCCTCAGGCTGTGGGGCGCAATCCCGGTGTGGCGATCGGGATCGGCGCCGGTTTCCGATTTTGCGGCTTCGTATATCCGCAGAAATTGATCCACGTCGTTGATAAACCGCTTCTGATTTCCGCCGGGCGGCAATTCCCCGAAGCCGCCATGCCGGTACAGAACCGGCAGCAGGGTAATGCCGATGCCCGTTTCCCGCGCTGCGGTGAGCGTTCGCAGCGTCATTTCCGCCACGTTCACGAACGGCATACCTCCGGGATCGTGGTGCAGGTACTGGAATTCGCCGACCGATGTAAAGCCCGCTTTCAGCATTTCGACATAAAGCTGCGCCGCAATGGCTTCGAGATCGGCCGGATCGATTCGGCCGACAAAACGGTACATCAGTTCGCGCCAGGTCCAGAAACTGTCTTCCGCGGCACCTGTGCGGTATTCGCTTAACCCCGCCATGGCGCGCTGAAAGGCATGGGAATGCAGGTTGGCAATGCCTGGCAGGGCGATACCACCAATGTTGTCGATGGGCGTGTCGGGCGCGGCACCGGCAATCCCTGTAATTTTTCCGTCCTCGACGGTCACGAAACCCGGTGAATGCCAGCCATCTACGGCATAGAGATGGTCGAAACGGTAGGACGTCATCAGTGTGGCTATCCGCTCGCCCTGCCGGATACCCAGTCGAGGCCGGCGGATAGCAGATCGCGCAGGACCGTTTGCACGCGATCCGCCAAATCGGGATCGAGCCGGTAGGGGGCGGGCTCTTCCATATAGGCGGCCTGCGCCATTTCGAGCTGCACCGCATGGACGTTGCCACAGGGGTTGCCGTAATGGCGGGTGATATAGCCGCCCTTGAACCGGCCATTCAGAACCGATGTGTATCCATCCGCATCGTTCAGGACAGCAAACATGTTTTCCGTCAATTCAGGATCAGCGCTGGTGCCGTCAGCCGTGCCGAAATTGAAATCAGGTAGCCGGCCTTCGAAGAATCGGGGCAGGACCGATCCGATGGAATGGGCATCGAACAACAGCACCCTGCCGAACTTGTCATGGACGTCGCCGATCACCTGCGCCAGTTCCGCATGATACGGGTGCCAGTAGGTATTCAGGCGGTGCGCGATCTCCGCCTCGTCCGGCTCCTCCCCCGGCTTGTATATCCGCTCCTGATGAAACGTCGCTGTCGGGCAGATTTCTGTGGTGTCCGCGCCCGGATACAGGGATTTACCACCGGGGTCACGGTTTAGATCAACTACATATCGGGAATAGCGGGCAGACGTAATCGTTGCGCCCAATTCCGTGGCGAATGCATACAAATCCCGGATGTGCCAGTCGGTATCAGGAAGCGCCAGCGCCTCTGCTGTCATCCGTGCACCGATTTCGGCGGGAATTTCCCGGCCGTCATGGGGCACATTGACGATCAGGGGCGCTGTTCCCGGCTGAATGTCGATTACAGGTATCATTCCCCGATCATAGGCAGATCAAGCTGGTGTTCGCGAGCACATTCAACCGCGTCTTCGTAGCCTGCATCGGCATGGCGCATAACGCCGGTCGCGGGATCGTTGGTTAGTACCCGGCGCAGACGCCGCGCGGCGTCTTCAGTGCCGTCTGCCAGGATCACCATACCGGCATGTTGGGAATAGCCGATCCCGACCCCACCGCCGTTGTGAATGCTGACCCAGGTAGCCCCGCTGGCGGTATTCAGCAGCGCATTCAGAAGCGGCCAATCGGCCACGGCGTCGGAACCGTCTTTCATGGATTCGGTCTCACGGTTGGGGCTGGCGACCGACCCCGAATCCAGATGGTCGCGACCGATGACGATGGGGCCTTTAACCTCCCCACTCGCCGCCAGTTCGTTGAAAGCAAGACCGGCCTTGGCCCGGTCTCCCATGCCCAGCCAGCAGATGCGCGACGGCAAACCCTGGAATTGAATTTTCTCCTGCGCCATATCAAGCCACTTGCAAAGGTGTGTATCTTCCGGGAACAGCTCCTTCATGCATTCGTCGGTGCGATAGATATCCTGCGGATCGCCCGACAGCGCGACCCAGCGGAAGGGGCCCTTACCACGGCAGAATAGTGGCCGGATATAGGCCGGCACGAACCCGGGGAAATCAAAGGCATCGTCAAAGCCCATTTCAAGCGCCATCTGCCGGATATTGTTTCCGTAATCCACTGTCGGAATGCCACGGCGGTGAAATTCGACCATTGCTTCCACGTGAGTGACCATGGATTCCATCGCGGCTTTCGCAACGCTTTCCGGATTATTCTCCCGCGCGTTTTCCCACTGTTCGAGGGTCCATCCGGCCGGCAGATATCCGTTGGACGGATCATGGGCGGATGTCTGGTCTGTCACGATGTCGGGACGGATGTCGCGGCGGATAAGTTCCGGGTAAAGATCAGCCGCATTGCCCAGAAGGCCGACGGAGATCGCCTCTCCCTTCTCGCAAGCATCTTTTATCATTTCCAGCGCTTCGTCGAGGTCGGTGCTCATGCGATCCAGGTAACCGGTTTCCAGCCTTTTTTCGATACGGGACGGCTGGCATTCGATAGCAAGAATAGAGGCGCCGGCCATGGTTGCAGCCAGCGGCTGCGCCCCGCCCATGCCGCCAAGACCGGCGGTCAAAATCCACTTGCCGGTCAAGTCGCCACCGTAATGCTGACGGCCCGCCTCGACAAAGGTTTCATAGGTGCCCTGAACGATTCCCTGACTGCCAATATAGATCCAAGATCCGGCCGTCATCTGGCCGTACATCATCAGGCCGGCGGCATCGAGTTCGTTAAACCTGTCCCAGTCGGACCATTTGCCGACCAAGTTCGAATTGGCGATCAGAACGCGTGGTGCATCGGCATGGGTTTCGAACACGCCTACCGGTTTTCCCGATTGCACCAGCAATGTCTGATCGTCCCGCAGGCGTTTCAGCGTGGCACAGATCTGATCGAAGCTTTCCCAGTCCCGCGCCGCCCTGCCAATACCGCCATAGACGATCAGTTCTTCCGGCTTCTCGGCCACAACGGGGTCGAGATTGTTCATGATCATGCGCAGCGGCGCTTCGGTCTGCCAACTCAGCGCGCTGAGATCGGCGCCGGTTGGGGCATGAATTTCCCGGGAATTATCCAGTCTGTTGCGTGTCGTCATGGGGGGTCCCTCGTGTAAGATATAGTGTGGTAGCCTATAATGTATATACAGGTATATACAAACTTACGCCTGCGAACAAGCAGGTAGATTTCGGATGGGAAGGGGAGAAGTAAATGGCTGACTGGGATGTGCTCTGGATCAATGCCAATCTGGCAACAATGGCGGCGGGCGGCGCGCCCTATGGCGCCATCGAAAACGGTGCGATAGGCATTCAGGGAGGCCGGATCGAATGGATCGGACCAATGTCCGATCTGGGAGGCAAACCCGAAACCCTGGCAGACGACATTCATGACGCGTGCGGGCGATGGATCACTCCCGGTCTGATCGATTGTCACACCCACATGGTGTTCGGCGGCAGCCGCGCCGGGGAATTCGAAAAACGTCTTCAGGGTGTCAGCTACGAAGAAATTGCTCGCGCCGGGGGCGGGATCGTTTCCACCATGTCCGCGACACGGGATGCCAGCGAAACCGATCTTGTCACAGCCGCAACACCGCGTCTCTCCAACCTGATCCGCGAAGGCGTCACCACGGTGGAGATCAAATCCGGCTACGGTCTGGAAACAGCGACGGAACTGAAACAGCTTTCATCCGCCCGCGCACTGGGCAAGGCGCTTCCCGTGAACGTGGAGACAACCTTCCTGGGCGCCCATGCCCTGCCACCGGAATACAGCGGCAAACAGAGCGACTACATCGATCTTGTTATCGAAGAAATGTTGCCGGCGGTTGCCGACAGTGGCACCGCGGACGCGGTCGATGCGTTCTGCGAAAACATCGGGTTCACGCCCGCCGAAACCGAAGCCGTCTTCACCGCGGCACGCGCCCGAGACCTGCCGGTAAAACTACACGCGGAACAATTGTCTGATCTCGGCGGCGCGGCCCTGGCCGCGCGGTTCGAAGCACTGTCTGCTGATCACCTGGAATATGCATCCGAAGACGGTGTGAAAGCCATGGCTAAATCCGGCACCGTCGCCGTGCTGCTGCCGGGCGCCTATTACACCCTGCGGGAAACCCACCTGCCGCCGATGGACCTGTTCCGAAAACACAAGGTGGACATGGCCATCGCATCCGATTTCAATCCGGGATCGTCGCCGATCCCGTCACTGCTGCTGATGCTGAACATGGCCTGCACACTGTTTCGGATGACACCGGAAGAATCGCTGGCCGGCGCGACGCGTAACGCCGCGAAGGCCCTCGGCCGGGTCGATGATCGCGGCACGCTGGAGACTGGCAAGCGGGCCGATCTGGCCGTCTGGAACATCAAACAACCGGCGGAACTCTCCTATTGGGGCGGATACAACCCGCTCTGGACTCTGGTACGGGGCGGCTCCACCGTCGACCTTGGCGCGCTGGAACAGGCTGCATGAACACCGCCGCTTCGCTGACACCTTTCAGAACGCCTGGCGAAGCGCTGGCCAGGCACGCTGCGGAACGCGGCGATGCTGAAGCAATGGTGTTTCCGCAATCCGCCACCAGAATGACCTATAGCGACTGGCACGAACGCGCCTCCGCACTAGCGCGGGCGCTGCTGGATATGGGATTCGTACCGGGCGATCACATCGGTATCCTCGCCGAAAGCCGGATCGAATGGCCGGTGGCCCAGATTGCAATTGCCCTGATGGGCGGGGTGATGGTGCCGCTGAACACCCATTATCGCCGCGATGATCTCAAATACGCGCTGTCCCATTCCGGAACGCGATGTCTGTTTCTGTCGACCGCGTTCCGCAATAACAAATATATGGATATGGCGGCATCGCTGCTGGACGAACTGGACAGCCTGGACACGCTGATCATCTTCGACGACGCAACCGACCAGGCTCTGTCCTATACGGCACTGATCGAACAGGGCCGCAGCAGTGACACCCCTCTGCCAGAGGTGTCGCCCGATGCGGTCGCCTCTCTTCAATACACATCTGGCACCACCGGATTTCCGAAAGGCGCATTGCTGACCCACGCCGGCATGCTGGCCAATGCCTGGGGGATTTCAGGCCGGTTGCAGGTAACGAAAGACGACCGTTGGACATCCATCATTCCCCTGTTTCACTGCGCCGGATGCATCATGTGCGTGCTGGGCACCCTGCAGCGGGGATCGTGCTATGTCGGCGTGCCCGCGTTTTCGCCGGTGGAGATGTTCGAGCTGATGCAGGACGAAAAATGCACAATGCTGTCGGGCGTGCCGACATCGCATATTGCGATGCTCGATCACCCCGAGCGTCAAAACTACGATCTGTCGAACCTGCGCGCCGGCACCTGCGGGGGTGCGGATACCGATCCAGCTTTATTGCGCGACTGCGCGGAGAATTTTCCCCTCCCCGGCGTCGTCCAGGTATACGGCCAGACCGAGGCCAGCACCCTGATCAGCCTGGCGGACTGTCAGTCCCCCGATCGGTTCGATACCTGTGGCCCGCCCCTGCCAGGTGTCGAGGTACGGATTACCGACCCGGATTCCGGCGCCGGCCTTCCCGCGGGTGAAATTGGGCAAATCGAAACCAAGGGCCCGATGGTCATGCGGGGTTATTACGGAAACGAAGACGCCACGCGGGAAACTATTGGGTCTGACGGCTGGATGAAAACCGGCGATCTGGGTTACCTGACCCCCGAAGGCAATATCGTGGTCGCGGGAGGGCGGTTGCGCGATATGATCATCCGCGGCGGCGAAAACATTTATCCGGTCGAAATAGAAAACCTGTTGCGCGCGCACCCGTCTGTAACGGATATCGCCGTGTTCGGTGTGCCCGACAGGTATTACGGAGAAATCGTGGGCGCGGCGGTTTCACTGAGCGCCCCAGCCACCGCGGAAGAACTGCAGAGCTATTGCAATGGTCGGATCGCCAAGTTCAAGGTTCCCGCGGCCCTTTTTACCGTCGACGAGTTCCCGTTGACCGCCAGCGGAAAAATCCGCAAAACTGAACTTCAGGACATGGTGAAGGACGGAAAGCTGACCGAGATTTCCTGATACCCGCTATTCGGGCGCAGGATCCCAGTTTCCGTGTTTCAGCCAGTGTTCAACCATCCAAAACCGGTCGGCACCCCAGATCGGTTCGTCATCGATGATAAAAAAAGGCGAACCGAAAACCTTGCGCTCAACCGCCGCCTCAACAGCACCCCGCAGCAAGCCCTTCACGCGATCATCCTCCAACGCGGCGCGCAACTCTTTTGTATCGACACCCAGGGTATCGACTTCTTCCGAAACCGCGTCAACATCGGTGATATCCCTCCCCTGGACCCACAAACGGTTGAACACACGACGGGCAAACTCCTTCGCCAGCTCTGGATTTTTCTCTCTTATCCAGTAATAGGTGCGGGATGCGGCGACGGAATTCAGGCCGTCGATTTCGGGGATTGTGAGCGGCACGTTCATCAATCGTGCCATCCGCGGCCGATCGATCAGGGCGTAATCCGATTTCAGCGGCGTCTCCATGATGGGTTTCAATCCCATCACCTGCATCACCGTTACCCCCATCAGAAATGGATGCCAGTCGACATCCCGCCCGTGTTTCGCTGCAAGCACGTCGATCTTTGTCGCCGCCAGGTAGGCATAGGGCGAGATGAAATCGAAATAGAAATCGATGGGCCGGGTCATGCGGAAGATCCCATCCGGGCCTCTTCCGGCGATACCATGCAGCCTTCGATCAGGGGACGGACCGGTCCGGGTATGGGTACGGATTTTCGCGTTTCGCCATCGAAGAAAACCTCAACCGTTTCCTGGACCGCATGCAGAATGCCGGTATCGGCGTTGGTCAAACGCTGCAGATGGGTACAGCTTTTGGTACCGCATTTGATGAAGCCGGTCTCGATCACGAACAAATCTCCAGCACAAAGTTCATGGATAAATTCGATAGAACTTTTGGCAATGACGGTATGGACGCCGTCGTCTTCCATTTTCTTGAACCCGTGCCCCAGCACGGTCCAGATCTGGAAGGCGGCATCGTCGAAGAAATGCCCGTACCAGCGCACATTCATGTGGCCGAACTGGTCACAGTGCCAAGGGAAGACAACGCCGCGATAGGTTTCCTTCCAGTTGCCCATTGCCATCCCGTCAGCCCCGCAGCATGGGCAGGTTGAGGTCGTTTTCCCGCGCGGTTTCGATAGCAATGTCGTATCCCGCATCGGCGTGGCGCATCACGCCGCTGGCGGGGTCATTCCACAACACCCGTTCAAGGCGCCGGGCCGCATCGTCGGTACCGTCAGCCAGGGCGACCATGCCTGCATGCTGGGAATAGCCGATCCCCACCCCGCCGCCGTGATGGATCGATACCCAGGTCGCGCCGCTGGCGGTGTTCAGCATCGCGTTCAGCAGCGGCCAGTCGGCCACGGCGTCGGACCCGTCCTGCATGCCCTCGGTTTCGCGGTTGGGGCTGGCAACGGATCCCGAATCCAT
>CAJWUK010000055.1 GCA_913047365.1 uncultured Alphaproteobacteria bacterium | reverse complement strand
CAACCGGTGACGGCCGCAATCGTTGCGTGGGCGCTTTTTGACGAACATATCGGCGTCCAGCAGGCAATCGGCGGCGTGATCGTGCTGGGTGGCATCATGCTAGCAAGGCGAGGGAGCCTGAGACGATGACTGGCCCCAACCCTAGGGACTTCCTCCGAGGATTGTTCGATGCCGCGGTCGCAGCGGCAGATCCCCGGCGAACGCTCCCGCTGCATCTACCCGATCCCCCGATAGGTCGCACGCTGGTACTGGCAGCAGGCAAGGCGGCGGCTTCGATGGCCAAAGCAGTTGAAGGCTCATGGAAGGGGCCCTTTTCAGGTATCGCGGTGACCCGATACGGACATGGCCTCCCCTGCGACAACATAGAAATCATCGAGGCGGGACATCCGCTGCCTGATGACGCCGGCGCGGCGGCGGCAAAGCGATTCCTTAAAAGTGCGTCGGCGCTGACGGAAGACGATCTGTTGCTTTTCCTGGTATCGGGTGGTGCGTCTGCCCTGCTGGTAGAACCGGCGCCGGGACTGGCGCTTGCGGAAAAACAGGCAATCAGCCGAGTCCTCCTAAAATCCGGCGTACCCATCGATGAAATGAACTGCCTGCGAAAGCACCTGTCAGCCATCAAAGGTGGACGGCTGGCAGCGGCCGCGCATCCGGCAAAGGTCGTCACGCTGGGAATTTCGGATGTGCCGGGTGACGATCCGGCGGTCATCGGATCGGGACCCACGGTGGGCGATTTCACCAGTTGTAAAGACGCCATAGAGGTAGCAAAGCGGAGGGGCATCGACCTGCCGCCGCATGTGTTGGCGGCGCTTACTTCCGAAGAATGGGAGTCTGTCCCCCCGAACGACCCACGGCTGGAGCACGTCGAGTACCGGCTAATCGCCCGGCCCTCAAATTCGCAATCGGCAGCTGCCGACCATGCAAAGGCACTAGGAATTTCAGCGTCCCTGATGGGCGCCGATCTGGAGGGAGAAGCACGGCATCTGGGTCAGGGGCACGCAGCACTGGCACTTCGAAGCGGCCCCGGCGTGCTGCTATCCGGTGGCGAAACTACAGTCACGGTCAACGGAAAAGGTGGACGCGGCGGGCGAAACTGTGAATACCTGCTGGCGATGGCCATCGCGCTCGACGGGGTGCCCGGTATCCACGCCATCGCCTGCGACACGGACGGCATTGACGGTACGGAGGATGCTGCCGGCGCCATCATTACCCCCTCGACACTAAACCGCGCCGCAAAGGCCGGACTGGATGCCCAAATGATGCTTGACGGCCACGACAGTTACTCTTTCTTCGCGGAACTTGGCGATCTGATCATCACCGGCCCGACCCGAACCAATGTAAACGATTTCCGCGCCATCCTGATCGTTGGTGGCGAATGTCGACCGCCTGTTCTATAACCCGCCCATGAAACGGAACCGGCGCGCCAAAATCGTTGCTACGCTGGGCCCAGCCTCCAGCGAACGGGCCGCAATCGAAAATCTTTTTGCAGCAGGCGCCGATGTTTTCCGGCTGAATTTTTCCCATGGCAGTCACGACGAATACCGGGCACGTATGGACGCAATCCGGTCCATCGAAGCCGAACACAATCGCCCCATAGCGGTGCTTGCAGACCTGCAGGGCCCGAAACTTCGCGTTGGGAGAATCGCCGGTGACGGCGCAGAGCTCGCAGAAGGCAGTTCTTTAAGACTGGATCTGGACGACGCCGTCGGCGATGAATCTCGCGCGCCCTTACCTCATCCGGAAATTTTCTCCGCCCTGCGCGAAGGCACACAAATCTTGCTTGACGACGGCAAGATCCGGCTCAAAGTAATGGAGGTCGGAGACGGATTTGCCCAAACAACCGTAACAGCAGGCGGATTGCTGACCGACCGCAAGGGCGTCAACATACCCGATGCGGTGTTACCGCTGGCCGCGATGACCGGCAAGGATAGGGACGATCTCGATTTCGCTCTGTCGATTGGCATCGATTGGGTGGCGCTATCATTCGTTCAGCGGCCGGAAGACGTGGCGGAGGCACGGAAGATTGTTCAGGGCCGTGCGGCTGTTTTGTCAAAACTCGAAAAACCAGCCGCCATAGATCGATTGGATGAGATCATCATCCTGTCGGATGCCATCATGGTTGCCCGGGGCGATCTAGGTGTGGAAATGCCACCAGAGGATGTTCCAGGTATTCAGAAACAGATTATCCGTAAATGCCGCGAAGCCGGAAAACCGGTCGTGGTTGCGACGCAAATGCTGGAATCCATGATTTCCGACCCGGCGCCTACCCGCGCGGAGGCGTCGGATGTCGCCACAGCGGTCTATGACGGAGCGGATGCTGTAATGCTGTCGGCGGAAACGGCTGCAGGGAACTACCCGGTCGAAGCGGTGGCGATCATGGACCGAATTATCGCCCGTACCGAACGGGACGAGGCTTATAGCGCGATCATGAATACTGCCCATCCGGACCCTGAGAACACCGCGCCCGACGCTATTACCGCGGCTGCCCGTCAGGTAGCCGATACCATCGGTGCCGCCGCTATCGTGACGTATACGACCTCCGGATCAACCACTCTGCGTGCAGCCAGAGAACGTCCGGTTGTCCCCATATTATGCCTGACCGAAAAAGAGGAAACCGCCCGGCGTCTGGTGCTAGCCTGGGGTGTCCACGGCGTCGTCACGCAGGACGTCCGAAATTTCAGCGACATGGTTGAAAAGGCCTGCCGGATAGCCAAGGACGAAAGCCTCGCCAGTCAGGGCGAACGCCTTGTGATAACCGCCGGCGTACCGTTTGGCACGCCGGGCGCGACAAATATTTTACGAATAGCGTGGGTAGGGGATTAAACTCTTCGGCCCCGCAGCCCTCAATCTTCCTTTTTTCGAGCGCGTATCCCATGACGTCGCAGATCAGGGTTGCCACCTATGCGGGCAGCGCATTGTTCGGCGAAGGGACAGCGATTATCGGCAGCGATATCATTGGGACAATAAAACGGATGAACTGCCAGCCAATACCCTTATCGCCCTTGATCTGGTTCCAGAGCCCAGCCACCACAAGAATGGACACCGAACGCCCGAGCACAAGCTATAACCAGAAAACAGCACTTGGCGTCATATTCCGGTCTCCTAAATCTCTTTTCCGCGAACTTTCTTGCGCAGTTCCCGAATATGCGTATTGGCTCCGGGCAAATTGGGGTGAATTCTGAGCGCTGCTTCGAAGGCCTTCAGCGCCTCCCGTTCTCGCCCGAGCGCCAAATTAATCAAACCAAGACCCGAAAGGGCACCGAAATGGCGTGGCTCAAGTTCCAGCGTTTTCTGAATATCGAGAACCGAGGCATCGAACCGGCCCAACAGGTAATTCACGGTGGCCCGTTTGTTCCACCCCTCGGCAAAATCCGGCTGGGCGGTAACCACCCTGTCGAATGCGGCAAGAGCGGCTTCATTATCGCGGGCACCCATCGCCCGAATGCCCCTCAGCATATACGCATCCACCGCGCCGTTTGCCGACAACAGCCAAATTTTCCATATCGCCTGTTCGAAAGTCTCCGCCTCTTCGGCGGTGGCGGCTTCTTTTAACTGATCGAACAAAGACGGCAGCCGGGGGTCGTTCTGCCCTGCCTGCAAAGGCACCGAGAATGTAAGTGTCGCCGCCGTAGCGATCCAATGCATAAAATGGGTCATTGCTCTGATGCCGTTTGCGGCAACCCATTCGGCGGGGGTCCGCCAGTTGCCCAGTCCAATAATTCCACCGTATGAACAACTGGTGCGTCAACTACCTCCCGCAACTGCATAAGGCACCCGATATTGCCTGTCGCCACCACCTCGGGAGCGGTCCGTGCGATATTCGCGGCCTTGCGATCTCTCAGTTGGCCGGCGATTTCCGGTTGCATCAGGTTATAGGTACCGGCGGATCCACAGCACATATGCGGTTCCAAGGGTTCCGAGACAGAGAACCCCGCATTTTCCAGCAACGATTTAGGTGCGGCTGTCACCTTCTGCCCATGCTGCAACGAGCAAGCGCTGTGATACGTGACTTTCATCGCAGTTTCTGACGTGAAGGACAGATTTCCAAGTTTGACCAAAAATTCCGAAATATCCTGCGTCAGACCGCTGATCCTTTCTGCAGCGTCGGCCAGTTCTTCATCGTTTCGCAGCATGAATCCGTAATCCTTCACGGTGGTGCCGCAACCCGACGCATTTACGACGATGGCATCGACGCCTTCCCCGTCGATTTCGGTGGTCCACGCCCTCACATTGGCCTTAACGGCCGCCAAGGCCTGATGTGCCTTGCCCAGATGATGGGTAAGGGCTCCGCAGCAACCGGATCCGTCCGCGACCACCACGTCACATCCGAGCCGTGTCAGAACACGGATGGTCGCGTCGTTAATCTGGCCGGCTAAAACCTGTTGAACGCACCCCTGCATCAGGATCACCCGCTTCTTCCGCTGTCCTTCCGCCGACCATATAGTCCGACCAGCGGGCAGGGGCTTTGCCAGCGGTGTTGATGGCGCAAGCGACAGCATGCCCCGCAGCAGCTTCGGCATTACCGGTGAGAACATCTTTCCGAGCTTTGCAAGACGCAATAACACGCCAAACTTTGCGGGAAACGGCATCACGGATGCCAGCAGACCACGCACCGTGCGTTCAAATAGGGGCCGTTTGAACGTCCGCTCGATATGCGTCCGGGCGTGATCGACCAGATGCATGTAGTTCACACCGGATGGACACGTACTCATGCAGGAAAGGCAGGATAGACAGCGGTCAACATGCTTCACCACGCTTTCCGATGCGGGCCGGTCATTTTCCAGCATATCCTTAATTAAATAGATGCGCCCGCGCGGACTGTCCAATTCGTCCCCGAGTAGAACATAGGTCGGACATGTAGCGGTGCAGAAACCGCAGTGGACGCAACTGCGCAGAATTTTCTCCGCCTCTGCAATATCAGTGTCCGCAAGCTGGGCGAGGCTAAATTGCGTTTCCACGGTCAGATTCCGTCGTACATACGGTTCGGATTAAGAATGCCGTGCGGATCGAATGCTTCTTTCAGGTTCCGCGTCAGCTTCTCGATCGGCGCAGGTTCCGGCTGAAAAACGGGGTGAATTAACCGCTGTTCCAGACTTCCGCGTATCATCGTCGCATGTCCCTGACCGGTACCCAGGGCGCGACGGATAACGTAGGAGCCACCATCCGCCATCCCGCACACATGTGCCCAGATAAGGCCACCACCCCAGTCGAGAAACGCCTCCATATCCAGCGCGTCATGCAACCCACCCAGCAATTCCGGCGCGGATGCAGGCGGCATCGATATTCGCCAGATACATCCGTCTCCCTCGACCGGGTCTAATAGTCTGACATCGCGCATTTCCTCCCAGAACCGGCTGGAATTGTGGGAATGCAGTTCCTCGATATTGCCGAATGCCGCAAGCTCGTCGCGAAGCGCCTCGCATCTGGCTTCGACAGAGCTTCCGATTCCCTCTGCCCGGATAGCAACGAGTGCCTTTTGGGTGGAGGACACATAGGAAACGGAAGATCGCGACGCTACGGCTTGAGGGACCCATCCGGCAGCCGATACATCGTGCGGGCTGGAAAGAGCCTGCGTCATGGCTGCCACGGCCTTTGCGGCATCGGCACATTCGATCAGTACGGTTCGGGTTTTTTCCGGTGCGGGAAGCACCTTGACGGTGATTTCCGTCATCACCCCGAGCGTGCCCCACGACCCAGCCAGCAGCTTGCACAGGTCGTACCCGGTGACGTTTTTCACCACCCGTCCGCCCGATTTGAATAATTCCCCCCGCCCGGAGACCGCCTCCACCCCCAGAAAGTGATCCCGCGCAGCGCCGGATTTCACCCGCCGCGGACCCGCCAGATTTCCGGCGACAATCCCTCCCAGAGTTCCTTGTTCGCTGTCGCCGCCCATCAATACACCCAGATCCGGTGGCTCGAAGGCCAGCATCTGGCCTTGCTGGTCCAATTGCATTTTAATCTGTGACATTGGGGTACCGGGACCTGCCCTGAGAACAAGTTCTTCCGGCTCGTAAAGCGAGACGCCTGATAGCCCCGCCGTGCTTAGCGCATAACCCGTTTCCAACGGTCGCCCGATTCCGCGGAGCGAACCGCCGCCGACGATTTCCAGCGGCGTTTCGGCCGCGAGCGCATCAGAGACGATTGCGCCGGCCTCATCCGCGGAATCTGGATTGAACGTTTCGATCATTCCTGAATTAGAACCGCGGAAGATCGGGAAAGCGGGTTTGTCCGCCTTGAATATGAACCCGTCCCAATTCCGCGCAACGATGCAGGGTTGGAAAGACTTTTCCCGGGTTCAGCCGCTGGGTGGGATCGAAGGCACACTTCACCCTCTGCTGCTGGTTCAGGTCGTTTTCGGTGAACATCTCCCCCATCAGATCCCGTTTCTCTACACCGACGCCGTGTTCTCCGGTCAGGACGCCCCCGACCTCGACGCACAGTTTCAGGATATCGGCGCCGAATGCCTCAGCCTTTTCCAGTTCTCCGGGATTGTTGGCATTGTAGAGGATCAGCGGATGGAGATTTCCATCGCCGGCATGAAACACATTCGCAACCCGCAGGCCGTAATGATCGGAAAGTTCAGTCATCCGGTTCAGAACTTCGGAAAGGCGATGGCGGGGAATGGTGCCATCCATGCAATAGTAATCCGGCGAAATACGCCCGACCGCCGGGAACGCGGCTTTTCTTCCGGCCCAGAAGTTTTCCCGCTCTATTTCATTGGTGCTGATGCGAACCGATTCTGCCCGGTGTTCCCGGGCAATCTTTTCGACCCGGCCGATCAGCTCGTCGACCTCTACTTGCGGACCATCCAGTTCGACGATCAGCAACGCCTCGGCATCCATCGGATAGCCCGCATTCACGAAAGCCTCCGCCGCATGGATGGCGGGCCGGTCCATCATCTCCATACCGCCGGGGATAATACCGGCCGCAATAATGGCGGCGACGCAATCGCCCGCACTTTCGCTCGACGGAAACCCGATCAGCAGGGCGCGGGCGGTCGCGGGGCTTCGCAAGATCCGCACGGTTACCTCGGTAATCACCCCGAGAAGCCCTTCGGAACCGGTCACAACCCCCATCAGATCATAACCGCCCGCATCCAGGTGTTTCCCACCGATCCTGACCACTTCCCCGTCCATCAGCACCATTTCGATGCCAAGCAGGTTGTTTGCGGTCAGCCCGTATTTCAGGCAATGAACACCGCCTGAATTTTCGGCTACATTTCCGCCGATGGAACAAGCGATCTGGCTGGAGGGATCCGGTGCGTAATAGAACCCGTCCGCACTGACAGCCTGGGTCAGGGCCAAATTCGTAACACCGGGCTGGGCCGTGACGCAGCGATTGCCGTAGTCGATGTCCAAAATGCGATTGAACTTGCCCAGCCCCAGGGTTATTCCGTCTTCCAGCGGCAATGCCCCGCCGGAGAGCGATGTGCCCGCTCCACGCGGCACGATCTTGATGCCCTGTTCATGGCAATAGGCCAGCACCCGGGAAACCTGTTCCGTCGTTTCCGGCAGAACGACGATCATTGGTAATTGACGATAGGCCGTCAGCCCATCGCATTCATAGACGCGAAGCTCTTCTTCTTCGGCAATAACCCCTTCGACGGGAACTATCTTGCGAAGGGCGGCGATGATATCCAAACGCCGGGCAAGCACATCCTGATCGGGATCAGGCATTCGCATAGAAGGGGTCTCCCCAGGTGAGATTTCAGTCTACCGAAGCCCCGTAAAAACGAAAACCGCGCCAAAAGGCGCGGTCATTAAACAACGTCTTGGCGGACGCCCTAACCCTGGCGTGCCTTGAAACGAGGATTACGCTTGTTGATCACGTAAGTTCGACCCCGCCGTCGGACCACACGGCAGAAACGGTCGCGTTTTTTGGCGGATTTCAGAGAATTGACGACTTTCATTATCTATTCCTTGGTCTTAACCGCAGTTTTCTGCCAAATTGGGGGCGGAACATACTGGGGTGCGAGCCAACTGTCAACGGCAGCGTCAGTTGATTTGGGCGTACTTCTTAAACGCGACGATCTGCCGTATTTCCAACTCCCCCGCATTGAACCCGGCTAAGCGTTTTTTCACCACGGAAGCTTCCAGCTTAATTGCGCTGGCGAGTTCCTCGTCACCGGATTTTTATAGTGCAGCCGCCAATGCCGGATCCCTTCATTGCCCGCGGCTTCCGCTGTTCAGGCCAGTAGTTTGAAAGCTTTTGATTAATTGGGGGTTAACTACTCGCCGACATACCGGAATGCGAATGTATCGCCGTGAGGTTCGACAAACCCAGCCGTCGGGTTAGGAAAGTGAGACGGAATGATGATCACATCTGAGCCAGCATGCTGATCCAAAAAAGTTTTTCTGGTTTCCCGGGCACCCTCCATATCAGCGCAGGCAATGGTACTCCACTCCGGTATATGACACTGGATCATGTGGTGCATCATATCACCGCAAAGAATAGCGCGTTTACCGCCCGACGCGATGTGAAGCCCGACCATGCCGGGGGTGTGTCCGGGCAGGGGCATCAGTGTCAATCCGTCGTCGATCTGATAGTCCATATCGACGAGGATTTCCTGTTTGGCTTCGAGTATGGGGATTACACTGTCGGCAACATAATCACCCGTCCGCGTCATCAAATCCTTTCCGGACTGTTCCAGCCAGAATTCCAGCTCGCGGCGCGCAAAGATGTATTTGGCGTTGGGAAATGTAGGGACCCATCGCCCATCCAGAAGACGCGTATTCCAACCGACGTGATCGACGTGCATATGGGTGCACAACACATAGTCGATTTCCTCCGCCGTTACGCCGGTAGCCAGAAAATTTCCCATCCAGGGAAAAGAGGCCTGATCGAAGAATGCCCGGTTTCTGGGTTTGTCATTCCCGACACAGGTATCGACCAGAATCGTATATCGAGGCGTGCGGACGAGAAAAGCCTGTATATTGATCACAACCTTTCCGGACGCTGGGTCGAGGTGGCGCGGCACCAGCCAATCCCTGTGGGGATCCACCGCGACGTCATTCCAGTCAGGGAAGAATTCGGTCGCGCCCAACATGGGCATTTCCATTTCCACGATACGGGTAACGCGAATATCGCCAAACTCGAATTCAAACATCGCTCTCTCCGGTTTTTCAGGCGTCGGGACGGCCCGGGTTTACGTGACTGCAGGGAACGCAGTCTGGTTGGACGGGTCCCCGTAATAGGCTCAAAAGACGGGCGGCATATCACGTTCCAGCAAATCGATAAATGCATCCCGACGGAAAAGCTGGTGATCGTACTTTTCACAGAACCAGACGAACCCGTCGAGGTGATCGTCCACATGCCGCTTGCGTTCGGCGATCAGACCCACCGTAGCGGCCCGGCGATCGGCCGGGACCATTCCTCGCACCCGGCCCAATTGGCTAGCGGCGCCGGTTCTGGGATACTCCGGCGAAAGACTATAAGGAGGCGGATTTGGAATTCGGCTTAAATTTTTTCCCAAGCTGCGCACCGGAAGAAAAATCGGCGCAAGCCTACTGGGCGGATGCATTGCACCTTTGCGGCCTGATGGACGAACTGTGCTATACCCACGTGCGGACCGTTGAACACTATTTTCATCCCTATGGCGGCTACAGCCCCAATCCGGTGGTGTTTCTGGCCGCCGCCGCCCAGCGGTCCCACAAAGCAAAAATGGTAACCGGTGCAGTTCTGCCGGTTTTTAATAATCCCCTGAAAGTGGCCGGCGAACTTTGCATGCTGGACGCCCTGTCGAACGGTCGTTTGGAAATAGGCTTTGCGCGGGCCTTTCTGCCGAACGAGTTCGAAACCTTCGGAATCAGCATTGAGGAAAGCCGCGCACGGTACGAAGAAGGTGTCGAACAGGTCCGATTGCTACTGGAAGAAGACAAAGCCTCTCACGACGGAAAATTCCATAGCTTCCAGAATGTGACTTCCCTGCCCCGACCGACCCAGAAACCGCGCCCGCCGTTCTGGGTCGCCGCCATGAGCACCAGGGAGTCGTTCGAATTCGCAGGACGTAACGGTCACTACATCATGGGTATCCCCATGGGCGGCGGTACCATGGCAGAACTGATAGGTGTTTACCGGGAGGAATGGAAATCCGCCGGCCACCCCGGAAACGGGAAAATCATGCTGTCGTTTTCCATGCATGTCGCGGAAGACGGGGACGCCGCCCGGGACAATTTCCGTCCGCCGCTGAACGCCTATCTCGAACGGCTGGTTGACGCCGCGTCTGGCTGGCTGAATGGTGCCAGCACGAAAGATTACAAGGGCTACGACAAGATGATCGCGGCGTTGCAGGAAGATGATTTTGACCAGCAATTCGACCGCGGTATCTGCTGGACCGGATCACCGGATGAAGTGACAGAAATGATTGCCGATTACAATCACCAGTTGGGGGGGTTCGATATCGCGTCGCTTCATGTCATGCCGCATCTGATGCCCATGGAAGATGCGGAAAATTCCATGCGACTGTTTTCGCAAGAAGTAATGCCGAAGTTTCGCGGCTCGGTGAAAACGGCCGCGGAATGACTGCTATCAGGACTTAATACCCGGACAGAGGCTTGCTGTTTGACACCACCGTAAGGCGAGACCTTTTCCATGTTGTAACCGGATTGCCGTTGAGCATAGGCAGGCTTGGAAAACGGATCCTTCCATTTTCCGGCGGCCCCATAGACCAGGTCATCCCAGCAATCGACATGAAATTGCAAGTCCAACACGGTCTTCAATTTGTAAAAATTGCCAAGCAATTTCTCGGCTGGCGGGCAGGAATAACAGCCTGGGGAGGTAAACAAATCCACAACGACGGGCACGGGCGGGTCGTTAGCGAACGGGTATGCGGGGACGGAAGCGCGGCTGCCAGGGCGGCGAAGTTTAGCGGGCGCATGTGTTTCATGCGCGAAATATAAAAATCGCCGCGCCTCTACCAGTAAACTTCCAGTGAGGTGCGGCGATTTTGTTAGCGAGAAAGTCGCTTATTTCTCGTTTTTGACCGGATTCGACAGCAGCCCGATGCCTTCGATCTCGATCTCGCACTTGTCGCCGTTCTTCAGATAAATCGGCGGCTTGCGGACGAAACCGACACCGGCCGGCGTACCGGTCAAGATTACATCACCCGGTTCCAGCGTGATCGCCCGGGCCAGTTCATACACTAGCGTCTTGGTATCGAAGATCATTTCGCGGGTATTGGAATCCTGCAGAACCTTGCCGTTCACCCGGCACTGGATGCCGAGGCCCTTCGCGCCCGCGGGTAGCTCGTCAGCCGTGACAAAGTCAGGCCCAATAGAGCCAGTCTTGTCGAAATTCTTGCCGATGGTCCACTGCGACGCCTTCATCTGATAGTCGCGGATCGACCCTTCATTCGCCACCGAATATCCGGCGACATAGTCCAGCGCTTCGGATTTTTTGATGTTCCGCGCCCGCTTGCCGATGATGGCGACCATCTCCGCCTCGTAGTCGAAATGCTTTGACGCCTTGGGACGGATCAGGGTCTGGTTGTGACCAACGAAAGAGGTTGTGAACCGGGTGAATACCACCGGATAATTCGGGATCTTCAGGCCGGCTTCGGCGGCATGGTCTTTGTAGTTCAGACCGATGCAGAAAATCTTTCCGGGGTTCTGTATGGGCGGCAGGTGTGTAACCCGGCCTTTGACAATGGCGCGGGGCGGCGCCTTTTTCGCAGCCCGACCGGCACGCTGCAGGGCTCCCTTGCCCTGACCGATCAGTTCTTTCAAATCCGTGGGCAGTTTCTTGTCGACTTTCGACAGATCGACCAACCCGGCGTCGGTGCGCACACCGATTTTCGCCTGACCGTCTTTCATGAATGACACGAATCGCATTTTTATCTCCCGTTATGCGTGTTGTTCTTTTTGACCCACCCGAGCGCGGCGCGCGGTCGCAACCGCATTGAATGCGCGCCGAACCTAAACGATCCGGGCAGCCGTTCAAGCAGTATTCCTATTGAAACATGTAGCCCTGTTCATAGTGCAGATAGATACCGTCGAAATAGAACCAACGCATCCGGGCGCTTTCCCGCGCGAAGTGAATGGCAGCCTCTTTTCTCTCCGGCGTGGTGCAATGACGGTCTAGCATTTCAAAGCCGCGGTTGCTGTGTTCGATATCGACTTCCGAATGCAGCCAGAAATGCTTAATGGCGTCTTCGTCGTATTTGTATTTCTCGCGCAACGATGGCAGCACCCGGCTGTAAAGTCGCGGCGACTGGGATTCCGTGCCAATGCGTATCGCGGCTATGGCGCAATACCAGGGTTCTTCCTTTGCCACATGTTTGAGCCAGGCAGCCCAGGATCGCGTAGTGGGAAGGCCTTCGCCTTTTTTTACCGCGTCGGTATCCGCGCCGTTCGCCGCAGCGAACTGTAGCACGATTTCCATGTGCGGGTCGTCGGGATCCTCCTCTTCATGGAAATTTTCCAGCTCCAGTTCAATCACGTCCGGCGGCGCCTTGGAACAAATCTGGAAGGTCGCCTCCGTCAGCATGTTGGAAATCCAGTGATAATGCTCCACCGCCCAGCCCATACAGGCGTTTCTGCCAAGCTCTCCCGCAGCTAGCTTGTCCCACATGGGATGATCGGCGCAGTGACGTTCGTCGACGGCGGCTTCCAGCGCCAGCCGCAATTCCGATTTTTCCATTTTGCGTCTCCCCCTTATAGATCGGCGAATTTCGGTATGACTTCGCGGCCGAACAGTTCCATGGACGCCTTGGCCTTGTCGGCGCTCATCATCTTTGTATTGACCTGAAGCGACGCGATATCGAACCCGCCAACCTGGCGGTGATAGTCGGAAATCATGTCGCAGCATTCTTCAGGGCTGCCAACGAAGGCTGCACTTTTTTCCCGCTGGGTATGAACATCTTCCTTCGACAGCACGTCGACCAGCTTGTCGTAACCAGGATAGTCCTTGGTGCTGGCGCCTTCCTTCCAGCCGGACGCCGCATCAGCCAGCGTCTGGAAATAGGCCTTCACGTCGGGACCGGCTTCTTCAATCGCCTGATCCGTGTCGGGGGCGCAATACATCATGAAGGCCAGCATGGATTTTCCGCAGCCGGGATGGCCGGCGGCTTGCCAAGCATCGTGATAGACGCCCAACAATTCGTTCAGTGCGGCACCGCCGATGGGGTTCGCCATGCACATGTAACCGTTGCGGCCGGCAAATTCGAAGGTCTCGGCATTGGTGGTTGCCGCGATCCAGATTGGCGGACGCGGCTGCTGGGCAGGACGCGGCAGCGACGTGACATCCTGGAACGAATGGAACTCGCCGGACATGGTGACTTTTTCCTGGGTCAGCAGTGCATCGAGCTGGGCAATGCCTTCTTCGTAGCGCGCGCGGCTAGTATCGAGGTTGACGCCGAAGCGTTCGAATTCGTGGGGCAGAAACGCCCGGGCAATACCGAGATCCAGCCGGCCATCGGAAATGGCATCCAGCATGGCCGCTTCCCCCGCCAGTTTCAGCGGGTTGTTAAAGGCCGGCAGCACCGCGCCCGTGACCATACGCGCGTTCTTGGACCGCTGCGAGGCAGACGCCAAAAAAACCATCGGGTTGGGGCTGTATCCACCATAGGGATGGAAATAATGTTCCACCGTGCGTACATGGGAAAAACCCAGCGGATCGCATAAATCGACTAGGCTTAGTGCCTCGTGCCAGTAATCCCGTCCCGATTTTTCTACCGGCCCCACATTGGGGAAAAAACTGATCCCAAATTCCATGCCGCGTTCCTATTTGTTTCGCAAAATATTAGGCATCGAACGATAGTTTGTCTCCCCATACGCTCAAATTCCACCCGCCTATGGCGATGCGCACCCATCGTGTAGAAACGGGGCATGGCAAACGATCCCTATACTGATTTGTGGGCACGGCCCGGGTTTTTGATCCGCCGGCTGCACCAGCTTCATATCGCCGTGTTTTTGGAAGAATGCGCGGAATTTGATGTTACCCCGGTCCAGTATGCCGTCCTCAGCGTGCTGTACGACGGAGAGGCGCTGGATCAGGTCTCAGTGGCAGCCGAGGTCGGGATTGACCGAAATAACGCCGCCGACGTGCTGCGGCGCCTTGAACGCCGCAGTTTCGTGGAACGGATCGCCAGCGAGACCGATCGCCGCGCTAAACTGACCCGCATCACCGAAACCGGACGCAAGTTTGTCGAGGATGCCCACGGCGCTATGGAACGCGCGCAAGCACGCTTCATTGGCAGCCTGAATGTCCGCGACCGCAAACGCCTGCTGGAACTGCTTCAAAAAGTGATGATCGATAACAATGAAGCCGGGCGCGCGCCGCTGAAGCGGCGGGACGGGGACTGAGGTCTGTTAAAAGCCATAAGTTCGAGGATTATATAAAATTCTCAGTTTTTCGCGGTCTTGGGACCCGAAAAGTTGCCTATCAGGATTTCAGTGATACGCGACGCAGGTTTCTTCCGTCTCAACTGCACATAGCGGTTTAGGCGGTTTTGCGTTGATGCGGTCTTTGTCCTGAAAGCCT
>CAJWUK010000054.1 GCA_913047365.1 uncultured Alphaproteobacteria bacterium | reverse complement strand
GCACCAAAAGAAATTCGAGACCGGTTTACGAGAGTTTTGAAGGGCCACATTGCGGTCGCTACCGCCCAATTTCCAAAGGGTACCCACGGAAGCCAGATCGATGCGTTGGCGCGCCTTCCTTTATGGGAAGCGGGACTCGATTACGATCACGGCACAGGCCACGGGGTCGGCAGCTTTCTGGGTGTTCATGAAGGCCCTCAGCGCATTTCAAAGCTTGGCGGTGGTGTGCCGATGGAACCCGGCATGATTCTTTCGAATGAGCCCGGTTACTATAAGGAAGGCGCCTATGGTATTCGGACAGAAAATCTGGTTATCGTAAGCGATCTAAAAGGGTCGGAGGGATCGGAGCGCGATATGTTTGGATTCGAAACCATCACGCTTGCGCCTATCGATTGGGCGTTAATCGATCCACATCTTCTTTCGGATAGCGACCGTGAGTGGCTCAATACCTATCATCTCCGCGTTAGAAATTCGTTGTCGCCGCTGGTTGATGCAGATGTTCGTAAGTGGCTAGATGACGCTACGAAACCGATTTAATCGCCCTTGATTTCATCCACCTGCCCCTGATGAAATGCACAATCGCTGCGTTCTGGTCGATCGGCGGAAAGTTCACAATGTGACTCTAATCCGGCAGATTGATCATTGCGGTGGTTATAAAATCTAGCCGGCGTTCGGGGTCGTTTGCGTGATATATACTAACAGGCTGCGGAGATCTCAGTCGTATGCGCTTATGATTTGCCAGACGCGCGCGGTTTCCTAAGGTTTGCTTCCCAACAATGGAAGTGCGGAATCCGTCATACGCTGGTCAGGCCCTGCCAATCCTCTTCTGTGAGGGTCCGCACGCCCAATTCTGCTGCTTTTTTTGCCTTTGATCCTGCGTCGGTGCCAACCACAACATAGTCCGTTTTATTAGACACAGAACCTGAAACCTTGGCACCGAGAGCTTCCGCTTTGGTCTTCGCTTCGCTTCGGGTCATGGTTTCAAGCGTGCCGGTGAACACGACGATTTTACCGCTGACTGCGGATTCGACATTTTTAGGCGCGGCAACATCCTTAATATCGAGAACAGCGGCCAGATCTTCGAGCATTTTCAGGTTTTCATAATTCTCGGTATCGAAGAAACCGGCCAGTTCGTCCGCGACCGACATGCCCATTGTATCGATGGCGCATAGTTCGGCATAAGAATCGCCAATCAGTTCCGGCTTCTTTTGCTCTTCCCGGTTTTCCTGACGTTCCCGGCTAACTGCATCCATCGCAGCACGCCATACGTTAAAGGAACCGTAATTTCGGGCAAGCAGTTGGGCTGTTGTTATGCCGACCTGTTTGATGCCTAGCGCAAATATTAACCGGTCCAGGCTTATATGCCGGCGGTCCTCGATAGCTTCCAAGAGATTGTCGACAGATTTGTCGCCCCAGCCTTCGCGTTCACGAATTTTGTCGGCGTGATCCCGCAGGCGAAAAATATCACCCGGCCCATTGACCAAACCGTCTGCGCTGAAGGCTTCTATATGTTTTTCACCCAGGCCATCAATATCGAAGGCCTGTCTGCTAACAAAATGTTTCAGTCGCTCCAGCTTTTGTGCGGGGCAAATAAGGCCGCCGGTACACCGGCGAATGGCTTCGCCCGCTTCCCGGACGGTCAGACTGCCGCATTCCGGGCAGTGTTCCGGTGCTTCGTAAGTGCGGGCGTCATCAGGGCGTTTGTCGGCAATGATCTCCAATACCTGGGGAATAACATCGCCGGCGCGCTGAATTATGACGATATCGCCGATGCGAATATCTTTTTCGGCGATGTAGTCTTCGTTGTGAAGCGTTGCGTTGGAGACCACAACGCCGCCGACGGTGACCGGTTCCAGACGGGCCACAGGTGTTAATGCGCCGGTACGCCCTACCTGTATGTCGATTGTTTTCAGGGTGGTTTGCGCCTTTTCGGCAGGAAACTTGTGAGCTAAGGCCCAGCGGGGCGCGCGGCTGACAAAACCAAGCCGTTCCTGCCAGTCCAGGCGATCTACTTTGTAGACCACGCCGTCGATATCGTAACCCAGTAGCGCCCGTTTGTCCCCGATCCGGGCATGTGCAGCGACCGCGTCTTTCGTATTCATGCACTGACTTACTTCTGGATTTACCGGAAAGCCCCATATTTTAAGTTGTTGCAGAAAACCCCATTGGGTGTCGGCCAGAGATTCGCTGATTTCGCCCCAGCTATAGGCAAAGAATCTCAACGGTCTCTCCGCCGTGATTGAAGGATCCAGTTGCCGTAGGGAGCCCGCTGCCGCGTTTCGGGGATTGGCGAATGACGCGTCTCCCAATTTCTCACGATTTTCGTTTAGCGTGGCAAAGTCAGCGTGGCTCATATACACCTCGCCGCGAATTTCCAGAATTTCGGGTACGTTTCCCGCAAGCGTGTCCGGTATATCCGTAATAGTGCGGACGTTCTCGGTGACGTTTTCCCCTTCCCGTCCGTTCCCGCGTGTCGCTCCCTGTACGAATTTGCCGTTTTCGTATCGTAGGGAAATCGACAATCCATCGATTTTTGGTTCCGCAACGACAACAACCGTTTCTTTCTCGTCCAGATTTAGAAACCGTCGAATTCGGGCGAAAAAGTCATGGACGTCTTCTTCGTTGAACGCATTCCCCAGAGACAGCATGGGAACCACGTGCTGAATTTTTCTAAATTCTGCGGCGGGTGCCGCACCGACACGTTTGTTGGGACTATCGGCCCGAACGAGGTGTGGAAACGCAGCTTCCAGAAGCTTGTTGCGTCGCCTTAGGGAATCGTATGTTGCATCGTCAACCGTAGGCGCGTCGTCCTGATAATACCGGCGATCATGTTCCAAAATTTTGATTGCAAGATGCTTCAACTCCGAAGCCACCTCTATTTCGGTCATTTCCGAAAGGTCTTTGTCCACGCTCATCCGGCAGTTTCCGCGATCAGGCTGTCCGCCGCCGCGCGGGCCTCTTCTGTAACCGTCGCACCCGCCAGCATTCGGGCTATTTCCTCTCGCCGCTCTTCGGACGAAAGCTGGGTTACCGATGTAATGGTGTTTTCTGCATTCGTTTCCCGGGTGACGGATTTCATCACACGGAAATGCCGCGCGCCGCGCGCTGCAACCTGAGGAGAATGGGTCACCACAAGCACCTGAGCGCCATCAGACAGACGTGATAGACGCTCTGCAACTGAGGCTGCGGTGGCTCCCCCTACGCCTGCGTCGACTTCGTCGAACACCAGAGTTGAAACCCGGTTGGAGGTCGATAGTGCGACTTTGAGGGCTAGAAGCAATCTCGCAAGTTCTCCCCCCGACGCCACCTTGTTGATCGGTCCCGCAGGTTGGCCAGGATTGGTGGTCACTTCAAAGTTTATTCGATCAATCCCGTGACTGGACCATTCGCTTTCGCTCAGCTTGGTTACACTCGTCGCAAACAGTGCCTTTTCAAGGCGTAAGTTTGGGAGTTCCGCGTTTATTGCATTATCCAATTTGGATGCCACTTTTTTTCTTTTTTCGAAAAGCATGTTTGCCGTCGTTTGAAAGTGGTCGTTTGCGGCCTTTGCCTTTTCCTCCAGCCGAGTAAGATTCCGGTCAGCGTTATCAAGCCGTTCCAGTTTGGCGGCGAATTCGTCCCGAAGTTTGGATAGAGACGCCACGTCGGTGTTGTGCTTTCGGGCCAGCGCCCGCAAAGCAAAAAGGCGTTCGTCCAGGCGTTCAAGCTGGGCCGGGTCCAGGTCGGTCGATCGTAAAGCCTCCAGCAAAAGGTCTGCGGCGGCAGCAGCTTCGTTTGCTGTACGTTCCATCGCCTCCAATGCAGGTTTCAAACTACCCGCAGCCTGTTCATTAGCGCGTTCCAAGGGGCGCATGGTCTTGGAGAGGGAAGATTGGAGACCTTTGCTGCCGGTTATCACTTCCAACGCACCATTGAGCGCGTCGGCAATCTTTTCCGCGTTCATCATGACTGCGCGGGACTCTGAGAGGGTTTCTTCCTCGCCAGCTTCCGGAGCCATATCTTCTAGTTCTGCAACTACATGGCGAAGATAGTCGCCTTCCGCTGCGATGCGGTCGATTTCTTCGCGCGCACCGGCCAAGGCCCGGTTTGCGGCGCGCCAAGTTTCCCATGCCTCACGAGTCGTTTCGACCAGATCCCCCAACTTACCGAACGCATCAAGGGCGTCCCGGTGATTTGCCGGGTTTAACAGTCCATGGCTGGCAAACTGACCTTCGATCTCTATCAGGGTTTCGCCGATTGCCCTGAGGATTCCTGCGCTGACTGTCTGGTCGTTTACATATGCCCTGCTCGGGCCATTGGCGCTTAGGGTCCGTCGCAATATCAATGGTTCTCCCGCTTCCGGCACGTCGATCCCGACTTCGGCCAAAAGCGAGAAAGCCTGATGTTCCGACGGTAAGTCGAATATTGCGGTAATGGATGATTTTCGTTCCCCATCATCATATGTTCTCACTAGGCCCGTGTCTGCGCGGGCGCCGATTGCCAGGCCTAGAGAATCGAGCAGTATCGATTTTCCGGCACCGGTTTCACCGGTCAGAACGCAAAGACCTTCGTTGAAATCGATATCTAACTTGTCGATTAGAACGATGTTCCGGATCGAGAGTGATGCCAGCATCGGGGATTAAAAGAGCCAATCCCAGGTTCGCGCAAAGAACCCTCGTTCATCGGGTTTTTTGCGTAAATCGGAACCTGCCGCGAGGGCGTAGGAATCTAAATACCATTCGCTGCCAGGATAATTGTATCCCAGCACGGACGCGACTTTTCTTGCCTCTTCCATCACGCCGAGAGCCGTATAGGCCTCAACTAGGCGATGCAGGGCCTCGGGGACATGGGTCGTCGTTTGATATTCCTCGATGACTTTCCGGAATCGGTTAATAGCTGCGAGGTAGTGGTCCCGTCGCAGGTAAAAACGGCCAATTTCCATCTGCTTGCCGGCAAGGTGATCCCGGGTCAGGTCAATCTTGAGCTTGGCATCACGGGAATATTTGGAATCCGGAAACCGGCGGATGACTTCCCTGAGGGAATGCAACGCCTGTTCTGTGATCAGTTGATCTCTTGCGACATCTGAAATCCTTTCATAATAGGATAGTGCTTTCAGGTAATAGGCATACTCGATATCTCGATTGCCCGGGTGCAATCGGATGAAGCGGTTCAAACCGATCACCGCTTCATCGTATTGATTTGCCTGATAATTCGAAAACGCCGCCATTAACTGGGCTTTGACCGCCCATATCGAATAGGGGTGCTGGCGTTCAACTTCATCGAACTGATTGGCAGCATCTTTGTAATCACCAGCCTCAAGTGAATTTACGGCCGTGTTGTAGAGGGCTTCCACTTTACCTTCCACGTACACTTCTTCTTCGTCGCTACTACTACAGGCACCGACCAAAAGAGCCGTCAAAAGCATCGCTACCGGCGCGCTGAACCGGATTTGCCGCATCTATCTTCCCTCAGATTTCGACAAACCCTTATATACCATTCGAGGCTTGCTGAATGTAGAGCGTATAAAAAAAGCGCCGCATGGGCGCCTTTTCTAAAATCTTTTAACCATATGAATTCAGGCGACAGGCGCTGTGATCTGAAAATCGTCGCTGATTGCTGTCGCGGCGGTGTCATCGACCCAGGTCCACGTCGAATCACCGGAGAAAATCGCTTCCAGCAGGCGGTGATTCAGTTCGTGACCCGATCGGTCGGCGTGAACATTGCCGATGATAGGTCCGCCTGCGAGGTACAAATCGCCAATGCAGTCCAGGATCTTGTGGCGAACAAATTCATCTTCGTAGCGAAGTCCATCTTCATTCAGGATACGGTCATCGGAAATAACCACGGCGTTATCCAGAGATCCGCCAAGGGCGAGCCCGGCATTCCGAAGCGCATCGACTTCGTGTTCGAACCCGAATGTGCGCGCCCGCGCGATCTCGGACTTGAAGCCCGAATCGTCATGCCTAAATGCCCGATGTTGTCGATCAATAATGGTAGTGTCGAAATCGATCTGGAAATTGACGCTGAACTGGTCCGACGGAGAGATGGAGAGGGATTTGCTCTCATCCCCGACAGTTACTTCTTTGAGAATCTTGATTGCCCTGCGTCCGGCCTCCTGTTCCTGAAGGCCGGCACTATCAATAAGGAAAACAAAGGGAGCGGCACTGCCGTCCATTATCGGAATTTCCGGCCCGTCAACTTCAATAAGCACGTTGTCGATTTCACACCCTGCGAGGGCTGACATCAGGTGCTCGATTGTGCTTACGGTCGCGCCATGATCATTGCCCACAGTCGTGGCAAGGCGCGTATCGATCACATTCCGCCAGTTAACGATAATCTCACGAGCGCCGTTAACCAAATCTGTACGGCAAATCCGGATGCCAAAATCTTCGTCGGCAGGCTTCAACTTCAGCGATGTTTTCCTGCCGGAGTGCAGGGCGACGCCTGTGCAGCCGATTTCGGTCTTGAGTGTTTTCTGTTTAATCACACCAGTAGTCTTTACTCTGTATTCCCCTGAAATCTTTCCTCTGCCCTTGCCAAAATCTGTCAGTGAAATTTTGTGCTGACGTCTTTCTGCAGGGACCACCTGTTGGGCGGAATCAAAACCTCGGAGAGTATTTATCCGACACCCTCCGAGGAACTCAAATCAACAAATATTACAGTTTGTTACGGGTTTTACAGGGTTAACGGCCTCAATTTGCTTGGCGACGGAGAAATGCCGGTATTTCAAGCAGATCGTCGTCCGGTTGAGAGGTCTGTAGCCGGTCATCCGGGTCCACACCTGCCAAACGCGCCTGTTGCGGCTGGGCTTCTTCCTGTTTCTCCGGCAGTTCCGACGGTGCCGAAGGCGGAGCAGCCGCATGCGATCTTGCTGCTGGGGGTTCAGGTTTGCGATCGCGAGAGGTTCCAGTGATCCGCTGGAACAGGCTTCCGCGCGCCCTTGGTGTTTCTTCCTGGCGGCCACCATTCAGCAAATCAGCTTCCTTAAATGGATCTGATGCTGATTCGACGGGATGCCCAGACATTGGATCGGCGGGCGGCGGCGGCATGAACGCGTCATTTTCCGCAACCAGCTTTGGTTCTGGCCTGTGCGTGGCTTCATGAACCGGTTCTGCCCCGGGTTTTGGTGTGATTTCTTCCGGTATTTCTGCGGCCGGTGAAGCCTCCGAGGTTGCTTCTGCGGGAGCTGGTATTTCGATTGTTAGCGGAGGGGTTTGCACCGGTTCCGGATTTACCGCTACCGCGTCAGGCATAGTGATTGGCTCCACAGGTTTCTCCAACTCAGGCTTTTCTACCGGTTTTTCAGTGGCCGCTGCGGCCATGGGTCTAGGCAGTTCAATCGGGGCCCGTGTCACGGGCGCCGGCGCCGGCGCTGATTCTACCGCTGCTTTTGGTTCTCCAGCAGATTCCACCTCGGCTGTTGCCGGTGCTGCTTTCGGGGTTTCTTCCGGCATGTCGGTTTCTTTGGTGTGGACAGATTTCTGTGGCTGTGAGTACACCTTCAGTACAGGCCTCGGTTGAACCTCTGCTGCCGCATCGATCCCCGTGGCAACGACTGAAACGCGCATCTTACCTTCCAACGTGGGGTCCATTGTGGACCCGAAGATGATGTTCGCATCCGGATCGACTTCTTCGCCAATTCTGTTTGCAGCCTCGTCTACCTCGAACAGGGTCATGTCGGGCCCGCCGGTGATGTTGATCAATACTCCGCGCGCACCCTTCATCGAAACGTCGTCGAGAAGGGGGTTGGAGATAGCAGCTTCCGCAGCGAGACGGGCGCGTTCTTCCCCGTCACCTTCGCCGGTCCCCATCATTGCCTTGCCCATTTCGCTCATCACAGCGCGAATATCGGCAAAGTCCAGATTGATCAGGCCGGGAACGACCATCAGGTCGGTTACACCGCGAACCCCTGAATGAAGGACTTCATCAGCCATGGAAAACGCGTCTGCGAACGTCGTTTTTTCGTTCGCTATTCTGAACAGGTTCTGGTTCGGAATAACGATGAGCGTATCGACATATTGCTGCATCTCCTCGATGCCTGCTTCTGCGATCCGCATCCGATTGACCCCTTCGAACTGGAACGGTTTTGTCACTACACCCACTGTCAGAATGCCCTGCTCGCGGGCCAATCGAGCGATAACGGGTGCCGCCCCGGTACCTGTGCCGCCACCCATGCCAGCGGTGATAAACACCATATGGGCGGCGCTAAGGGCTTCCATAAGGTCGTCCATGGCCTCTTCCGCGGCGGCGCGGCCGATATCAGGGCGTGAACCGGCACCTAGGCCATGCGTAATGCCCAGGCCTAGCTGAATGGGTCGTTCGGCCAGCGTTTGAGCCAGTGCTTGGGCATCTGTATTGGCAACAACGAATTCTACGCCTTCAAGCTGCGACGAGATCATGTTGTTGACGGCATTGCCGCCAGCGCCGCCGACGCCGATGACGGTGATCCTCGGTTTTAGATGATCCTGTGTTTCGGGAACGGTGATGTTGATAGTCATTGAGGCCTCCTAGCCAGGGAAGGGACAGAACGGGTGGGTCAGACCCAACCGGTTTCGGGTTTGTGCAGATAATCTGCGGTTAGGGGTGAAAGTGGTTTGGTCATTGGGTCAAAAACTCTCTCTCAGCCATTGGCCGAACCTTGCAAACCGGCTGGCCGGCATGGAATCACTCGCGGGGGTGTCGTTCAGGGTCCCGGCGTATTTTTCGACGCCGTAGCGCAGCAAACCGGCGCAGGTTGAAAAGGCGGGTCCGCTGGTTGCCTCTGCCAGTCCGCTAATGCGAAGCGGGCGTCCGACCCGCACCTGTTTCTCAAGAACCTGGCCCGCCAGTTCGGGAATACCATGTAACTGAGACGCGCCGCCTGTGAGTACCAGCCGTCTTCCGGAAACCCGATCAGCACCGCTGGTTTCAAGGCGTTCGCGCACCAGCTCGAATGTTTCTTCAACCCGGGGCTGGATAATGCCGGTCAGGATCGACCGCGGAACATGATTGGGATGGTTGTGGTTGTCTTCGCCGACCAGCGCCACATCAATGATCTCGTTATCATCGGATTGGGATGGAATTGCGCCACCATAAAGGATCTTCATGCGTTCGGCATGAACGACGGGCGTAGATAGGCCACGCGCGACATCGTTCGTCACATGTCCGCCGCCAACCGGAATAGAATCTCCAAATATGATCTGTCCGTCGTAAAAGACAGCGATCGTTGTCGTCCCCCCCCCCATATCCACGAGGGTAACGCCAAGGTCCTTCTCATCGTCCACCAGGCAGGAAAGAGCGGACGCGTATGGTGATATCACGACTTCTTCTATATCGAGGTGGCACCGGGCGACACAGTGTCTTAGGTTTCGGACAGGACCTGGCGCGGCGTTGATGCGGTGGAAGCTTACGCCGAGTTGTTCGCCGAACATACCTCGCGGATCGCGAATGCCGCGATTGCCATCGATGGAATATCCCACGGGAAGGCAATGGATCAGATCGCGATCTTCCGGTTGTTCGATTAGGGAATTCCGTTCCCGCGCGCGACGAATATCGGTGTCGGCGATTTCGTGACCCGCGATAGAGACCTTGATTTCCTGTATTTGCGAATAAAGGGCGCCGCCGGAAAGATTGACGAATATACGGTCGATACGTTCGCCGGCCAGTTCTTCGGCCGCGCTAATTGTCGTGAGAATTGCGTTCTGCGCGGCTTCCATGTCGATAACGGATCCGCTTCGCACACCGGCCGAAGCCTGTTGAGCGACGCCGATCACCCGAATACCTCCCTGAGTATTTGCATGGGCGATGAAGCAGCAGATTTTTGCACTGCCTACATCCAGCGCGGCGATGATTCCTGTCCGCAATTTAGCCATTAGCGTGGATACCTCCGCAGTTCGCCAAAAGATCGAACGCCTTTCATTATGTGTTTTCCCCTTTGTGATGGCTGACCTTACGTTCGGTTCCAGGCCTCGCGTCCCGCGTCCGAACTATAAGCTGATCGGGAATACGCAAGTCGATGGATAGCAGGCCCTGTTTAAGAAGCTGGTGTTCCCGTTCCAGGCGGGCCAAGCGATGCCAGGCGTCTATTGCGTTGTTTTCCGGGAGGCGGACATCGATCCCATTATCCATTCGGATGTTCCAGCGGCGATTGCCTATCCGCACTGCTGCATTGACCCGTTTGCGCAGGTCTGGTTCGAGAGAGAGGAAAGAGAGTAATGACGCCCCATGTGCCGGCGCATCCTTTCCGACCAGGATCAGTAGGTCATTGAAACGGCCGAGGTTCCTAGAAGTGATGACTGTTCCTTCGTCGTCGACAAGCACCAGCTCCTTGTTGCGCTGCCACAACGCCATTGGGCGCCGTTCAACGATCTGAATTTTCACCGTGTCAGGGAATTTCCGCTGAATGCTAGCGACCCGCACCCAGGGCAGGGCTTCCAGGCGTTCCCGCACATCGTCCAGATCCACTGATAAGATCGGCGTTCCCCGCTTGATGTCGATCACCCTGGAAATCCTTGACGTGGACTCGTTTTCCCGGCCCTGAAGAGTAACGTGTTCGACCTTGAACCCAGCGGTAGCCAATTGGCGGGCGCTGTAATCAAAAGCGCTGTTTATAGCGCCTGCCACCCAGCCGGATTGCCATAACCAGGCCGGTCCACCCAGGGCGCATCCGAAAATCGCGACCACGGACCCAACTTTGATCGTTTGGCGCGCCCATCTGGGCATCGGCCGCCGCCGTTCCGTTTTTGAGCGACCGGTTTTTGGGTTTTTGCGCGGTTTGAAATTCAACCATCGCATGATGCATTCTCCACCATCCAACGAACTAGTTCGCCGAATTCAATTCCAAGATGGGCAGCCTGTTCTGGGACCAGCGAGAGCGGAGTCATTCCAGGCTGTGTGTTTACCTCCAGAAGATAGAGTTCTCCCGGTTCGCCATTCCTGTCGTCGTACATCAGGTCGGCACGTGATACGCCGCGGCAGCCGAGCACATTATGCGCACGAACGGCATAATCCTGTGCTGCTGCGTAGGCATCCGGATGGATAGGCGCGGGCACGAGATGATCGGCCCTTCCGTCGGTATACTTGGCTTCGTAATCGTAAAAACCTTCGCCCGCCCGTATTTCGGTGACACCTAGCGCTTTGTCTCCCATAACCGAGACGGTCAATTCCCGACCATTGACAAAGGTTTCGACCATGACTTGATCGCCGAATTTCCATAGTTGGTCGCCGGCGGCGGCCAGGTCTTCCTCCGTATGGATGATGAAAACGCCGACGCTCGACCCTTCGTTAAGCGGTTTAATGACGTAGGGCAGTTCCAGTCTTCTGCCGGCGTCGAATTCAGCGCGGCTTACAACAATATGTTGGGGGCAGGTAATGCCGGCGGCCTCGAACACCTGCTTTGCCATTGGCTTGTCCATGGCTAGCGAGGAGGCAAGAACACCGGAATGAGAATAGGGAATCCGGAGGAATTCAAGAACCCCCTGAATGCGGCCATCTTCGCCAAACGGGCCGTGCAGCGCGTTGTAAACTACATCCGGCGCAGGGGTTAGCGCATCGATCAGCGAACGGAGATCGCATTGGACATCGACTTCCCGAACCTCGAAACCCGCTTGGCGTAGCACATCACAGATCTGCCTGCTGCCCATCAGCGAGACCTCGCGTTCGCTCGACCAACCGCCGGTGAGAACCGCCACAGACGTTTTCATGACGTGGTCTCCTCGTCTGGAACGCCGATTCGCCGGATTTCCCATTCCAGAACAAAGCCAGAATCTTCTTCAACCCGGCGACGGACTTCTTCCCCAAGTGTTTCGAGGTCGCTCGCTGACGCGTTGCCTAGATTGATCAGAAAGTTGCAATGCTGTTCGGATACCTTTGCGTCGCCCACCGTTAGGCCACGGCATCCTGCCTGATCAATCAATTCCCATGCCTTGCGGCCCGGCGGGTTTTTGAAAGTCGAACCGCCAGTTCTTGTCTGCACGGGTTGAGAAGACCGGCGATTAATTCCCATTTCCGCCATTTTGCGGTCGATGTCTTCTCTGTTCGCCGGTGTTGCCCGAAATCTGGCCGAAACAAATATCCAACTGGGATCAATATCGGTGTGGCGATAGGAAAACCCGAAATCCAACGCGGAGATTTCGTGCGTTTGGCCGGAGAGGTCCAGTGCCTGGGCAGATACCAGAACATCAGAAATTTCCCGGCCATAGGCGCCCGCGTTCATTCTAAGGGCACCACCGACCGTTCCCGGTATTCCATTCAGGAATTCCAGACCGCTCAGATTGCGTTCGCGACAGGCGCGCGAGACGGCGACGTCAAGCGCCCCCGCTCCGGCAATGACGTCGTTGCCGTCGAATTCGATTGGGCCGAAGGCTTTGCCCAGATGAATGACGACACCTGAAACGCCGCTATCTCGGATCAACACGTTCGAACCCAGTCCCAGTACCGTCAGTTCAATATCTGAATCAAGCGTTTTCAGAAATAGCCCCAAATCCTCGATGTCGGCCGGTCGGTATAGGATTTCGGCGGACCCGCCGGTGCGGAACCATGTAATTGCCGATAGATCTGCTTGTTCTTTGATCTCGCCCCTGGTGATGGGCAGCCGGTCAATCAGGCGGGGGAGGGTGTGCGCCAGCATCTATACGTCCCCTCCCGATTTAGCTGTTTTCCGATCTGCTCCGGACCAGATTTCAGCCAAGTTTTCGGGAAGCTCATTTGCCCAGGCAGTGATGTTTCCCGCTCCCAGGCAAACGACAAAGTCGTCCGCTTTCGCGATTTCTGAGATTAGGATTGGCAATACTTCCGGCGCTTCCAGGGCGAGAACGTGGCGATGACCTCGGCCTCGTAGGCCGTCGATCAGGGCCGCTTTATTTATGCCCTTAAGCGGGGTTTCGCCCGCCGGGTAAATGTCGGTGACGATGACGGTATCGGCATCGTTGAAGCAGGTGCAGAATTCGTCGAACAGGTCCCGTACACGCGAATACCGATGCGGTTGAACGACGGCGATAACATTCCTGCGTGAACTTGTGCGGGCGGCCGCAAGAACAGCGGAAATCTCCACCGGATGATGTCCGTAGTCGTCTATTACGGTAACGCCGTTCACGACCCCGGTTCGGGTGAAACGCCGTCTCACGCCGCTGAAATCTGTTAGTGCGCGCTGCAACACGGCGATTTCGACGCCCATTTCCATGGCGATCGAAATCGCGGCGAGCGCGTTGCGAATATTATGCTCACCCACCATCGGCATGGTGAAGCGGCCGAGTTCCGTGGTTGTAGTATCCGCGCGGTTTGATGCAACGACAGTAAAGCCGGAGCCGGATGGATCGGATTCAATGTCGATCGCCCGAATATCGGCCTGTGGGCTCAATCCATAGGTGACGATACGCCTGTCTGCGACCTGCGGTATCAGTGCCTGTACTTCTGCATCGTCTATACACATCGTCGCGAAGCCGTAAAACGGGATATTTTGGACGAAGGTTGCAAAAGCCGCTTTCAGCGTATCGAAATCGCCGTAATGATCCAGGTGTTCGGGGTCGATATTGGTGACAACTGCGATAGTTGCCGGAAGTTTCATAAATGTGCCGTCGGATTCGTCCGCTTCCACGACAATCCATTCGCCGCTACCAAGGCGGGCATTGGTTCCATATGCGTTGATAATCCCGCCGTTGATCACGGTCGGATCGAACTGGCCCGCGTCTAGCACAGAGGCGACGATGGATGTCGTCGTCGTTTTGCCGTGGGTTCCTGCGACGGCGATGCCCCATTTAAGGCGCATAACCTCTGCCAGCATTTCTGCCCGTGGAACCACCGGGATCATTCGAGACCGGGCCTCCACGACTTCCGGATTGTCCGGTTGTACCGCTGATGAAATGACCACGACTTCGGCGGGGCCAAGATTTCCACCGCTGTGGCCAATTGCGATCTCGATTCCCATATCGCGAAGCCGCTTGACGTTTGCACTTTCCGATATGTCGCTACCCTGGACGGAATAACCCAGATTATGCAGGATTTCGGCTATGCCGCTCATACCGATTCCGCCGATCCCGACGAAATGGATGGTCCCGATTGTCAGGGGAAGTGCACTCATGCGGCCATCTCCCGAACACCGCATTTTGATTGCCCAGCACCTCCGGCAACCGTTTTACCGCCCAGGCTCACGGCGAGATCCGCCAGTTTCGCTGCTGCCTTCTTTCCGCCGGTTTGATGGGCTGCCGCAGCCGCCGCGTTTAATACATCCGGATGGTTGACAAAGCGCTCCAGATGCATGGTCAGCGCTTCAGGGGTAAAACCGTCATGGGGAATCAGCCAGCCCGCGCCATGATTTTCGACACTTCGCGCGTTTGCCGATTGGTGATCGTCGGTCGCGTGGGGGTAGGGGACGAGAATTGCGGGCCGGCCAGCTTCAGCTAGTTCCGCAACGGTCGAAGCGCCAGATCGCGTGATAATGATATGAGCGGCAGCCATGCGTTGCGGCATATCGTCGAAGAAGGTCGAAAGTTCGGATGCGACACCGACCGAAGCGTATTTAGCCCATGCTCGGTCAATATCTTCCGGGCGACATTGCTGGGTGATGGCAAAACGCCGTCTCAACGTTTCCGGCATATTTGTGATCGCCGCTGGAACGATATCGCTGAACACCGTGGCGCCCTGACTGCCGCCCAGCACCAGTATTCTTATGTCTTCCCCATTCGGTCCGATACGCGGATAGGGCGTTTGACG
>CAJWUK010000053.1 GCA_913047365.1 uncultured Alphaproteobacteria bacterium | reverse complement strand
GCCAACACCACCTTACCGCCATAGGACTGCACAAAATCGGCGCCCACGACGGTCTTGAGCGTGTAATCCGCACCCTTTACCAGGACGTCTGGTTTGATTTCCTGTAACAGACGTTCGGGCGTGTCATCTTCGAACACGACCACCAGATCCACGGTTTTCAGGGAGGACAATACGGAGGCCCGTGCAGCCTCTGTCTGGGTGGGCCGGTTTTCTCCCTTCAGGCGTTTGACGGAACTGTCGGAATTCAACCCTACCACTAGGCGGTCACAGGTCGCCCGCGCCTGAGCCAGCAGGGAAACATGTCCGGGATGCAGCAGGTCGAAGCACCCGTTTGTGAAACCCACCTTCTCTCCCCGGTCCTGCCAAGTGCGCACCCGGTCTAGCGCGGCTTTTAACGTCGCCGTCGGTTGCGGGCCGCCCTCGCCTGAGATTTCCGCCAACTCCGCCTGCAGATCGTCGGCATAGGCAACGGCGGTTCCGGTTTTACCGACCACGACACCGGCGGCAATATTAGCAAGCTGGGCGGCTTCCACCGGGGTAAGCCCGGCGGCGATGCCGGACGAAAGCACCGATATGACGGTATCGCCCGCGCCGGACACATCGAAAACCTCGCGCGCACGGGATGGAAAATGCTGGGCGGCCATTCCCGTGACCAGCGACATTCCCTGGGCGCCCCGGGTCACCAGCATGGCGCCTATACCGGCTTTCGCGATCAGATCTCGGGCGGCAGAGACGATCTCCTCTTCGCTAGCCGGCGGGTTTTCCACCGCCTCCGAAAGTTCTTTCAGATTGGGCGTTATCAGAGAAGCGCCCGCATAGCGCGTAATATCCCGCGACTTTGGATCGACGATGACCGGTTTTCCAGCAGCAACCGCCGCCCCGATCAGTAATTCTACCAGACGGTCAGTGATAACGCCCTTGCCATAGTCCGACAGGATCAGCGCGCCGGCATCGGCCAGGTGTTTTTCTGCGGCGGAAAACAGGGCGTCCTCAATATCACCAGAAATCGGTGCAGTGACTTCTCTGTCGGCCCGCAGCAATTGCTGCCCGTCCGCGAGGTAACGTACTTTAGTGGTGGTCGGTCGCGTGGCGTCTCCGACTAGTGTGTGATCCACGCCGTCGAGATCACGCAACAGCAGTTCCACATCCGCACCAATATCGTCTTCGCCGACAACACTAACGAAATCTACCTTTGCCCCCACGGCAACAAGATTCCGGACCACATTCCCTGCACCGCCCAGCATGACCGTTTCGTTGGACACCCGGCATACCGGAATAGGCGCTTCAGGTGACAACCGATTGACTTCACCATAGACAAACCGGTCAAGCATTACGTCGCCTACGCAGACAACGTGACCCTGGGCGAGCTGGTCGATATTTACAGCTAGGGTTACGGCGTCGAAACCAGTCATATCAGGTACACCTTTGTTCCAGAACGTCGCATAGCATTTGGCCCAGCGTGATATGCATTTCCTGAATGCGGGCCGTGGTCTGCGACGGCACAATCAGCAAAGGATCTGCCAAACCCACCAGCTTGCCACCATCCTTGCCCGACAGGGCCGCAGGCACGACCCCCATATCACGGGCGGTTTCCAGTGCCGCAGTTACATTAGGGCTCTGTCCGGACGTCGTAATGCCGATGGCCACATCGCCGGGACGGCAAAGCGCTTCTACCTGGCGGGAAAACACGGTGTGGTAGCCGAAATCGTTCGCCGCTGCCGTCAGTAGAGACGTATCGGTTGTAAAGGCAATCGCAGGCAGCGCACGGCGATTCACCTTGTAGCGGCAGACAAGTTCGGTCGCCAAATGCTGGGCGTCCCCTGCACTGCCGCCATTGCCGAAAAAAACCAGCTTGTTGCCCGTATTTATCGCCGCCTCACTGATTTCGGCCAGACGGACGAATTCCGCCTTTAGCGCACGCGTCGCAGCGAGAACGGCTTCGTGTTCGTCCAGTTCGGCATCGAAATAGGCGTTGAGCTCCATGCGCTTATCCTCCGTCACAACTGGATACTGCATTTACAGACTTAACGGAATCCTTGAACGCGGCGCTCATGTCCGCTTGCGGCTTCAGGAAGTGGGCTTCCCGTGTCCAGTGTTCAAGGATATGGGGGGGCGCCTCCCGGAGATTTGGATCGGCAATCAAGGAAAAAAGGGCGTTAGCAGATTTCTCCGCGTGGTGGGTTATGACAAGATGGTCCCCCGGCGTTACCGGGATGCCTTCGCTAGCGACCATGCTCGCGACCACCGCTTTTTCCATCGCCGTAAATTCGATCAGCTCGTTCTGCATACCGGCACCGACCCGCACGGGGTTTACGCGGATGGCCGCCCCGGCAATGTAGTCGTCGGGACCGGGCACCCCACCGGTCACACAACTTCTTCCATTGCTCCGGGGTACATGATCGACCGGCATGTGACAATCAGAGGATCATGCACCGGATCGCGTGTTTTCAGAGCTACACTCAATACTTCTGACACCGCACCCACTTGGATTAGATCCAGACCGCTACCCATCAGCGGCGGTCCACCAACGCAGATCATCGCCATGTCGGCATCTTCCGGTTGGCCGCCGACATAGGTATCGGCGCTCAACCAGCCGTCTTCACGTCCGGCAGCGAGAAGCTCTTCAAGACCCGGTTCGGATACGGGAGAAAGGCCAACGATGATCGGGGCGGTTTTGTGGGCGCGGACATTGATACCGACCACCTTATGATCTTCTGTCAACAGACAGGCAGCGTTTGCCGCTCCCAAGTAATCCAGCCCGAAAAAAAACAATTCTCATACGCCGTACTCCTGTGCCGCCCGGTTTTAGCCCAACTCGGGCTTTCGGGGAATTGCCCGGGACAAAGCCTCTAATATTCGGTCAGTGTCGATTTCCAGGCTGGATCCCCCATCCCACACGAAAAGAGTCGCAGCTCGAGCGCCTGTGTCCTTCATCTCGGGCGTTACCGATAGTCTGTTAGCGGGCAGTTCGACGCCGAACTGCAGCCAGTGACTGCCGGCGGAAATCTCGGATAGCACGCCCACCAAAGTCGTCGTTTTGACCCGTACGACACCGTTTGAGAAGGCTCCATCCGATCCAGCCGCCCACGCGGCAGGGATCAAAAAATGAGTTTTTGGACTTTGTGTCTGTCCCGACCAGAGATCGGCAACCAGCAGCGCCCGCCCTGGCCACAGCGCAACCAGGCGCCGAACGTCGACACCAACATGGCTATATCCGTTCTGCCAGCCGGCAGTGGCAAGGGGCGCTATACTGCCGAACCCGGACATGTCCAACAGACCGGCGTACCCGCGCCGACCCACCCGAAAGGACTTCCAGAATTCGATTGGCTCCAATCCGTCCAGCCGCGGTCCGTTATGAGCGGCAGCCGACCGTGACCGGTTCCGAGCCTCGCCCGCGGTATAGGTGGACACGCCGGTATCGACCAAAAATCGGTTGCCCGCCACCGTTGCCTCAATCGAGAGAAAATCTGCGTGGGCGTGGCCGGGGTTGTCGTCCGGCCCACAGGGGCCACAATCGAACACGACCGAATCCCCGCTTTCGGATAGGGCAACATATCCCGTGAAAGGAAGTTCCTGCTTTCCCGTCGATGGGCGGGATATCACAGCATCGGCCCGCGGCGCTTCGCCCATCCAGGAATCGTTCATCAGCGCGACCTCCCCGTCCGCCAGCATCATCGCCGGCAGGGCGGCGGTCATGCTCTCAGTTGTTCTGTCGAGCATCGCCTGCTTCTCGCCGGTGAATACGCCACACGCCTGAAAGACCTGAACGTCTAACAACGAAAGCACATGATACATAGGACACCGTTCCGCGTGCCCGCCGTCGGGAAGAATGTTCTGACGGATGGACCGGAGCAGGGCGTTATGCAGGAATGAGAGGGTTGCCGGGACCGTGCCGCACGTCCCGGCAAACGCGGCCAGCGCGACGTAGTTCTTCATCAGGTGATTGTATTGAAGGTCCCGTTCCAGATTTGCGCGGACAAAGGCAGCGCAAAATCGGACATGGTCGAGAATCTCTTTTTCCGCTGCATCATCAGGCTGTCCCCCCGCCCGCCGGTACAGTGCCAAACCCGACAAAAGGTTTATAAGACGGTGACTCGCGGTATAAGCATTCCAGACATCGCGAAAGACCCCCGGCTCCGCCCAGGAATTTTGCTCCTCAAGCGACCTGACCAGCCGCAATACCGCCGCCAGATCGGCGGGCCTGCCCCGCGCGAGCAGGGGCACGGCATAGCCCATATAGGCTAGGCTCATCCTCCTCAGCGGGTTGTTACCTTCGTGAAACTCGCCACGCCAAGAGACACCGTCCAGACTGCCGAAATCATACTCCCGGTTGAGCAAGGAGAATTTACCGGCGGGCGCGCCTTCAAAGCTGCCGCCGTGAACGGCAGTTTGAAGCTGCAACACAATATCGGCAATGCCCCCGGCAACTTCGGATCCCGGGTCGGGCAACGGCAGTTGGGCCGCAAGACGTTCAATCCGGCGGCGGCTGACAAACGGGGTATGGCGCATCAGAAGCCGTCTTCCGCGGCAGATAACCCGGAAAACCCATTGTTCGAATGTCAGATGGCGAACCGTGCGCCAGAGACGGCCAAGCGACATGGGAGGCGTATGCCCGGCCGATCTTTACAGATCGACCGGCGTGCCCCGCTGCAGCGATTCAAGAACAGCGATGGTCGCGAAACTGGATTCGACGATTTCCGATTCGGCCGCAGGCGCGGGGCCGCCGGTCGCCACCGCATCGGCGAAAGCCCTCAGTTCGGCGGCATGGCCTTTGTCCTGTTCCGTGGACTTTCCCTCCTTCGATTCGCGGCCGTCCGCGGTGACCGTCATGCCCCGGAAATCATTGATGTTGACGACGGTGCCGCCAGCAAACGCTTCGACTAGTTCCTTCGAATATGCGGTATCGCCCAAGGCCGTATAAGCGATGGTTGCCAGGCTACCAGCAGCGAAATTCAGAGATACGGTGAGATCGTCGCAGGCGCCGTTGGTGACGGAAGCAGCGGCGGCCTGAACGGTCTTGATCTCATCTCCTACAAGAAAGCGTGCCAGATCGACGAAATGGCAGACCTCACCCAGAATACGGCCATTGCCTTCTTCCGCCACGTTATTCCAGCTTTCCTCAGGCAGTTGGCCAGCATTGACCCTTAACAGCACATATTTGGTGCCACCGGCTGACTCCAGCCGGCCACGCGCCTTTACCGATAAGGGTGCAAAGCGGCGATTGAACCCGACCTGCAGAAACGCATTGGACTTAAGGCGTGCACGGATCACAGTGTTCAACTGTTCGCGATCCAACGCCAGCGGCTTTTCGACCAGCACGTTTTTTCCGGCTTCCAGCGCGCGGGCGGTCAGCGCGGCGTGGGAGGAATGCGGTGTGGTGATCAGCACGGCGTTGATATCAGGGTTATCCAAAATTGCCGCTTCGTCGGTTTCAGAATGGAGAAAGCCGAAACTGTCCTGCGAATGACCGGCGGAAATCCCGCGTTTCGTGACCAGAGTATGCAGATCGACGGACTCAATCTTTTTCAACTGCGGCAGCAGGACAGTCCGCGCAAAATTGCCCGCCCCGATCACTCCAAGTACGCAGCGCCCGGCAGACGCTTTGCCGGTGGAGACGGCGACGGGCGTCCGCAGCTTCGGCGATTTTTCCTTCGTTTCCACGTCGTATTCCAGGATCACGCCGAGATGAGGTTCGGTGTTGTTGATCACCATGTCGTATGCGCGTTCCGCGTCCGCGAACGGAAACTTGTGGGTAATCATCTGCTCGATTTGAAGCCGGTGATCGCGCCGCCGCGACATCAGCCGCACGCATTCTTCCAAGTTCCGGGTTTCGGTCCAGCGGACAAAGCCTACCGGATACTTCACATGCCGTTCCTCGTAATCCGGATCGTACCGTCCCGGCCCGTAGGAGCGCGACACAACGACAGACAGTTCCTTCTTCATAAAAGCACGATAGTCGAATTCCGTGCCGGTGACGCCGACAAGGCTGATCGTCCCCTTGTCGCGAGCAATAGCCCCCGCAGTATCAAAAGGTTCGTTGGAATCGGTGGCCGCAGCGATCACCACGCCGTCGCAGCCCCGCCCGCCGGACAAATCCATGATTGCCGCCACCGGATCGCCGTCGCCCAGATTGTAGGTCAGCTCTGCGCCAGCGTATTCAGCAAGTTTCAGACGTTCGGCGTTGTAATCCAGCACGATTACGCGGCAGCCGGCCAGATCAGCAAATTGGGCAGCCAACTGCCCCACCAGCCCCGCCCCGATGACGGCGATCACGTCACCAAGCTGCGGTTCAAGCAGGCGCACGCCGTTCATGGCAATGGCCCCTAGAGTGCCGAAACAGGCTTCTTCGTCGTTCACATCCTCCGGCACCGGCGCGCACAGATTTTCAGGAACGGCGTTCAGTTCGGCGTGATTGGCGAGCCCGGCGCCCGCAATGGCCACCCGCTGGCCGACCCGGAATTTTCCTTCCAACCCCGCGCCGACCTCCACCAAATCGCCCACCGCCGAATATCCCAGCGGTAGGGGTTCATCCAGCCGCGCCATCACCGCCCGCATGGTCGCGCCGATCCCGTCGCGCTTTGCCTTTTCCAACACCTTACTCACCAGATCGGGCCGGGCCTTAGCCTTCCCCGCTAGACTTTTCTTGGCAAACTGCACCACCATGCGTTCGGTGCCGGCAGAGATCAGCGACGCCCGCGTGCGCACCAGCAGATGCCCCGACCGAACCCGGGCTTCCGGCACCTCTTTCAGGGCCAGTTTACCCGACCGCGCGCTCTGTACGACCTGTTTCATCTAAACCTGTACTCCGTGAAACTTTCTCAATCTATGCTGAGGACTCAATCAGTGGCAACTGCGGCGTTAGTGGGTCGGGCATAGAACAAATCTTCCTGTCGCACTCGGCCAATTTTTGTCGAATTAAGCTGTCCCAGCGCCCCTTCATAGACGAACTCGCGCCCTGCAGCACATCGATTTTCGGCATCATGGGACCGGTGCGGCCGCCCAGCAACGAGTCTAGGCGTTTAAGGTATTCGTATCTCGGCCAGCCTCCCTTCCCGCACGGGAACTTCCAAACGAAACGCAGCGTCAGCAGGATCTTTTCGATCTTATGGGTGTTTTCGCCAGGATCAGATGTCAGCCGAACGGTCATGCTACGGCTACTGCTCTGTCCAGTCGCCGGCACCATAACTCCATCGCCATCATCGGAAACAGGGTGAAGGCAGCATCGACGCGCTGGGCGTAGAAATCGGATTTCAGGCTGTCAATGGAATCTGCATCGAACAGCCCCCGCGCGGTGACAGCGGATCGCGAGGTCAGATCTTCGAGCAAGTCGCGGGCCGGTCCCTGCAACCAGCTACGTACGGGCACGCCGAAACCCTGCTTGGGCCGCGTCAGGATATCGTTCGGCAGACGGTCCCGCTGGGAGGCGCGCAGGATTTTCTTGGTTTGAAGGAGGGAAATCTTGGACGACAATGGCAACTGCATGGCATGGCCGACGAGACGGTGATCGACCAGTGGCACACGCACCTCAACACCCGCCTGCATCGCCATCTTGTCGGTGTAGTTCAGATTATGATCGGGCATGAACCCATTCAGTTCCAGATCGAGAAACCGTTCAACCGGATGCCGTCCCCTGGTATGGTCGAGTGAGGCGCGCAGCCCGTCAGCAATACCGTCGGAGGGCATGGTATCGCGCACCCCGGCCGCCAGCAGAGACCGCCGCCGATCCGCTCCAACGGCGGAATAACTCATCCCGTCGGCCAGCATCCGCTCTTCCGGTAACGCCAGCAGCGCACCAATCCGCTGCAGCCGCCGCCCCAGAATGCTGGACGGCGGAAACAGGCCCAGCAGGGACGCCCCCAGCCCGCGCAAGCCAGGCACCCGGTTGGCCATCGTCCAGATCACACCTGCGGTGTGGCGACCATAACCGGTGAACAAATCGTCACCGCCGACGCCGGACAGCAGCACCTTGATTCCGTTTTCTCGCGCCGCGCGCGCCAGTAGCAGCGTCTGCACCGCGGCGAAATCCGCGGTCGGTTCATCCAGTTGCCATATCATTTCGGGCAGCGCATCGACCAGATCGGCTTCCGTCGAGACTTGGATCAGGCGTACACCCAGTTTCTTTGCGACGAGGCGGGCATGGATCTGGTCGTCGCCGAAGTTGTCGGTACCGGTTTCGGGCTTAGTGACGGCGGCGCAAAATGTTGTGATTTTTCCTGGGTCGGCGGCCCGACACATGGAGGCGACGATGGCGCTGGAATCGACCCCGCCGGACAGCAACGCACCAACATCCACATCCGCCACCATCTGATCCGATACGATGGTATCGATTTCGTTGCGCAAGATTTCCGAGTCGACGGAGGACGGTGGCGCGGTATCGTCGAATAGCGGCGCTCGGTAATAGCGGTTCATCCCAACTGCACCGTCGGCGGATACCGTGATGGTACAGCCGGGCCGCAGCTTGCGCACGCTTTTCAGCATGGTGCGGTCCCCCGCGGTCCACAGAAAACCCAAATGATCTCCGACGGTGGCGCCGTCGATGTCGCGCGGCAGGTCCGGACACAACACCAGGGGTTTCAGTTCCGATGCGAACAGGAAACCGCCGGGAAGTTCCGCATAGTAAAGCGGCTTCACTCCCAGATGATCGCGGGCGAGCGACAGGGTGCACGCCTGACGGTCCCAGACTGCAAAAGCGAAGATGCCGTTCAGCCGTTCGACGCAGCCCAGCCCCTCGCGGGCGAACAGTTCGAGCAGCACTTCTGTATCCGAACCGGTGCGAAAGGACACACCCGTCTGTTCCAGTTCGGTTCGCAGTTCGCGGTAATTATAAATCTCGCCGTTATAGGTCAGCACGTAACGGTCAGATCCGCTGTGCATGGGCTGGGCAGCGGCAGCGGTCAGATCGATGATCGACAGCCGCCGATGGCCCAGTGCGATACCGTCATCCAACCAAAGGCCGCTGCCATCCGGACCGCGATGGGCGATGGCGTCGGTCATGGCCTGGGCCAGCGCAGGCGACCAGGTCCCCATGAACCCCGCTATGCCGCACATGGGCGTTTAAACCTTCGATGGCAAATGGGAACAGCCAACTTTACTTCTACGCCGCGCGCGACCCAGAGCGAAGGGAGTTTTCCAGAAACCGGGGATATGCACTGGGAAATAGCGGACCTCGACCCCTTTGATATCGACCGGTTCGCCAAACGGTAAATCCAGATCGGACACTCCATTGAAAGTGGTGGTATAGATGGAGACAACATGGTCGCGCCGGGAAATGTCGCGCGCCATGCGGAGACCTACCTTGAGAGGGCTGCCTGCCTGGGGCGAAAGGTTTGAATTTGCATGAAGAATGCTCATGTTTACGGGGCGGCGCGTGAACGATTATTTGTGTATGGTATCGCCCTGATCCTGCGTCAAGCACTTCCGCCCACCCGATGTAGAACAGGTAAGGATATCTTGCTCTCCCATATCCCGATACCCGGGCTACCATTGCCTCCGCCCGCAACCCTCCGGGGAGCGCCGAAATGTGCGGAATAGCGGGTCTGTTCGCCCATGAGCATAATGCCCCTCCGGTGGATATCGACTGCCTGACCCGAATGAACGACGCCATGGTGCCCCGAGGGCCGGATGGCGACGGTATCTGGATATCGGAGGATGAACGGACTGGATTTGCGCATCGGCGGCTCTCCATCATCGATCTGACGGAGGGCGGCGCGCAGCCTAAACAACTCGCCGGCGGCAGATACGTCATCACCTTTAACGGCGAGATATACAATTTCCGCGAACTACGATCGGAATTGAAGGCCCAGGGAAACCGATTCAAAACTAATTCCGATACCGAGGTATTGCTGCACCTGTATCAGCGGGACGGCTCCGACATGGTGGAACATCTGCGCGGCATGTTCGCCTTCGCTATCTTCGACCGGGAAAAGCAAGGTATCTTCCTGGCCCGAGACGGGTTCGGGATTAAGCCACTTTACTATTCGGATGACGGTGGGACCTTCCGCTTTGCCTCCCAGGTAAAGGCGCTTCTGGCGGGCCGGGAAATCGATACCGAACCGTCGGCCGCGGGGCGCGCCGGTTTTTATGTATGGGGTTATGTCCCCGAACCCTGGACGATGTTCAAGAAAATCCGGGCACTGCCGGCGGGATGTACAATGTGGATCGACCACAACGGCGCCCGAAGCCCGGCGCGGTATTTTGATGTTACCTGGGATCTGGAGGCCGCGATGGAAACGCCGGCATCGTGGACGCCGGACCGATTACGCGAGGCCCTTCTCGATACGCTGCGTCATCATCTGGTGGCGGATGTCCCGGTGGGCGCGTTTCTCTCCGCCGGGCTGGACTCGGCGACAATCGTGGGGCTGACATCGGAGCTTCAGGCCGATGCCCTGCGGTCGGTGACGCTAGCATTTGACGAATTCGACGGCACCCAGTTCGATGAAGCCACCCTGGCGGAGAAAATCGCCCGCCACTACGACACCGCCCACCGCACGCAGCGGGTGGGGAGATCTGATTTCCAGGACGAATACCAAAAGCTGTGCGCGGCGATGGATCAGCCGTCCATCGACGGCGTGAACACCTATTTTGTTAGTAAGGTGACGGCGGAAACCGGGCTCAAGGTGGCGATGTCCGGTCTCGGCGGAGACGAAATTTTTGGCGGATACCCAAGTTTTCGTGAGGTTCCTCGGCTTGCTGGAACGCTAGGGAAAATTCCGGGCGGACGGTGCCTCGGTAGGGCATTGCGCGCGCTTTCCGCCCCAGTGATCAGCGCCATAACATCGCCCAAATACGCCAGCCTACTGGAATACGGCACTTGCTACCCGGATGCGTACCTACTGCGCCGCGCACTGTTCATGCCGTGGGAACTACCGAAGTTGATGGATCGGGATATGGCAAAGGCCGGCTGGGAGGAACTGGATGAAACGACCCTGCGCAAAACCCAAGTGGACGGACTGGGTACAGCACGCGCCAAAGTGTCGGCCCTGGAAGCCACCTGGTATATGCGGAGCCAGTTATTGCGGGATTCGGACTGGGCGGGGATGGCCCATTCTCTGGAAATCCGCGTGCCGCTGGTCGATACCTTCTTGTTCAAATCGTTGGCACCGATGCTGGTGTCCGACAAGCCGCCGGGGAAGCTGGACATGGCGGCGAGCCCGGCCAAACCCCTGTCCGGCGAAGTGCTGAACCGGCCGAAGACCGGCTTCGCCGTCCCCATGCGGGCGTGGTTGCTGAAAGACGACCCCACAGCCACGGAACGCGGTTTCCGGGGCTGGGCGCGGCTGATCGCCGAAGATTGCTATGGTTGATTCAATGACCGATGCGCCGCAGGGCATCCTCATCCACCGGCTGGGCAGCCCGGTCGACACGGCGATCATGCTGCCGGATTTTCTCCATCTGAGCCGGATTCGGCTCGACGCTGAGAAACGGTTTCAGACGAATTTTCCCAGCGCCTCTGCCGCAGCGCCCGTGCCGATGGAATGCTCCCGCCTTTTTGGGGGGCATAACAGCGGACCGACGCATCCTGCCGCCGCGGCGCAGACACCTATCGTCACCGTTTTCAGCCGGCGCAAACCGCCGGTAACACGCACTGCCGATGGCGAATCGGACATCGCGTCTATCCCAGCTCGACAGATCGCCGCCGGCTTTAGCGACTGTCTTGCCCGAACCGCAAGGACGGTAGCGTGACCGGCAAGCCGATACGTCTGGCCTATTTCGTAACGCACCCGATCCAGTATCAGGCGCCGCTTCTTCGAATGATCGCAGCAGAACCGTCTATCAATCTGAAGGTTTTCTTTGCCGCCGATTATTCGTTGACTCGTCATTTCGATCCCGGTTTCGGTAGAGAGATCGAATGGGATGTGGACCTGACCGACGGTTACGATTACGAGATTCTGCCGGCCCTGAACCCTGAGACTCCCCTCTCCGCGCTCCATCCGATCAGTTATGGTATTTTTTGGCGCATCCTGACCGGTGGATTTGATGCAATCTGGTGCCATTCATACGCCCGACCGTCGCACATGATGGCGATCCTCGCAGCGAGCCTGTCAGGCAAAAAGGTGTTCCTACGGGACGAAGATAATCTCTATTCCTCCGATCCGCCGCCCGCGAGGGCATTCGTCAAAAAATGCCTTCTGCAAATTGTGAAACGCCTCGTGCATGGGGTTCTGACCATCGGAAAGATGAACCGGGAATTCTATGCCTCCCACGGGTTTCCAGACCGGAAACTGTTTTCGATGCCCTATGCCGTCGACAATGACTGGTTCAAGACGCGCATTGCGGAAGCAATGCCGCGGCAGGGCACGCTACGGCGCGAATTGGGAATTGCCCCTGATCAACCGGTCATCCTGTTCGCGGCCAAGTTTCAGCCGCGCAAACGGGGGGACGATCTGATCCGCGCCTTTCACCGGATCGCGACTGACGGCACGTCGAAAAATGCATGTCTTGTCATGGTCGGTGATGGCGAGATGGATGATGCCTGGCGCGGCCTGGCGGGAGAGGCACTGGGAAAACGCATTCATTTTGTCGGTTTCAAGGGCATGTTGGAACTCCCGGCCTATTTCGATCTGTGCGACGTATTTGTTATTCCGTCAGCGCTGGAACCTTGGGGGCTGGTGTTGAACGAAGTTCTGAATGCGGGGAAACCGATTATAGCAACCGACCAGGTCGGTTCCGCATACGATCTAGTGGAGCACGGGAAGAACGGTTTCATGTTGGAAACGGGAAACATCGATCAGCTTTCTAACGCCCTGCGGAAAATTATCGCTGATCCGGTCGCCGCTCAGAAGATGGGAACGCATAGTCTGGAACTCATCCGTGACTGGTCCTTCACCCAGGACATCGAGGGCCTGAAATCTGCGCTGCGAAGTTATTTTCCGGAGCGCGTTTCGTGAGCATCCACAAGGCCTTCAACTAGTGCATTCTGTCGGCGCTGCGGCTGATTGGCCCAGACAAAAAGACATCGCTTGGGAACTTCACGCCGAAACGAATTGAAAGAAAGGCTGCGCTTCCGCGGGTTCGGTGACATGGTCGCGGTGACCGCTCGGTTACGCGTGGCCCTAAAGACCCGGCCTGACGCCCATTCAAATTCATTACCGACCAGGCCAATATCACTGGGACGGAAAACAATCCAGATTCCGACCGCGCCATCATCGAACGTAAATTGAGTGGCCATTGGTCTATTGAAAAAGTGATCCGTTCGGCGCGCGACATGGATAAAAGTATACATTCCCATGCCTCCGCGGGATTTACGCGGACAGCAGCTTGTCGAAATAGGCGACAGTCTTTTCTAGCCCTTGATCAAGTGCGACCCTCGGCTCCCAGTCGATTTTTTCTCCGGCGAGAGAAATATCCGGCTGCCGCTGAGTCGGATCGTCCTTGGGCAGCGGCATATTGATGATGTTGCTGTCACTGCCGGTCATCGCGATCACCTTCTCTGCGAGCTCCAGGATCGTGAATTCACCGGGGTTGCCGATATTGATCGGCCCGACGAACTCATCTTCAGTTTCCATGATGCGGACGAAGGCTTCGATCAGATCATCGACATAGCAGAACGACCGGGTCTGAGAGCCGTCTCCATAAACGGTGATGTCCTCGCCCCGCAGCGCCTGGACGATGAAATTTGATACAACCCGACCGTCGTTCGGATGCATGCGGGGGCCGTAGGTATTGAATATCCGCGCGACCTTGACCCGAAGACCGTGCTGACGCCAGTAGTCGAAAAACAGCGTCTCCGCGCATCGTTTGCCCTCGTCATAGCAGGCCCTTAACCCGATCGGATTTGTGTTGCCCCAATAGGATTCTGGCTGAGGATGCACCTCTGGATCGCCGTAAACTTCGCTAGTGGATGCTTGGAAAACCTTGGCCCGAAGACGCTTGGCCAGACCGAGCATGTTGATGGCGCCGTGGACGCTGGTCTTCGTGGTCTGTACGGGATCATGCTGATAATGCACCGGCGATGCCGGACAGGCGAGATTGTAGATCTCATCCACTTCCACATAGAGCGGAAAGGTCACATCGTGCCGCATGACCTCGAAGCGTGAATTGTCCAGAAGTTGCACGATGTTGTCTTTCACGCCGGTGAAATAATTGTCGACGCACAGAACATCATTTCCGTCGGACAGAAGGCGTTCGCAAAGGTGGGAGCCGATGAACCCGGCGCCGCCGGTAATCAAAATCTTTTTGGGAACGGACATGGAGTCGACAAACAAACTGTTAGGGGAAACCGAAAACCGGGCGGAAGCTATCACCGAAGTGGCCTGGAAAGAAGGGCTTCTTTATTTGCAGCCGTTAACCGCCCTTTGTCTCATGCCCTGTCGGTAACCCGCGGCGGCGGGTAAACAACCGGATAAACCGTAGATACATGTTGTTAACGGTCACGCCGGGTTCAGCGCACAGCAACAACTTACGCGATAAAACGCGAACCGCATTTTACGGCGCGGCGAAGAATGTCTCCAATTTTTGTACCATCGGATCCAGCGCCCAGGCCGAGAGACCGCATGGGCTGGCCCCCGAGACCGGCCTTCCGCCGCCATTGCCACTACCCGGACCCAATCGATGTCGGGCCCGCTATCCAGAAAGAGTACCTCTCCCTCATCCGGCTCCACTAGTATGGATTCTTCATCAATCTCTGTCGCCGCGATCCCGGAGTTTCGTAGAAAGATGTTTCTATAGTCATTCCTTTGATCTGTCCCCGTCATCACGAAAAATTCCCGACAACAAGGC
>CAJWUK010000052.1 GCA_913047365.1 uncultured Alphaproteobacteria bacterium | reverse complement strand
CACCATTCCGTTCAATAAGCGATTTCAGGACCGATTTCAGAACGGCCGCTTCTTTTTCCCCGTAATCGGAAAGAACTTCGGCTTCATGAATTTTGGCGTCGTACAGGGCGGCATCTACCCGATTGCGTCCATCGTTCGTGATATAAACGCAGACGCGGCGGCGGTCGCTTTCGCTTTGGCGACGTTCCACCAGTCCGGATCCTTCCATGCGGTCGATAATTTTAGACATTGTCGGTTGTCGTTGCAGCGCGCGATCGGCGAGCTCCCCGAGCGTCATACCGTCGCCATCACTCAATGTTGCGAGGACGCGCCATTCGGATACCTGCAGGCGGTGTTGTTTCAGTTGTTTGTGAAAATGGCCACTGACCTCCGTGCTCGCGCGGGCGAGGAGGTAAAGCAGATAGTCGTCGACGAAACGTACACTCATTTCTATATTTTACCAGAAATATATTCCTTTTCATATAAATTTCTTTGAGCTAGATTTGCCATATATAGCAGGGAGAAGAGGACATGATAGTAGATCGTATCGAGGGTAAATGGATCGACATGTTCCAGTCCGTGTTCGAACTTTGCAATATCGAAAGGGGCGATACGGCGGCGGTCCTGTCGGAAACCCAGTCCCGAGGACTGAACGTACAACTTGCCGAACTCGCCCTGCAGCGTATGGGCGTAAATATTTTTCACGTGAAACTGGTATCTCCCGCTCAAGATGCGCCTGTCCCGGTCAGGTCCACGGGGGCCTCCGGGGCAGTTCAAGGTTTGAAACCAGTGGTTGCCGCTCTCGGTGGATCGACAATTGTGGTGGATTGCACCGTGGAAGGGCTTCTGCACGCCCCGGAACTGCCTGACATTCTGAAAGGCGGTGCCCGCCTGCTGATGGTCTCGAATGAACATCCCGATGTACTAGAACGCTTGGTACCCGACCCAGATCTGGTGCCTAAGGTGAAATCCGGAATCAAGATGCTGTCGGGGGCCGAAAAGATGACCGTAATGTCGGATGCCGGAACCGAACTGACAGTCGATTTGACCGATACGCGCGGGGCAGGGGTCTGGGGTTTCTGCGACCGGCCCGGTCACGTCGCACATTGGCCTGGCGGGCTGGTCCTCTGTTTTCCGAAGGCCAACACCGTGAACGGTAGGCTGGTCATGGCCGCGGGCGATGTGAACCTTACCTTCAAGCGCTACTTGGAAAGTCCGATCACGCTGACGATCGAAAACGACTACGTTACCGATATTGCTGGAACGGGGCTCGATGCCGATCTGTTCCGGGAATACATCGCTGCCTGGGGTGACCGGGAGGCCTATGCTGTGTCCCATATTGGTTGGGGTATGAACCCTGACGCCCGATGGGATTCACTTGCGATGTACGACAAGAGAGATGTGAATGGCACCGAACTGCGCGCCTTCGCAGGAAATTTTCTTTATTCGACTGGAGCGAATGAAACCGCCAAGCGCTATACTGCTGGGCATTTCGACCTACCTCTCAGGAACTGCACTATCTCGCTCGATGGTGATGTCGTCGTTGATAAGGGTGTGTTGCAGGGTGACCTGGCATGACGTCCGTACCGGATCACATTGAGAAAGGTGATGGCGACGTCATCCTGTTTCTCCACGGTGTCGGCGGCGGCGCGTATAGCTGGATGCCGCAGATCAATAGTTTTTCCATGCGATATCGCGCCGTTGCCTGGAATATGCCCGGTTACGGAAAAAGTCTTCTGGAAGGCGGAATGACGTTCCCCGGCCTGGCAAAATCCCTTCTTTCTCTACTCGACGATCAGGGTTGGGACCGGGTTCATCTGGTTGGACATTCCATGGGCGGCATGGTGGCGCAGGAATTCGCCGTTGATCATCAGGATCGCCTGCTTTCTCTAACGCTGTCGGCGACTAGCCCGGCATTCGGGCGACCCGACGGGGATTTTCAGAAGAAATTCGTCGCGGCGCGGCTGGAACCGCTTGAAAACGGTCTGACTATGGCCAATCTCGCACAGGAACTCGTCGACACCATGATGTCCGAAAAGTCCGATCCAAATGGCCGCCAGCTCGCCTTCGACTGCATGGCCGATGTTCCGGCCGAAACCTATCGCGCCGCGGTTCAATGCATCGTGACATTTGAACAACGGGCTAATCTGCCGAATATTCAGGTGCCCGCGCTGGTACTGGCGGGCGAGCATGATTCAAACGCCCCCGCCGCCATGATGGAAAAGATGGGGTCCAAAATACCGGGCTGCCGGTACGTCTGCCTGGCAGGTCTCGGGCACCTCGCCAATCTCGAAGATCCACAAATATTCGATGCCGCGCTCAGCGAATTCATCGTAAACGCGTCAGTCGCGTAATAAGGTAAAGAACCGATGGCCACAGCAACCAAATCGAAGTCCAAAGCGAAATCCAAACCGGCAACGCGCAATAAGCCGAAATCCTTCAAGTGGCAGAAGATGGCGGGTAAGAACGACGAGATTGAATACGTCATCGCTAAGCTTGGGAAAGAAAAATTCGCTCCCCGCGCGAAACGCTACGACGAAGAGGCGTCCTTCCCGTTCGAAAACTACGAAGATCTGCGGGATACTGGCATCCTTGCCATGACGGTGCCGAAATCTCTGGGTGGACTGGGTGTAAAATATGCGGATTACGCGATGCTGGCGGCGGAAATGGGCCGCTGGTGCGGGGCGACGGCGCTGACCTTCAATATGCATGCCTGTACGCCGCTGTGGACCGGCCATATTGCGGACGATCTGGACATGCCGGCGGCGGACCGGAAGCAGCACAAGAAAAACCGGGAACTGCACTTTTCCCGCATTGTGGAGGAAGGAGCAATTTTTGCGCAGCCCTTCTCGGAGGGTTCGTCAGCAGCCGCGGGCAAGGCACCGTTCGGCACCCTCGCTGCCAAGGTCGATGGTGGCTGGCTGCTGAACGGCAAAAAAATATTTGCCTCGCTATCCGGTGCGGCGACCTATTACGGTGTGCTGTGCACCGAAGACAAGCCCGACAGTTCGGTTCGCGATACGGTGTTCATGGCGGTGCCCGCAGACGCCGAAGGCGTGTCCATTGTCGGACCCTGGGACCCGGTCGGCATGCGGGCGACGGTGTCACGTACCTTGGTGATGGAGAATGTCTTCATTCCCGACGAACAGATGCTGATGCCGCGGGGGGTGTACTACCAAGCAGCCCGGCGCTGGCCCCACATGTTCCTGACCCTGTGCCCGACCTATATGGGTATCGCTCAGGCGGCCTATGATTTCACGGTGGCTTATCTGCGGGGCGATATCGAGGGCATCTCGGTCAAACGCCGAATGTATCCGACCAAGCAAATCACGGTGGCCGATATGTGGATCAAGCTACAAAACACTTGGGCCATCTTCAAACAGGCAACATCCGAAGCCCGGGTCGATCCCTCCAAGGAAGATCGGCTGCGCGCCTATGCGGCCCAGTATTCGGTGATGGAAAATGCCAACGAGATGTGTCGTCTGGCGATCCGGACCTGCGGCGGACAATCGATGCTGAAATCCCTGCCACTTGAACAGCTCTACCGGGATTCCCGGCTGGGCTCCCTGATGCTGCCGTGGACGGCGGAGTTGTGCCTGGATCGTCTAGGCCGTGAAACGCTTTACGAACCCGGGGAAACGGACGACGATTAGGAATGGATATTTCCCACTGGATAACCCGCTGGGCAGACTTCCAGCCGAACAAGACGGCGATCCGCTTCGAAGGCGTTGATATTTCTTACGCTGGGTTCGATAAACAGATCGGGCGCGTGGCGGCGATGCTTTCGGTGGGCCTCAATGTGGAACGCGGAGACCGGATCGCGTTTCTGGGGCTGAATTCACCTCAAATGTTGGCGATAATGTTTGCTTGCGCCCGGATCGGCGCCATTCTTGTCCCGCTTAACTGGCGGCTGGCCCCTCCGGAACATGCCTACATTCTAGAGAACGCGGGCGTGAAAGTGCTTTTCTGCGAAGAAGAATTCGCCGAGGGTACCGCGTCGATCGCGGACGATCTTGCCGACTGTCGGATCGTTTCCATGAATGGCGAATACGGGGACCTGCTCGAAGCGGCGGGAGACGACGCGGAGGATCCGAATGTCGGTCCAGACGATCCGTTGCTAATTGTTTATACCTCCGGCACCACGGGGCGGCCCAAAGGCGCGGTGCTGACCCAGAACGCCATGACATTCAATGCGGTCAATTCTGCCGCCATGCACGATATGACTAGTGAAGACGTGGTATTCACCAACCTGCCGATGTTTCATGTCGGCGGTCTGAACATCCAGACGACGCCCGCACTCCATTCAGGCGCAACTGTCATCCTGCACCGCAGGTTCGAGGCCGATGCCACCGTGCAGGTCATCAACAAGGAAAAACCCACTCTGCTGATCCTGGTACCGGCGCTGATGGAGGCGGTATTGCAGCATCCAGGTTGGGACGACATCGATTTTTCTTCACTCCGCACGATTAATACGGGATCGACCACGGTCCCCCTGTCGCTTATCGATGCCTTTCATGGCCGCGGCGTACCGATCATCCAGGTCTACGGGTCGACGGAAACCGCGCCCATCGTCATCCATCAGCGTATACCTGACGCTTACGACACGGTCGGGTCGACGGGCCGTGCGGCGCTGCATTGCGACGCAAAAATAGTAGATTCAGACGGCAACACACTTGGTCCCGACGAAAGGGGCGAGATTGTCGTTTGTGGGCCGAACATTATGACGGAATATTGGAATAACCCGGATGCTACCGCAGAGGTTTTGAAAGACGGCTGGTTTAATACCGGCGACATTGGCCATATCGACGAAGACGGCCTGTTCTACGTGGATGACCGGGTGAAGGACGTCATCATTTCTGGGTCCGAGAACATCTATCCGGCGGAACTGGAAATGGTATTGGACGGTTGTGTGGATATCGCCGAGGCTGCGGTGGTAGGCCGCCCGGACGAAAAATGGGGTGAGGTGCCGGTCGCAGTGATTGTTGCTGCGCAGGGCAGGGAGCTCTCCCCGGAAGATATTCTCGGCCTCTTCGACGGTCAGCTTGCCCGCTACAAGCACCCACGGGATGTTGTTTTCATGGATACCCTTCCCCGAAACGCGATGGGCAAGGTACTGAAATTCGAACTAAGGGATATGGTGAGTCAGGCCGGTTCCGGCTAGATTGCCGCCATGACTGACAGTCGCCCTAGAAAGGGGGCGATCAGCGTGCTCCTGCTGATCGTGTTTTTCGACATGCTGGCCTTCGGGATCATCATTCCGTTCACGCCGTTCTGGGCCGAAAGATACGGCGCGACCCCGTTCGAGGTTACGCTGCTTTTTTCGACCTACTCGTTTTTCGCATTTTTGTCGTCGTTCCCGTGGGGGGTTATCAGCGATAAATGGGGTAGGCGCCCTATACTTTGTTTCAGCATGCTGGGCACCGCCTTGTCATTCGCGTGGGTTAGTCAGGCGGATGCGTTGTGGATGCTGTTCGCCGCGCGCGCTCTCGGAGGTTTGATGGGGGGCACCCTTCCGGTGGCGCAGGCCTATATTGCTGACGTGACGCCGGCTGAGGATCGCGCCGGGCGCATGGGTTTGATGGGCGCTGCCATCGGGGCAGGGTTCGTCCTGGGCCCCGGCATCGGATGGTTGCTTACCCGGGCCGGTGCCGGCGAAACGGATTTCCGGACCGCGTTCCTGATTGCGGCGGTGGTGGGTGCCTGCGGGTTTCTGGCGGCGCTTATCGTGCTGCGTGAACCGCCCACCCGCGAGGAAGGAGATGAAAACCGAACTCTCTCCGGTCGGATGAAAGCATTCTCGACTGCGGGTTCAACGCCTGGCGTTCTCCTTCCGCTAGTGCTTCTGACGCTGCTGGCATTCTGCATGGCGGGTCTGGAAAGCACCTTCGCGCTGTGGACGGAACGCCAGCTTCACTGGGGCGTGCGCGAGGTTAGTATTTTCTTCCTCTATATCGGCTTCCTGATGGTGCTCGTACAGGGCGGGATAGTTCGGCCGCTCAGCAAGCGTCTGGGCGAAGGGATGCTGGTCATCGCGGGGACCTTGTTGATGTCGGCGGGGTTTGCCTGTGTTCTTATTACCTACGCGCCGCCCATGGCGTTTGTCGGCGGCACATTGATCGGTTTCGGTTTTGGTCTCGCCAACCCGGCGCTAAGTGCACTGATTTCCCGGAATGCGCCGGATGAACACCAGGGCGCGGCCATGGGCGCTTCCCAGTCGGTGCAGTCTCTGTGCCGGATTTTAGGCCCGATTGCGGCGGGCGCTGCATTTGGCGTGTTCGGGCGGGATGCACCTTATCTGGTCGGCGCATTCCTGCTGTTTTTAGCCTTCGTTATCGCGATCCGAGCGGCGAAATACACCCGCCGGTCTTAGTCGTCAGGGTAGAGCGCAACTGACGGTATTTGGGTCCACGCGGCGGGTGCGCCCGCTTTTTCAATCCGCGCTTCCCGATCCAGGGATTCATCCCACAGCGCCGCGATAAATCGCATCGCCGTCACCCCGTCGGAATCTTCCGATGCCAGCCAGGTCACCGGTTTCTGCATGACATTCGGCTGGATCAGTGCCTCCCGCGCAATTCCCGATGCTTCTGGGATCATCCGCGTGTTTACCGGCCCACCCGGGATCAGGATATTCGCCGTTACCCCAGTGCCGTCCATATCCTGCGCCATGATTCTGGTATGGGCCTCCAGCGCTGCCTTGGTCGGGCCATAGGCGCCGGCGCCGGAGAGGTACATGGTATCGAGGCTGGTGGTGACGTTGATGATACGACCCCAGCCCTTGTCCATCATGTAGGGTGCGCAGGTCTTCGCCATCAATTGCGGCCCGAAGATGTTCACCCGCAGCATGGCATTCCACAGATTGTTATCGAGATCCCAGAATTTTGCCGGCCGGACGAAGAAATCCTTAATCCGTTCTGGCCCCACCACCGCATCATTGATCAGCACGTCCAATGAACCGAAAGACGAGACAATTTCCTCTGCCGTCTCTTTGGCGCGATCGGCGTCGGTTACGTCACAGATCAGCGGTTTGATGGATCCCTGACCGCCCGCGGCTTCAGCTTCCTTTGCGGCTTCTTGCAGAACATCTTCATCAATATCAATCATGGCGACCTTTGCGCCCGCCGCCGCTAGGGCGATGGACATGGATCGTCCCATGCCGCGGCCTGCGCCGGTCATCAGAACCGTTTTGCCTTCCAGAACTCTGTCGGTCATGTGTTGTTTCCCTCTGCTTTTATCTTTCCGCATCGGCCCAGCTACTTGGGCGTTTCGCAATGGATCCTATCTGTGCCCAGGCTATCGGCGCGCCAGCGGCGGCGATACGTTCTTGGGGAGGCAAGCTTTCGTCCCACAACGCCGCGATAAAGCGCATGTTGTTGATATCGTCCGCATCGGTGGAACAAAGCCAGCAGATCGGTGCTTGCATGGCTCCGGGCTGAACCAGTTCTTCGCGGTCGAAGCCAGTCGCTTCCGGGATCATACGCGTATTGGCAGGACCACCCGGGATTAGCACGTTGGCGGTAACGCCGGTGCCGTCCAAGTCCTGCGCCATGATCCGTGTGTTGGCTTCGAGCGCGGCCTTCGACGGTCCATACGCTCCGCATCCCTTCAGGTACATAGTATCGAGGCTGGTCGTCACATTGATAATCCGCCCCCAGCCGCTGTCTAACAGGTGTGGGGCCGAGACGGTCGACATCAATTGCGGACCATGGGCATTTACAGTCAGCACGCGGTGCCACAGATCGATATCAACCTCCCAAAATTTCGGGGTATCGGCGGTGAAGTTGTCAGTAAAGAATTGCGGTCCCATCGCCGCATCATTAATCAGAATGTCGAACCCGCCAAAGGTGTCGATGGTGGTCTGGATGGCGGCTTCGGCGCGATCACGATCGGTCACGTCGCAGGTTACTGGCAGCGCGCAGCCCTGGCCGCCCGCCGCCTCTACATCAGAAACAGCAGCCGCAAGAATGTCTTCTTCAAGATCGACCAGCGCTATTTTCGCACCATAGGCCGCTAGCCCTTCGGCCATGGACTTACCCAACCCCCGCCCAGCGCCGGTTATAATCGCAGTGCGTCCTTCCAGTAGTCTGTCGGTCATGGCGGTTTCTCCCGGTTGATTGTTTTTATCTTTCTATTGAAGTAGGCAGGATAGCTTGCTTACCCAGCTGCGGCCACGCGCAAGGGGCCGAAGCGGCATCGATGCCCTTGTCCCAGTGACCGGCGATAAACCGTTCCCCGTTGTGGCTGACGGAATCGTCCGATGCCAGCCAAACGGCAGGGGCCTGCATGTCCTCCGGTTGGATCAGTGCCTCGCGAGGAATGCCGGTGGCATCCGGGATCATTCGGGTGTTTGCGGGGCCGCCCGGGATCAGCACGTTGGCGGTAACGCCCGTACCCTCCAAGTCTTTGGCCATAATTGCGGTATGGGCTTCGAGCGCCGCTTTTGAAGGCCCATAAGCCCCCATCCCTGGCACATACATAGCGTCCAATGCGGTGGTGATGTTGATGATCCGCCCCCACCCGTTCCGCAACATGATCGGAACCGCCGCCGCGGCCATTAGTTGCGGGCCCGCGGAATTAATGTTGATCATCCGAATGAAGGTATAGGGGTTCAGGTCCCAAAATTTGGGTGGGATGCCATAGGGGTCTTCGGCAACAGCCTGTGGTCCCAGCGCGGCGTTGTTGAATAGGACATCAAGTCGACCGAAATTTTCCACCGCATAGTGAACGGCTGTGGCCGAACTGTCCGGATCACAGACATCGGCGCCCAGAGGCACGACGGATTCCCTACCACCGATATCCTGTACTTCGTGCGCGACCGCCTGCAGTTCCTCTCCGTCGAGATCGACCAATGCCAAATGTGCGCCTTCGCGGGCAAGCGCCAGCGCCATAGCCCGACCCAGCCCGCGCGCGGCCCCGGTCATCATCACGACCTTGCCGGTCAGCTTGCCGTCAGCCATTTTCTCTCCCGGTGTTAACGTTGCCGCGCGGATCGCCCTTTGGCCGGATTGCCTGTCCGCCTAGTTGCGGCCAGGCAATGGGATCGCCGCTGGCTTCCATATTTACGGCGGCGTCATTTGCGGGGTCCCACAGCGCGGCCCGGAAGCGTCGGTTGTTGACCGCGCCGCCTTCTTCGGAAACCAGATGGAGCAAGGGCGGGTTCATAACATCCGGCTGGATCAGCAGAGCGCGGTTCGCATAGACGCCGGATGCCGAAATCATTCTTGTATCCGCCGGGCCGCCTGGAATCAGTACATTACAGGTGACGCCGGTTCCTTCGACACCGCCGGCGATCATCGTGGCAAGCGCTTCGGCACCAGCTTTGGATGGCCCGTAGGCACCGTTGGTGTAGTTGGTCATCGTGTCCAGGCTGGTGGTGACATTGACAATGCGGCCCCAGCCCTGTTCCAACATATGGGGCATCACAGCCTGCGTCATCACGAAATGGCCGGTGGTGTTGACGTCTAGGAAGAGTTGCCAGTCGGAAAAGTCTATTTCCCAGATCATTTTCGCGTTCGACCGATCCGTGTTGCGGAACCGCTGCGGCCCCAGGCCGGCGTTATTGACGAGGATATGAATACCACCAAAGACTTTCCGTGTTTCTTCGACGATACGTAGACCTTCCACCGGTTTTGAGACATCCGCCGCAATGCCGACGCAGTCGCCGCCAATTTCAGCGACTGCTTCGTTGAGAACGTCCTTGTCGAGTTCCACCAGTGCGACCTGCGCACCGGCTACAGCAAGGCCCCTTGCCATGGCCCGGCCAAGCCCCCGCCCGGCTCCGGTGACGATGGCGGCTTTTCCGTTTAGGTCTGTCATGGATTACTCCTTGAAGTTCGCAAAATCGACGACCAGCGGTGTCAGCAGGTCGCGGTAATAATCGGGCATCGGCGCGGAGGTACGCTTTTCAGGATCGAAGAACACTTCGATTGTGTCCTGGGTAGAGCACAGCACATTGGTATCGGCGTTGTACATGCGGAGATGGTGTCGGATGGATTTTCCGCCGACGTGGCTGTACCCGCCCCGAATGACCAGCAGTTCGCCCGATTTAAGTTCGCTAATGTAGTTGATCTTGATTTGGCCCACGACGAGGCCGTGGCCGTCCTCGTGCATCTTCTTCTGGCTGGCACCGGCGACCGTCCAAAGGTGGAATCCGGCGTCGTCAAAATGATGCGCATACCAGCGCACGTTCATGTGGCCGATATGGTCGCAATGCCACGGGAAGACGACGGAGCGGTACAACTCGAACACGTTATCCACGAAAAATTCTCCTTGCGGGTTCAGGTGTCCAGAACGCTCGGATGAAACAGCCGTTCCGGTTCATAAGGTGCGGAAATAAGCCCTTGGTCGGCGCTGTATTCAATAAAGCGCTCGATGTTGGCGCGGTTGGTCGCAAACCCCGACGGCCAGATATCGGCCGCGAAGGTCTGTTCCTGTGCTTCCAGCGCGTTTCGGGCGAAGGCGATTTCCGAATAGCCCGGATCTTCGTAATAGAGGGCGGCCTGCTGCTTGGCGTCTTCCCACATGCCGATCACGGCCCTCGGCAGGTCGGGTTCGTTTTTCACCACGTCGTTACGGAATGCCATGATGTGCATGATGGGGAAGTAGCCGACGAAGTCGTAATACCGTTTGCATTCCGCCATCGGGTCGAGAAAAAGCCGATGAATTGTGTCGCCCGCTTCCAGAATTTCCCGCGGCGGGTGCGGAAAGATCATCGCATCGACCTCTCCCGATAGCAGTAAATCCGCCCCGCGCTTCGATCCGTTCAGCCATTCGATCCTCGCGCCTTCGGGCGGCTCCCATTCGACGGCTTCTTTCGCCTCCATGATCCAGTGAATGTCCTGCCACGGCACGCCGTAATAGAAGGTCAGATCGCCTTTAACGAGAACCGACATGGTGGTCTGGAACGCCCGCAACGCTACCCGTCTGCCCGCAAGATCAGCCGGTGTTTCAATACCGGCGTCGGTGCGCACGTAAATATGGTTCTGGCTGAATAGGCGGCGGGGGAAGACTGGCGCTGCGGTGAAGTCCGAACCGCGCTCGGTCGCCATTATGTATGACGAAAAAGAGAGTTCGCAGATGTCGAATTCACCGTTCCGGATCATCCGCTCGTGGCGATCGCGGCCGTTTCGATGGTCGTGATCTATTCCGACTTCCAGCGGTTCGATGTCGATGCCCGGCGGCATTTCGACCGCTCCCGTAAAGAACGGCACGTGACGGTCGTATCGCTCGAGCGCCATGGTAAAGGCGGCCACCCTGCGTCTCCCTTATAATTCTATCGTTCTTGATAGGAGTATAGCAGCGGCGGTGGGTGGTCTGTCAGCCCTACTACCCCTGCCACCCCAAACGGTCGCGGGCGAATTCGGGATATGTTTCTGCGATTTCACCGGCGATGCGGGTGCGGATCAGCTCCAACCGGTCTGCCTCCGGCGGCGGTATATCGCCAATGCCGTCGGGGCAGTCGAAATCGAAACCAGTATTGTCCCGAACCTCTTCAAGCGTTGCGCCGGGCAGCAATCCGCTCAGCCGGAACCGGTGATTATCGCGGTCGTATATGAAAACACAAAGACTCGTGATCAAGGCATAGGGCCCGCCGGGCCGGTGGACGTCGGGGGGGCTCCACCCGGGCGCGCTGATGAAATCGACCTTGTCGACAAAGACGCGCCGTGAATGTTCCTCTCGGAATAGAATAACCCTCGGGACGCTGAAATAGAGGTATCCGGACCCAAAGCTGCCTGGAAATCGTGTGTCGGAATTTGGGTATGGGCCGGTGCCGACAAGATTGATGTTGCCTTCACCGTCGATCTGGCCCCCGCCCAGAAAAAACGCGTCCACCCGCCCCTGACCGGCGCGGTCGAACAGTTCGGGACCGGCGTCGTTAAACGGGTTATGAACATTGCTGCCGAGGATACTTGCCCGCGCGTGGCCGTTGGTCAGCGCCTGCATCAGCAGGGCGGCGCTGCCGGGAATAGGCGACGCCGTTCCCACTGCGATATTCCGGCAACCATCCAGCATGCGGGCGACAGCGCAAATAAGAAGTTCTTCGCGGCTGAATTCCATGGACTGGGTCAGGCGGCTGCCTGTTTCCCGAAGACGTGCTGGTCCAGATAGGCGGCGAACCCGTCATCGGTCTTCGCGGCGCCGGCATATTCGCGAAGGTGGACACCATCGCGCTCGTACGCGCCGTTCAGCGATAGGGGCCAGGCGCCTTGCGGTGCATGGGCGACTGTATCCACGTATATCGGTGGGATGGTCCCGGCAAGCATTCGGTCATCGTCCATCAGGTTACCGTCCCAGATTTCTTCGACCGTCACCAGTGTGGATGCGGACGCATGGGCCAGTAGCACGCATTCCCGCCGCGCTCCGACCCAGACATTGCCATACCGATCTCCGTAGCGGGCGTGGAATAGGGCAACATCAGGCTTTACCGCCGGCAACAGCACAATGGGATCGCCGCTATCTGCAAGGGGGTTGTCGATTGTCATCCAATCGTCGCGGTTGGCGTGAATGTCCGATCCCAGGATGCCGCGAAGAGGCATGAAGGGGACGCCTTTTTCCGACGCCTGCAATTCCGCATACAGGGCCGGGCAGGTGGCGTCTTTGATTTTTATCGTGCCTTCCTGAACGGCTGCGCGAAACCGGCAGGCGAAACCGAATTCTCCCATGGAAACGCCGCTGGTCTCGATCTCGTCAACGCAGCCTGCGCCGATCAGCATGTCAGCCTGTATCGAACTGACGGGTACGGTAAACAGCCGCAACCCCTTTGCCTTGCGGCGGATCAATGCGCGTGTCACTTCCATTGCCGCGCCGCCATCTTCCTTGGGGACACCGATCAGCGCGCCGTCCGGGATGCGGCTGGCGATTTCGTCGGCGGACAGATAGATTTCAGGTGCGTCCATAGCGTCATTCTGCGACGAACCCGAAAAACAGGCAATCAATATGAATGCAAGCGATCTCACCGGCACTTGGAACCTGTTGCGCTTCTGGTTTACCGATGAGGACGGCGAAGAAGCCGACCCGTTGGGAAACGCACCCGTAGGTAATCTTAATCTGGGCGAAGACGGCAATTACGCTTTCACCATGATGCAGAAGGACCGGGCTAATTATGCAGCCAGCGATCTGCTCGGCGGCACGGTCGACGAGGCCGCGGCAGCAGCCAACGGATACGTCTCATTCGGCGGTAAATGGTCGTTCGACGGTGAAGCGATCACATTTGGCATCCTCTACAGCCTGTTTCCCAACTGGGTGGGCGGAGAGCAGAAAAGGCTCGTATCATTTAACGGCGACGAACTGGTCCTGCAAACCACCGGTCCCATACTGATGGCAGGAAAGGTGCACCGGGGGGCGGCGCGCTGGATACGGGCAGAACCGAATAAGTATGAGGAAAAGGAAAAATGAAAGCCTGGCGAATTGAAAATGACGACGGGATCGATGCGCTCAACCTGACCGACGTGGACATCGGCGATCCCGGGTACGGCGAGGTAAAGTTCCGGGTGTTGTCGTCGTCAATTAACCGACGGGATTTCAACACGGTACTAGCGCCCAGTGCCCGAAATACGCCGTTGCCGCGCATTCCCAATTCTGATGCGGCCGGCGAGGTTATTTCGGTCGGTGACGGCGTAACGGAATTCAAACCGGGCGACCGGGTGGCGAGCTGTTTCTTCAAGCGCTGGGAAGGTGGCCGGATGCGTGGCCCGATCATGGCAAGTGCGCTGGGAGGCGCCGAGGAAGGCATGTTGTCGGAAGAGGCGATTTTGCCACAGACCGCGCTTGTCTCCTTGCCGGACCATTTGACCTGGGACGAGGCCGGTACGTTGACTTGCGCGGGTGTTACCGCTTGGAACGCGCTAGTGGAACAGGGCGGGTTGACCGCGGGTGACACGGTTGTCGTGATGGGTACCGGTGGGGTCTCAATCTTCGCGCTGCAGTTCGCGAAGATGATGGGCGCGCGTGTGATTGTCACGTCGAAAAGCGATGCAAAGCTCGAACGGGTGCGCGATCTGGGCGCAGATGAAACCATCAATTATGTGGATACACCCGACTGGGATCAGGCGGTGATGGAACTGACCGACGGGCGGGGCGCGGACCATGTGGTAGAGGTCGGCGGGGCAGGTACCTTGCAGAAATCCATCGCCGCGACTGGATTTGCCGGGCATATCGGCATGATCGGCGTGCTGACACAGGGGGAAGTGAACCCATACCCGCTGCTTGGAAAATCGATCCGCCTTACCGGCATCTACGTCGGTAACCGGGAAATGTTCCGCAACATGAACGCCGCGATAGCTGCCAACGAAATGCGACCGGTTGTTGATGCGTCATACGATTTCGGAGACGCTCGGTCAGCCTATAACGCGATGGGCGAAGACGGCCATTTCGGCAAGCTGGTCATCCGGGTATCCTGATCAACACCAAAAGGAGGAATAGAATGGTCAAACTGGCAGACGAAGATATCAAGACGCGGGAAGTTCTAGACTGGAAGGGACTGCACGTCTTCCATTTCGTTTTCTCGTCCTGTTCTCAGAAGCTCCGGATTTTTCTCAGCCTGAAGGGCGTCGATTGGAAATCGCACGAAATCGACCTGATGACGAACGCGAACCTGAACGAATATTTCCTGGGTATCAATCCGCGCGGTCTGTTGCCGGTAATTGTCCACGACGGCGACGTTCATATCGAAAGCAATGACATCCTGACTTATCTGGAAAGCGTCTATCCGGAACCGCGCCTGATCCCGCCGGGATCCGAAGAGAAAGTCGCCGAACTGCTGAAGCACGAGGACGATCTGCATCTGGATCTGCGCGCGCTGAGTTTCCGGTTTGTCTTCAACCCGCCGCATGACCCTAAGTCGCCAGAAGAACTGGAAGTCTATGCGTCGACCGGCTCCGGCACCGTCAACGGTCAGAAGGATGGACGGGTTGGCGTGGAAATCGATTTCTGGAAACGATATTCCGATGAAGGCATCACGGACGAGGTTGCCCAATCGGCGGCCGCTAAGTTCCGCAAGGTTTTCAGCGAGCTGGATGAATCACTTGCGGATCAGGAATACCTGTTGGCGGACGGGTTGAGTGTGCTCGACATCGCCTGGTTTATCTATTGCAACCGGCT
>CAJWUK010000051.1 GCA_913047365.1 uncultured Alphaproteobacteria bacterium | reverse complement strand
GCGATCTTGTGGCCCTTCAAGGGAATTCTAATCGGTCTTCACCTCAAGAACCTGCGCCATAAATACGAAGTACGTGAAGATGGCTGACCGACAACCTATCAGGCTGAATTTCTGGATGACCGTCTGCGCCATTCCGGCACTGATGCTTTTGATCGGGCTGGGCACGTGGCAGATGCAGCGGCTGGAATGGAAAGAAGGGATCATCGCCGAACGCGCCGTCCGGCAGGGAGCCCCGCCCATTCGAATTTCCAGCATTCCCAAGAATAACTGGCAGGAATATGAGCACCGGCGCGTGATATTTCGCGGCACATTTTCACATAGCCGCGAAATCCTGGTACACAACGCCGTTCGGCACGGTCAGACGGGTTACCGTCTGATTGTGCCGTTTGAGACAACGGATGGCCGGCAGATTCTGGTCGATCGCGGCTGGGTGCCCAAAGTCTGGCCCAACGGTCAAATCAAGCGGCGGCGGCCGAGTGATTCTCTGGATTTAATCGGCACCGTCCGAAGGGGCGGAAAGGGCACACCCTGGATACCCGATAACGATCCGGCCACCAACCAGTGGTTCTATATCGATGTCGCCCAGATGGCCGCTCATGCAGGTCTAAAAGACAGTCCGCCCTATATCCTGCGCGTTACGCCCGATCGTCGTGAGCCCGGTTATCCGAAAGGCCCCCACGCCAGTCACAAGATCCGCAACAAACATCTTGAATATGCAATCACCTGGTATGGGCTTGCTGCTACGCTTGTGATCGTTTACGTCGCCTACCATTTCCGCCGCCGGCGCCAAGGCTACTGAAATTGTCCGCGTATAAGGAACTTGAAACCCGGTTTAAAAGGATAGCCGCGTTAGGCGAAGCCGTTGGTATGCTGCACTGGGACATGTCGGTTCTGATGCCGCCGGGCGGCGCGGATTCCCGCACAGAACAACTGACCGCCCTGAAGCTGACGACCCACGAAATGAAAACGGATTCGGCGCTGGCTGGCCTGCTGGATGAAGCCGAAAGCGCCCTGCCAGACGATCCCTGGCAGTCCGCAAATCTTCGGGAAATGCGGAGAATCTGGATTCACGCGAACGCGATGGAAGCATCATTGGTCGAGGCAATGAGCCGGGCCTGCTCCGCCTGTGAACTGATCTGGCGCGAAGCGCGGCTCGAAAACGATTTCGTCAGGGTGCTGCCCTATCTGGAAGAAGTGCTGAATCTGACCAGACAAGTGGCGGCGGTAAAATCGGACGCGCTGATTTGTTCCGAGTACGAGGCGCTGCTAGATCAATACGAACCTGCCGGCCGCACGGCTCGGATCGACGAACTGTTTGCCGATCTGGCCGGGTTCCTGCCGGAATTCACAGAAACGGCGCTCTCTAGACAGGCAGAGCGTGCCGACGCCGTCCTGCCCGACGGCCCGTTCCCGACCGAGAGACAGAGGATACTGGGCGAAAAACTAATGGGAACGCTCGGTTTCGATTTTGACGCTGGCCGGCTGGATGTCAGCTTGCATCCGTTTTGCGGCGGCGTTCCGGGCGATATTCGCATCACCACGCGCTATGCGGATAATGATTTCACCCAAAGCCTGATGGGGGTTCTGCACGAAACCGGGCACGCCCTGTATGAAATGGGTCTTCCGGACGACTGGCGTTATCAGCCTGTCGGTTCCGCCCGCGGGATGGCGCTGCACGAAAGCCAGTCGCTGTTGATCGAAATGCAGGTCTGTCGCAGCCGGGAATATCTGGAATTTGCAGCACCATTGATGCGGGATGCCTTCGGCGGGAGCGGATCAAAATGGGAAGTCGACAATCTGTATCGCCTGTATACTCGGGTGGACCGTAACTTCATACGCGTCGATGCGGACGAAGTGACCTATCCCGCCCATGTCATTCTGCGCTACCGGCTGGAACGGGCTCTGATCGATGACGAATTGGCGTTGGCAGATCTCCCTGGCGCCTGGAATGACGGGATGGAAGACCTGCTGGGCATACGTCCACCTGACGATCGGCTTGGCTGTCTGCAGGATATACACTGGTATGACGGCGCCTGGGGGTATTTTCCAACCTACACCATGGGCGCCATGGCGGCGGCCCAGCTATTTGCCACGGCGAAACGCGAACTGCCGGATATCCCGGAGGCCATATCCCGGGGAGATTTTTCTCACCTGATCGGATGGATGCGCAAGAATCTGCACGCCAAGGCGTCTTCCGCGTCGACCGATGAATTGATGATCCAGGCGACGGGCGAACCCCTCGAAACCGTGTCATTTAAGGCACACCTGCAGGCTCGCTACGGCTGATCCCAACGCCTGGTCCTAGTCTGTTATTTTGTCGCCGATCAAGACAGGCTCTCACAAGTAGGTCCTTGCCGGGGTGATAATGCTTAGAATGTTACAGGGGTGCGTGCTTTCCGGTGATTGTGCCGATGCAATTACTTGGATCGCCGTCGGGTCTTGTCTAGATGAACATCTGCCGCCCCCAAAGGTCGTTCCTGTTTGACAACACCGCCCGTCGCACTACATTCCGCCCGTTTTCGAGGAACCGCTTTTGAAATACGTATCCACACGGGGCGAAGCGCCGGAACTGGCGTTTGACGACGTTCTCCTCGCCGGGCTCGCGCGCGACGGAGGATTATATGTGCCTTCCGAATGGCCGCAGTTTTCAGCCAAAGACATCGCTGCAATGGCTGGGCACGACTACGCCGGCATCGCCTATCGCGTCATTCGGCCATTTGTTGCCGGCACGATCCCCGATGACGATCTGGAAGCGATGGTTCGGGAAACCTATGCCGGGTTCGGGCACGATGCCGTTGCGCCACTGAAGCAGATCGGTGCCAACCACTGGCTGTTAGAACTGTTTCACGGCCCTACACTGGCATTCAAGGATTTAGCGCTGCAGCTTGTCGGACGGATGTTTGACTTTGTGCTTACGGCCAGGGGCGACCGGGTAACAATTGTCGGCGCTACTTCCGGGGATACCGGTTCCGCTGCCATCGAAGCCTGCCGCGACCGGGACAACGTCGATATATACATTTTGTTTCCGGTGGGCCGGGTGTCGCCGGTCCAGCAGCGGCAGATGACCACGGTCGACAGCCCGAACGTTCATGCATTGGCCGTCGACGGCACGTTCGACGACTGTCAGGACCTAGTTAAAGCCATGTTCAACGACGCTCCATTCCGCGATGCGCATAACCTGTCGGCGGTGAATTCCATCAATTGGGCGCGGGTGATGGTTCAGATCGTCTACTATTTTGCGGCGGCTGTTTGCCTAGGCGCGCCAGGACGACAGGTCAGCTTTGCCGTTCCCACCGGCAATTTCGGCAATGTTCTTGCCGGCTGGGCGGCATGGAAATGCGGTTTGCCGGTCGAAAAGTTGGTTGTCGGCACCAACAGCAACGACATCCTGTTCCGCTTTTTCGAAACCGGCGAAATGAAGATCGAAGCGGTCAATCCATCCCTGTCGCCCAGCATGGATATTCAGGTTTCTAGCAATTTCGAACGGCTTCTGTTCGACATGCTGGGCGGTGACGGGGCGGCCGTGCGGGCCTGGGTCGATAATTTCCGCTCCACCGGTGCCGTCCGCGTCGACGATGCCCGTCTCGCGGCTGCGAAGAAAATGTTTGCCGCTGCCCGTCTGGACGACGATGGGACCCGCCGCGTTATCGGCGATCTTTATAAAACGACCGGAGAACTAGTCGATCCGCACAGTGCTATCGGCGTCGATGCCGGGCGTCAGTGCCGCGGCGATCCCACGGTGCCCATGATATCGCTAGCGACAGCCCACCCGGCGAAATTTCCGGATGCCGTGGAACAGGCGACCGGTATCCGCCCGGATCTGCCAGCACGGATCTCCGATCTGTTCGACAGAGACGAAAGATTCGACGAGATCGAGAGCGATCTCGATGCCGTGCAGGATTTCATCCGACGGACCGCCGCAACCAAATCATGACCATCGCGCAGGACACGCTCGACAACGGTATGCGCGTTGTGACCGACCGCATGGACTCGGTCGAGACGGTTACTCTGGGTGTTTGGGTCGAGGCCGGTGCGCGGAATGAAACAGCAGAAATTAACGGCGTTTCACATCTTCTGGAACACATGGCGTTCAAGGGAACCGGCCGGCGCAGCGCCCTGGATATTGCGGTCGAGATCGAAAACGTGGGCGGGCTCCTGAACGCCTATACCTCGCGCGAAACGACGGTCTACTACGCCACCGTAATGAAAGAGAACGTCGACCTGGCGCTTGATATTCTTTCCGATATTTTGATGAATTCGGCCTTCGCCGAGACGGAACTGGAGCGAGAGCGCGCCGTGATCCTGCAGGAAATCGGTCAGGTTAATGATGTGCCGGACGAGATTATCTTTGACCGATTACAGGAGATCGCCTTTCCCGACCAGGCGCTTGGCCGTCCGATTCTGGGGACATCGGAAATTGTTAAAAACATGCCGCGGACGACCCTTGTCGACTATATGGACGCACAATATGCCGGGGTTCGAATGATCCTGGCCGCTGCCGGAAATGTCGTTCACGCTGACCTTCTTGAAAAGGCTGCGAGGTGCTTTTCCGGGTTGGTCCCGGAGACGGATGCGACTGTAGTTCCGGGAACATATGCGGGCGGCGAGTTCCGCGAACAACGCGACCTCGAACAGGCCCATATCATTCTGGGGCTCGAAGGGTTGGGCTTTTCCGATCCGGATTATTATCCGCTAGCCGTTCTGTCGACGGCCCTGGGCGGCGGGATGTCATCGCGGCTGTTTCAGGAAGTCCGAGAAAAACGCGGACTTGTCTATTCTATTTATACTTTTTCGTCTGCCTATCGGGATGGCGGCCTGTTCGGTATTTATGCTGGCACCGGGGAAGAACAGTCGGCGGAGCTGGTAACCGTGTTGGTGGATGAGCTATGCCGAGTGGCAAACGACATCATGAACGAAGACGAACTCAAGCGCGCCCGTACTCAGATCAAGGCCGGTGTGTTGATGTCACTCGAAAGTACGTCGTCCCGGGCGGAACGCTTAGCCCGTCATCTTCAGGTGTATGGCCGGATTATTCCGATTCCGGAAATTTCGGAGCGAATAGATGGCGTGACTGCACAGGACGTTCAGCGAGCCGCACAGAGACTTCTTGCCATGCCGCCAACTCTGGTCGGGCTGGGGCCTGTCGCCAATATGGGAAACTACGAAAGCGTAGCGACTCTCCTTCTCGCTTAGACTTAAAAAAACACATTTACTCCCCTGGCCTTGAGCTGAGGTCCCATGGCAAACGAAGTACCGGTGAAAGAATAGACCCTCGGCCCAAGGTCGAGGAATAAGTAAAGGGGCGTCCGTTGCGCCGCGAGAACCAGCTAGGCTAACGCGCCTGGGCGGACAATCTCTACGCGTGACCGGCGTCGCCCGACAGCATCGATACATCGATCCCGATTTTGGCAAGTGCTCCCTGCCAGATGGACTCGGGGTCGTTGCCGAATATAAGCGCCTGGTCCGACGGCACGGACAGCCAACCATTGGCCTGTATTTCGGAATCAAGCTGTCCCGGACCCCAGCCGGCATAGCCTAGTGCCAGCAGGTTGTTTTTCGGACCGCCACCATCGGCGATATCGCGCAGAATGTCGGTCGTCGCCGTCAGGGCGATGCTGTCGTCGATAACCATCGTCGCATCCTGCACGTAATCGGATGAATGCAGAACAAAACCGCGTCCGGATTCTACCGGACCTCCAAAATGCACACGGATATCCTGTCCGCCGCCCGTCGGCGACAGATCAAGCTGTTCCAGAAGATCGGGAAAATCGATGTTTTCGAGAATCTTGTTGACGACAAGTCCCATGGCGCCGTCTTCGGTGTGGGCGCATATATAGATTACGGTTTTGGCGAATCTTTCATCCAGCATCTGGGGCATGGCCACCAAAAGCTGGCCCGTCAGATATCCGTCGTCCTGGGAAGCTTTCATGTTACACCTTCGTTCTTTATCTCCGGGATTTGGGCCACTCCGCGCCTCTGCTTCTCTAGTCGTTGGCCGTGATCCCCACGTAAAATTTACGTTTTCTGTTCCATGATTTATCGGGAAGCGCTGTTACTGACGGGGTCTTCACCTATATTATAGGACAGCGCTGAAAAACAAGGTGAATTAGTGATTCTGGTGGCGGAAAACCTCGTTCGAACGGGAATTCGGCAGGGTCTGCGCGTTTGCGTATTTGCGGCCGGTGTGGCGATGGTCGAGGGTGGTCAGGCGCAGGCGGCGGGATCGTCCTGGTTCGAGCACGAACACGGCGCCGTTCGCCTAATTGCGTCGGGAAATTCGGCTGGGTCCGGCCACAGGATAAATCTGGGTCTTCAGTTCCAGATGAAACCGGGCTGGAAGGTATACTGGAGGTCTCCAGGCGATGCGGGCTTCCCGCCCAGTATCAATTGGGTGGGTTCCAAGAACTTCGCAGGTGCGACGATCCAATGGCCCGCCCCGGAACGGTTTTCGGTCCTTAATCTGGAAACGCTCGGATACAAAAAAGAAGTCGTTTTTCCAATTTTCGCGGGTGTTTTCGAACCCGGTAAAGCGGTGGCTTTGAAAGCCCGGGTCCGATTTCTGACCTGCGACGATATCTGCGTGCCCTACGAGACCAATCTGGCGCTTTCGCTTCCGGCCGGGCCTGATATGAACACGCCCGAAACGGGCACGATCGATGCCTGGCGGAAGAAAGTACCCGTCATCGGCGATAATGGCCCGCTCCGTGTCGACCGGGCCGAGGTCGCTGGGGAGGGCACTGGGCAGGCGCTCATCATCGGCATTGCCGCAAAATCGGCTCTGAAATCGCCTGATGTGTTTGTGGAGGGCCCGGCAGATTATGGCTTCGGCAAACCCGTGGTCCAAGTGGCATCCACCGGCACCAATGCGTTGATGCGCATCACCGTCGAACCGGCCAAACGCCCAAATAGAAAACTTGCCGGGGAGACCGTCACGCTCACAGTTGTGGATGGCGACCGTGCGATCGAACGCAAGGTTCTACTGTCGCGCGCCGTGGCAACCGCGCCGGGTATGGCGGCACCCGATGCCATGACCTACGGTTTTTTTGCGATTTTGGGGCTCGCCATCTTAGGTGGTCTGATCCTCAATCTGATGCCCTGCGTGCTGCCGGTCTTGTCGATCAAACTTCTGACTGTTGTCAGCCATGGCGGGGGGGCGCCCGGTCACGTTCGCGCCGGTTTTCTGGCGTCCGCAGCCGGTATTCTGGCCTGTTTCCTGCTTCTGGGAACCGTTGCGGTTACGCTGCAGAGCGCGGGCATGGCGGCCGGTTGGGGCATCCAGTTCCAGGAGCCTGCATTCCTTACGTTCATGATTTCGATTATCACACTTTTCGCCTGCAATATGTGGGGATTGTTCGAAATTCGCCTGCCGGGCGCGGTATCCGATACTGCCGCCAGCGCAGTCGAAGGGCCGGGCCTGGGCGGTCATTTTCTCACCGGCGCCTTCACGACATTGCTGGCGACACCCTGCACCGCGCCGTTTCTGGGCACCGCTGTCGGATTTTCCCTGTCGCGCGGTCCGTTCGAGATATATGCCGTATTTCTGGCGCTCGGTATCGGTCTGGCACTACCGTGGATTGTGGTTGCCGCCTTTCCGGCTCTGGTCAACCGTTTGCCGAAACCCGGGCACTGGATGATCACTTTGAAACGGATTCTTTCGATTGCTCTGATCGGGACGGCGTTCTGGCTTTTCAGCGTGTTGTGGTTCCAGATCGGCAGCGGCGCGTCTGCCATGATCGCCTTGCTGATGGGGGCCAGCGTCTTCACGGTGTGGCAAAATCGCCATCTGACGGAACGGTCCCGTTTCGCGACCTGGATTGTCGTCGGGCTACTTACCGCCATTTCCATGGTCGGGGCGGGCAGCATGGCGGGCCGTGGCGGCGACCGGATCGCTGGTGACGAAAAGGATATCTGGCGGCCCTTCGATATAGCGGTGGTCCGGGCGGAAGTCCGGCGGGGTAATACGGTCCTGGTCGATGTCACCGCAAACTGGTGCCTGACCTGCCAGGTCAACAAATCTCTGGTCCTGAATCGGGGCCGCGTCGCCGAAATTCTGGACGGCGGCAACGTAATCGCGATGAAAGCGGACTGGAGCAAACCGGACCCCGAGATCGCCGACTATTTGAGGGGTTTTGGTCGGTTTGGCATCCCGTTTAACGTCGTCTACGGGCCGACCGCTCCGAATGGCGTTCCCTTGCCCGAAATACTGACCGAATCGTCGGTTCTGGCCGCGATTGAAAAGGCCGGGGGAAAGGCCGCGCTGGCTGCGCGGTAAAGCCTCCACCCACAGGTGACAAACGCACCTCTCTGTTCTATCTGACTTACGCATTTACATGGGTCTGTCCGGATGATGCGCCGCAGCGCGTTAGGGCAGGGGGAATATAAATGGAAAAGTTCGGCGTCGGCCAGGGGGTGCTTCGCGAAGAAGACCCGCGCTTGTTGCGCGGCAACGGGCTGTTCGTGAATGACGTCAGCCTTCCAGGACAATCCTATGCGGTGATCCTGCGGTCGCCGCATGCCCATGCCGAATTAAAATCGATCGACACCTCTGCGGCTAGCGACCTGCCTGGCGTCTTCGCCATTTATACCGGCGAAGACGTGGCGGCTGACAATTTGGGTGTACCCGGGATGCCTGCGAAATGGGTGCGGCCCGACGGCGAGCCCATGAAATACCGCCCGCAGCCACCCCTGGCGCTTGGCCGGGTACGCTACGTGGGCGATCCGGTTGCCCTGATTGTTGCTGAAACTGAAGCCGCCGCGCACGATGCTACGGAAGCAGTATTCGTGGATTACGACATTCTGCCCTCGGTTACAGATACTGCCCACACCGTAGACGCCGATGCACCGTTGGTGTGGGACGACTATCCCGATAATATCTCCGGCCTGTATCAGGCGGGAGATGCGGCGGCGACCGAAAATGCGTTTGCCGCCGCGCACCGGGTGGTGAAACGCCGGTTCGTGATTTCCCGAGTGTTCGCGCAATACATGGAAACGCGCGGGGCGATCGGATCGTATGATCCTCGCGAAGATCGGTTCCTGCTTCACGCCGATGTGCAGTATCCGCACCGGGTGAGGCAGTTGCTTGCCGAAAAAATATTTTCGGTACCTGAACAAAACGTACGCGTGGTTGCCCGCGATGTCGGCGGCGGGTTCGGCACCAAGGGCTGGCAGTACGCGGAACACCGACTAGTGCTGTGGGCTGCGCGCAAGCTGGGGCGCCCAGTAAAATGGGCAAGCACCCGCAGCGAAGCGGTGCAGGCCGACGAACACGGCCGCGACAACGTTACAGAAGCGGAACTGGCCTTTGACAAAAACGGGATAGTCGTCGGCCTTCGCGTCAATACGATTGCCAATATCGGAGCGTACCTGTCAGCGATCCGCAACCTACTGGCGGTGTTCACCAATGTGGGCACGTTGACCGGGGTGTATAACATCCCGGCGGCGCATGCGTCGGTTCGCACCGTGCACTCAAATACCAATCCGACGGCCCCATACCGCGGGGCCGGCCGGCCGGAAGCGACCTATGTGATCGAACGTATGTTGGACGAATCCGCGCGGGAGCTTGGCATTGATCCCACGGAATTGCGCGCGCGTAACTTTATCCTGCCGGGCACCATGCCGGTGAAAACGGCACTGGGCCTCTGCTACGACTGCGGCGAGTTCGAAAAGAACCAGGCAATGGTACTGGACATGGCCGATTACGCGGGATTTGCGCAGCGCCGGGCTGAGTCCGGTGCGCGCGGGAAACTGCGCGGTATCGGGACCGCGAATCCGATCGAACGGTCCGCGTCGCCATCGCCCGATTTTGCCGAAATCCGGTTCAGCACCGACGGCACGGCAACCATTCTGATGGGCACCAAAAGTCAGGGTCAGGGCCATGAAACCGTCTACAAACAGATTGTGGCGGAACGGCTGGGGCTGGATCCGTCCCGTATGCGGGTGATCGACGGCGATACCGACCGGGTGGCGTTCGGTATCGGCACCATGGGTTCCCGGTCCACTGTGATCGGCGGCTCCGCGCTGTATTACGCCGCCGACAAGGTGATCGAAAAGGCGCGAAAAATTGCCGCGCATATGCTGGAAGCTGCGGATACCGACATGGAATTCGCCGACGGCGGTTTCACGGTCGCGGGCACGGACAGGTCCGTTTCGATCACGGAAGTCGCCAGGGCATCGTTCCTGCCCGCCAGGCTGCCGCCCGGTACTGAACCGGGCCTGTTCGAAACCGCGACCTTCGCCCCGGATGACGACACATATCCCAACGGCAGCCATGTGTGCGAGGTGGAGATCGACCCCGATACCGGGGTGGTCGATATCGTTGGCTACTGGGTGGTTGACGATGTCGGCGTGATGGTGAACCCGGTCATCGTAAAAGGCCAGATTCACGGCGGCGTGGCCCAAGGCGTCGGCCAAGCCCTGGGTGAACGCGTCGCCTACGACCGGGAAAGCGGGCAGCTCCTAAGTGCATCCTTTATGGATTATCAAATGCCGCGGGCGGACGATTTTTCCGATATCGCGATCGAAGCCAATGGCGTGCCCACCCAACGCAACCCGCTGGGGGTCAAAGGCGCGGGCGAGGCCGGTACGGTCGGTGCACTGCCTGCCACGATGAACGCGGTCGTGAACGCATTGGCGCAGGTCGGCGTGGAACACCTGGATATGCCGGCGACACCGGAACGCGTGTGGCAGGCGCTAAAGGATGCCAGAACAGCCGGTTAACGTGCTTCGGCCATGCCCAGCCGTGCCAGTTCGTCTGCGCGTTCGTTCTCCGGGTGGCCGGCGTGGCCTTTCACCCAGTGCCATGATACGTCATGCCGGGTGATGGCTTCGTCCAGCCGGCGCCATAAATCTTCATTTTTCACCGGCTTTTTTGACGCGGTTTTCCAGCCGCGGTTTTTCCATGAATGAATCCATTCGGTGATGCCCTTCTGGACATAGGTGCTGTCAGTATAGAGATCCGCCTTCACCGGGCGGGTCAGGCTTTCCAGAGCCTGAATGGCGGCCATCAGCTCCATGCGGTTGTTGGTGGTGTCCGAATCGCCGCCTTTCAGCTCCTTTTCCGTGCCGTTCCACCGCAGGATCGCTCCCCAGCCACCCGGTCCGGGGTTGCCGCTGCAGGCGCCGTCGGTGAAAATTTCCACGATGTTCTGGTTTTCGGTCATGGGTTCACCCTAACCCGTAGGCGGCGGAATCGGATACCGCGCGGTGGAATTCGATCACCGGCACCATGTCTAGCGGATCCTTGCGGGTCCCCAGGGCGTCTTCTGGCGTGTGAAACCAGTCATGGACCCGAGTGACTAAAAAGCGCATCGCTGCGCCGCGTGCAAGGATCGGCAGTGCGTTTCTCTCTTCCAGGCTCAATGGCCGGACGGCCTGGTATCCGGCAAGTAGCGCCGCCCCATGATCGATGTCGAACCGGTCCGGCTCCGGAAAACACCAGGCGTTCAGACAGATGGCTAGATCGAATGCCAGCGCGTCGTTACAGGCGAAGTAGAAATCGATCACGCCGGATATCCGGCCATTTTCAAAGAAGACGTTATCCGGAAACAGATCACCATGAACGATGCCGGTGGGTAGGTTTTGGGGCCATTTTGCGTCCAGTGAAACGAGTTCTTCAGTGATCCACATGGCGAATCCCGTTTGCAGACTGTCGGCCCTGTCCCCCAAGCTGTTCGCCAGCCTTCGCCAATCGGGAAGAGCCAAATCATTGTTCCGCGTCATCCCAAATTCCGCAGCGGAGAGGTGCAGCCTGGCCAGGGTTTTACCCGCTTCGCGGCAATGGTCCGGGATAACGTCGCGCGGCCATGCTCCAGGTACAAAGCGGACAAGCGCGGCGGGTCGTTCGGACAATTTGTGAAGAACGTCGCCGTTTCGGTCCGGTACTGGTCGGGGGCAGGGAAAGGATCGGCGTTCCAGAAACGACATCAGCGCTACGAAGAAGGGCAGGTCGTCGGGCTGCACCCGTTTTTCGAACAGGGTTAGAACGTACTTGCCGGTGGTGGTCTCCAGCAGGTAGTTCGTGTTTTCGATGCCGTCGGCGATAGCGTCACACGATACGATGTCGCCGATATCGAACTTGGCAACGAAGTCTTCCAGATCTTTCCGCTTAATACGCGTGTATACCGCCATCCGGCGGGGCCCCGATACCGGTCAGGCGCTCAGCGCCCGGGGGAGGCTGAAAGTAACGTCTTCCTTGATGACATTGCGTTCTTCCAGCGTAACCTCGTAGCGGTCGCGTAGGTTGTCGATCAGTTCCTGTACCAGAATTTCTGGCGCCGATGCCCCGGCCGTGATCCCAAGGGTCAACACCCCTTCCAGCCAGTCATCTCCCAGTTCCGAGGCGCGTTGGATAAGGGCGGATTTCGGGCAACCCACTGTCAGCGCCACTTCGGCGAGACGATTGGAATTAGACGAATTCGGTGCCCCCAGAACAATCAGCGCATCGCTTTCGTCCGCTATTGCCTTTACCGATGCCTGCCGGTTGGTTGTCGCGTAGCAAATATCTTCCTTGAGCGGGGCTTCGATATTGGGGAACCGTTTCTGCAGGATGGAAACGATTTCCGCAGTATCGTCGACCGATAGTGTTGTTTGGGTCACAAAGGCGAGGTTGTCGGGATCTAGGACTTTCACGGTTTCCGCATGTTCGGCGTTTTCAACCAGGATCATTTCGCCTTCGGAAAGTTGCCCCATGGTGCCGACTACCTCTGGATGTCCGGCATGGCCAATCAGGATCAAATCCTTGCCCTCCTTGCGGTGACGCGCGGTATCCACATGCACTTTCGTGACAAGTGGGCAGGTGGCATCCAGATAATACATGTCTCGGTCCTCGGCCTCCGAGAACACCGATTTCGGGACGCCATGGGCGGAGAACACGACAGGGGCGTTTTCGGGAACCTCTTCCAGCTCCTCCACGAAGACGGCACCCTTGGATTCCAGGTCTTCGACGACATACCGATTGTGCACGATTTCGTGACGCACATAGACGGGCGCCCCGTGCTTTTCCAGCGCCAGTTCGACGATCTTGATCGCCCTGTCTACACCGGCACAAAAGCCGCGTGGGCCGGCGAGGAGGATTTTTAGCGGTCGTTTTTCCATTCTTTTCCCAGGAAGCTTCGTCATCATAGGCGAATCCGCCGCCTTGTTAAAACGCGGGCCGTTAACTAGAGTCTCGCGCTACCGGACGTGCTGTAAACGAGAGTGTGATATAGCGCGCCGCGCAATCTCGGTGAAGGAAAACACGATGTCAGCACCTGTTATCGCGCAGAAATCGCCTTGTGGCGTCGAAGTGGAGGCCGGCCAAGAATACTGGTGGTGCTCCTGCGGTCAAAGTGGAAGTCAGCCGTTTTGCGATGGTTCCCATCGCAAGACCGGTTTCAGCCCGGTTCAGTACACGGCCGAGGAAACCGGCGAAGTCTGGTTCTGCGGATGTAAAAGAACCGGCGATGTGCCCATGTGCGACGGTACGCACAACAAACTCTGACGTCGGGGCATCTTCGCTATTTCTCTTTCTGCGCTTCGGCCATTTTCCGGCATTGCCGTTATTCTTGCAGCGGGCTTTCTGCTGTCGGCATGCAGTATCTTCGGCCAGAAAGTTTACCCCTGTCCAGACGTATCCATTCTCGAAGACGCGCAAAAAATAACTCGGTTCAAATCTGGTCCTGGCCGCGACATAACTGATATCCGTTTCCAGGCCGAGATCGTGAATTTTACCGGCGCCTGCGTATATGACGAAGACGACGAAAAGTGGGAAGCGGAAATCGAACTTCTCGTGCAGATCGCCGTTGAACGGGGACCTGCGAGCAAGGATGGCAAGATTGATTTCTGGTATTTCGCGGCCATTCCCGAGTTTCAATCCCAGGCGCAGGGCAAAAGTATCTTTTCAGTCGCCGGTCAGTTCGAAGGAAACCTTACACGACTCCTGTATCAGGACGAGTTGAGCATGCGCATCCCCGTCGCAAAACCGACGGATGGCCAGGGTTTGGAGATCGTTCTGGGTTTTCAATTGTCTCCCGAAGAGCTTACCTACAACCGCGAAAGCAAAGGGCGTTGATACCTGATTCGGGGTGCAGGTTGTTTTGACGGACGCTCCGGCTAAGATCGTGTCCAACATTAGGTGGGTGCCCGTAATTTCGTGTGTATACCGCCCTACAAATGATCCCTGCGGGAGAGACGGACGAGAAAGCGAAACCGTCGCCGAAGGAGCAACCGCCCCGGAAACTCTCAGGCAACCGGACCGCAGGGGGATGTAACTCTGGAAAGCAGGCCGCCGCACGGCCTCACCGACGGAGTAAACCCGGCCTTGGGGGCGGGTGAATCTCTCAGGTCACCGGACAGAGGGGGCACGGAAACCTCCCGGCGGTATTTTCCGCCGGAAGCATCGCTCCAGTGGAGGGACGTGCCATAGCCGAGACAGACTCAACCGATCTGAAGAAAACACCGCTATTCAATCTGCACGTCGATGCAGGTGGAAAAATGGTGCCGTTCGCCGGCTATGAAATGCCGGTGCAGTATCCCACAGGTATCCTAACGGAACACAATCACACCCGGGCCAAGGCGTCGATCTTCGATGTTTCCCATATGGGGCAGGTTGCCTTACGCGGGGGTGGCGTTGCGGACGCGCTTGAAACGCTGGTGCCGGGGGATATCGCCGGGCTGGCGCCCGGCCGCATGCGCTACACTATGTTCACTAATGGTACCGGCGGTATTCTGGACGATCTGATGGTCACAAATGTCGGCGACTATTTGTTTCTGGTTGTCAACGCGGCCTGTAAGGACGCCGATATCGCGCATCTGCGAAGCGGCCTGCCTTCCGCGATAGAGCTTGATGTGCTCGATGACCGATCGCTGATAGCTTTGCAGGGGCCGGCGTCGGCGTCGGTCATGGCGCGCTATGCACCCGGGGCCGATACCATGCCGTTTATGAGCGCGTTGCCGTTCGAGATCGATGGGAGCCGCCTTGCCGTCAGCCGGTCCGGTTATACCGGCGAAGACGGCTACGAAATTTCTGTTCCGTCGGATGATGCAGTTCGAATAATGTCGCTGCTTCTGGCGAATGATGCGGTTGAACTAGCGGGTCTGGGAGCCCGGGATTCGCTGCGGCTTGAAGCCGGACTTTGCCTGTACGGCCAGGATATCGATGAAACCACGACGCCGGTCGAAGCGG
>CAJWUK010000050.1 GCA_913047365.1 uncultured Alphaproteobacteria bacterium | reverse complement strand
ATTTCGCCGCCCCTCATCATGGCGAGGCTGGAAAGAACAAAATTCACACCCTGTTCTATTGTGACCCAGAATCGCGTCATTTCTGCGTCGGTGACGGGGATGGAACTGGCGTTTTCCGCGACGAGCCGCCGGTACAACGGTACTACGCTGCCGCGCGACCCGGCGACGTTGCCGTAGCGGACGACCGCGAACTGGGGGCCGTCATCGCCCGCTAGGTTGTTGGCGGCGACGAAGATCTTGTCGGAGGCCAGCTTGCTGGCGCCATACAGATTTACTGGGTTGGCGGCCTTGTCGGTGGAAAGCGCGATTACCTTTATAGCATTTCCGCGCAGCGCCGCGCGGACTACGTTTTCTGCCCCCACCACATTCGTGTTGATGCATTCGAAGGGGTTGTATTCGGCTGTGGGTACCTGCTTCAGAGCAGCAGCATGAACCACAATGTCGACGTCGCGCATCGCCATCTCAAGCCGTTCTTGATCGCGAACGTCGCCTACAAAGAAGCGCATGAACGGAAAGCGCTCTATGGGGTAGGCGGCCTGCATCTCGCTTTGCTTGAATTCATCTCTTGAGAAAATGATCAAACGCTGTGGTGAGAAGTGTTGACTAACCATCTTAGCAAAGCTCTTACCGAAAGTGCCAGTGCCGCCAGTGACCATGATGCTGGCCCCGTCTAGGTTGGGCATTGATTGATCGAAGGTACGGAGGAGGGGTCCATCTTTCATTTTTGTGTCTTTTCCGCAGGTAAATTCCGGTGGGCCACAAGCCGCACTTATGAGGGCATTGCGCCGTTAAATACACCCATCTGTTTCAAAAACAGGAGAGCCGAATAACAGCCAATCAAAACTGTAAACAGTGAATCGAACGTAGGCGCCGAGATAGATCTAAAGAGGCGACGCTCGACGATAACGAAAACGCCAGCGGCAAGTGCGGCATACCCAAACTGGCCGAGATGCATCACGTGGGGCGTTAAAATCGCAAGGATGGTCAACTGGATGGCTGCAAAACAAAGATAACAGAATGCGATGTTGCTCCGTATAGCGAGCCGGTCGGTGAGACTGTTGGCGGCGAATATGCCCAGCAAACCTCCTCCCAGATTCGACATGCCATGAATGACACCGATTAGGACCAGCCACAACTTTGGAAACCGCTTAATCGAATCTCGAAAGGGTCCCATCATCCTCGACGACACGCGGATGGGGACATATGCCAGCAAAATTATTGCAACAAACAAATCAAGCTTTACGTCCCAGCCCAAGCCAATACTCCCCACCAGAACAACAGCAAGCGGCATCAAACACCAGATTACAATACTCCGGATACGCTCCGGTTCGGGCAATTTCCCCCCGGTAACCTGCAACATGCTGACCATGATGGAAGCGGGCAGGAGAACCGCCAGGGTATCGACGAAAGGATAGCCGAGAAGGAGCAGTGTCGGTGTCCCATAAAACAGCAGCCCGATCCCGAATATCGACTGCAGAACGGCAAATACAAGGATGGTAGAAACTTCGATCAAGGTACGGCTATTCTCCACGCTACCGCAGTCCGGGTGAATCGCTCCGCCCGGCCTGCTTTAGTTATTGCGGCCCAATACAGGCCGGGAAATCACACGTGCGCGCTGATCGAATCCAGCTGCACTTTGGCCCTAACCTGCCGGCCCATCAGGTCGACCAGTATTACAACCCGCTCATCGTCAGTTGCACTCTCGAACCGGCCAATATGATCTGCGAAGGCCCCCGAGATAATCTGAACCTCGGTTCCCTTCGCAAAAGGCACATTTCGGCCGGTAAGGATCAGGCCGCGATCATCTTCATTGCACCTGATCTCCTCTACAAGTCCGGTCGGCACCGGCACCGGGCCCCCGTCGGCGCAGATTAGATGCAGCACGCCGATAGTAGAATTTATCGCCCGCCATCGCTGATCAGCCCCAGGCATGGTGACAAAAAGATATGACGGAAAGAGGGGGCGCGGTTGCCAGCTTACGCGACGTGCATGACTGATCCGGCGAAGATATCGCGGCAGATACACTTCAAATCCTTGCCTCTGCAGATGATGCTGTGCCTTTGTCTCGGCATTTGCATGCGTTCTAGCAACGTACCAGCGACGGGATGATGTGACGTCAGCCGGCGACTCAATCAAGGGTCAGCACCGGCGGCTTGCGCGAAACTTTCAGCATCGGGGCAGTTAGAACGCGATCCGGTGGAATTGCGTCTACAAAAACCTCAAATACTCGCTGTGCATTCTGGATGTCGGTCACTATCACAGCGTTTATTTTTGCTAGGTCGGTCAGTCGGTCTACCACAGGAAGTCCGGCAAAGCTCGTCGGCGCCTCCCTGCCCACGGACGTATTGATTACGCCGACAATCTCAACCTTGGAATCCTCGCGAAGGCACAGCGTAGCGATCTCGGCCAGGTCGCCCAAACCGGCCAGTGCAACCCGATTCCAGCGCCTAGTTTCACAGATTTCAAAAAGTTCGGCACATTGTTCGCGCGCTGAACGGAAAAAATTGAAGGAGATAGACAGGTATTCCGCGGTGAGGCGGCTTTTTTCGGCAAATCCCTGCGGTGTCAGGTAATAGGCGTAGCGATTTGCCGGAATCTGGCGAACTTTGATGAAGCCCTTGCGCACGCAGCGTTTCAGATACGCGTTCGTCAGCCCCAGTGCTATTCCGAGCTCCTTGGAAATCGCCCGTTGGGTGGCACGGTCGTCGCCTTCAATAACGCTCAGCACGCCAAGCGTGATCGCCTCCGGGCTGGTTTCACCATTGTTCCTAGAAGAGCTGCGGGCCATTGTTGGGATTCGCGTTGTGAACACATACCGTTCAATTTGCGAACATCCTACCGTTCATTTATTGAACGTCAAGCGGAATTTTTGGGGAAATCCGCGCCGCCTATGCAGATTCGCCCGCTCCCGTGTATGCTGACCGCCCCGGCCACAGGCGTAGCGATCCCTGCAGAATGTCCGCAGTTTCGGAAGAATCCCCCCCAAACGACCCACCTGACCTTTCCGCGCGTCATCGCCGTCTGGTTTGGGCGGGTTTGTTGGTCTGGGCATTCTGGCTTTCCATCGAGTATCTAGCGTTTGGGAGATGGTCCTACGCTTTGCTTTTCGATTTCGGCGATTCCTTCATTCCCTATTACCTCAGCGAAGACAGGCAAGGTTTCTGGTCCCTGACCGGCGGTTGGGAACCCCGAATGCTCGCTGGGCTGGATTCCGCGGCAAACACTATCAGCCAGTTCCGCTTGACGAACCTGCTGTCGTCTATCATGCCGCTGTGGCTGGCGGTGGGCCTGATCACCTTCGTTCAGCGCGCGGTCGCCGCGGTGTTTATGTACCGGCTGGTGGTCGATGTGGCCGGCGGCCGGTCCGCGATCGCCTTTGCGATCGCCGCAGTCTTTGCGGTCGGCATTGGACCGGTGGGCGCCGAATCGGATTTCGGTTTCACCCACAATATGGGTTTCGGACCCTGTTTTCTGCCGTTGCTGCTGTGGATGCACTGGCGTTATGCGCTGGATCGTCCCTGGTTGGCGGCCCTGCTGTATTTTGTACTCGGCGCGCTTATTGCCATCGCGACTATGTTTTTCATCGCCGTGTTCGCACTGCTCACCTTCGGATTGATCGTGGCGGCCTCCACGCCGGTGGCGCATTGGTGGCGCCTATTGCCCGGAATGATGGCTCTCGGCTTCGGTTATCTTCTGGCCGAGTTTCCGAACGTTATCGCGCTGGGTGCAGACTGGCCCGACGTGCACCGGCTGCAGAACCCGCCCATCCCTGCCGCCGATCGATGGCAGACAATGCTGAACGCGCTGACGGAACTGGCGGTTTCCAATGCGGTGGCCGTTCTGGCAGTGACCCTGGGTCTGATTTTCGCGCGGAAGACCCCATTATTCGCACCTATGGCGGCGGTGCTGGTCGTTTGCCTGGCGATCCTGGCGCTGGACGGGGTCGTCGCCTCCATGGTTCCCGAGAACGCAACACTGATGAATTTCAGTTTTTGCCGTATTTCGTTTACCCTTCCTTTCATCCTATTGTTCGCGGCGGCGATCGCCCTTTCCGGCCTCGCCAAAAATTCCCGGCAGTTGACAGTCAGCATCCTGACGGCCGGTCTGCTGCTTACCGCGGTTGCTCTGGATGCCAAGGTCAAATTCGCTAATCTGCGCTATTACAGTCACGGATCGACTTACGCCGTGATGTACGATCAGGCGCCCATGCAGCAGGTCGCAGCGCTTCAGGGAAAAGACGATCCGTTCCGTGTTGCAACGCTCTATGTGAAGGACGTAACCCACCTGAACCGATCTAGCTTTCCATGGGGGTACGGACTGGAGACCGTGGACGGATACGTGAACGCCTATCCTCGGCGGTATCAGGAGTTTTGGGTCGAACTCATCGCCGGTGTGAAGGGCAAGGTCGAATTCGACTACGAGAAGATGCGCGACTGGGGCAACCATCTCTATCTGATTGCCCCGGGTCCGGACTGCCGGGCGGTGACGCTAGAAGAATCTGCAAACCTGAACATGCTTTCCCTGCTGAACGCTCGGTTCGTCGTGTCGCCGTGTCCGCTAAAAGACGACCGACTTCGTCTATTTGCCGAAAACCGCGATGGGCCTGGCCAGAAGTGGCACGATTTGTCGAACAGGGAGAAATTCCTATCGATATTCCGAAACGAATTTCCCTCCCGGGAAATTTACATCTACGAAAATCTCCGCGTGCTGCCCCGCTATTTTCTGGTCAGCGGTGCGCGGCTGTTCGGTAAGCCGGCGGACGCGCTCAAGGCGCTCGGCCAGGCCAATCTTCGAACGTTACAGCGTCAGGTGTTTGTCGCGCGAAGCGATGCGCCGGCTGACGGGCTTCCCGGCCCGGGAGCCAGTGATGCGCCTCCCGGCGAAATAAAAATTCTGTCGGCTGAGCGCGGGGAAATCACGCTCGCCGTTGATACCCCGCGGCCCGGGATTGTGGTCGCGGCGAACAATTACAACAAGCGCTGGACGGCCACCGTGAACGGCGCCGCCGCGCCTTTATTCCGTGCTAATCATACGCTGCAGGCCGTTGTGGTCGGCGCCGGCCGGTCAGAAATCGTCCTTAAATACCGCACGGCACTCTCGAAACTGATAGGCCGCTAAGCCGGCCGCACCTGCGGAAAGGCGCGCCGCCAAGCGCGGAAACACATCAGGTTGTATAGAATACGGTAATTGTTGCTTCGGCCTTCCATGTGATCCGCTAACAATGTTTCCGCCACATTAAAATCAATCAGCCCGTCCGCCTCCCATTCCGCCGGTGCCAGCAGATCGGTCATGCGGGTCCGCAGTGCCGATTTCAGCCAGCGAGCAAGCGGGAACGTAAAACCCTGCTTTTTCTGCCGGACGACGTCGCGGGGCAGTCCCCGACGCGCCGCCACTTCGCGCAGCAGCCATTTCAGATTGCCGCCCCGCTGTTTCATATTTTCGGGCAGCCCATTGGCGAACGTGATCAGGTCGGGCGACAGAAAAGGCGCACGGACTTCAAGCCCGAACTGCATCGCCGCTCTGTCGGTGTGCATGCAGACGAACTCCGGCAGAAAGACCTGCTGATAGTAATGCAGGAATCGGTTTATTGGCGTTGACCCGTCTAGCGGCTTTAGAAGTTCAACCACGGGGTTAAGGGCCGAGCCAGCCGCGCCTTCCCGATCGAAAAGCGCGTCCGGGCACAGCCGTGCCAGATCTTCCGGGTCCATGGTCGACAGCCAAAGCGCGAACTGCGCGTCATTTTTGGCGGGGAATCCCCGCAGATAGGACTGCGCCTTGAACCGAAGCCCCAAATAGCGATCATTTTCCGGCACCGCACCGGTCAGGCATTTCAATATACTTAGAGCAAATCCGGGCGTTCGGCCCAGATAACGGGCGGCGTTTAGTCCTTTGAACGGCAGGTAGCCGGCAAATAATTCATCCCCACCGTCTCCGGCCAGGGCGACGGTGAGATGCGGGCGGGCGGAACGCGCCAGGAAATACGCGTTCACGAACCCCGGATCGCCATGCGGTTCGTCCGCGACCGACAGAACATCGTCCAGCGCCTCGGTGACGGATTCCGTATTCATGTTGAATGCTTCATGGTGCCGTACGCCAATCTGTGCGGCGACGTCATTGGCTTTACCGCCTTCGTCAAAATCGGCTTCGCTCATCGAGACGGTGAAGGACCGGATGTCCGGGTTCAAGTCGTGGCAGAAATCCAGAATGAGGCTGCTGTCGATCCCCCCGCTCATGAACACGCCATAAGGCACGTCGGATCGCATTGCGCGGTCGCACGCGGTGGAAAACAGGGTTTCGAAATGGGCGACTGCTTCGTCGTCTGAAATATCCAACCGGTCCGCACCGGGGGTAGAGTGCCAGTACCGTTTCTCCGATGCCGTCCCGTTGCTGAATTCCATGATGGTGCCCGGCAGCAGCTTCTGGATGCCATCGACCGGGGTATCGCCCAGCGCATAGTATCCCTTCATCAGAAATCGCGCGAAGGCGTCTCGATCCAGTTTCCAGTCGAACTGGTCGAGCCCGACCAGAGCCCGCAATTCCGACGCGTACACAAGGCCGCCGGGATAGCTGAAATAGTAAAGCGGCTTCTGGCCCAGCGGATCCCGGAACAAAAGATGGCGTCCAGTTTTGCGGTCGTAGAAGGCGCCGGCGAACATGCCGTCCAGCCGGTCGAACGCGCCGTCACCCCATTGGATTAGCGCCGCGAGAAGGACTTCCGTATCGCTGGTTGTCCTAAACGCGTGCCCCTGCCCGGCCAACTCGTCGCGCAATTCCAAATAGTTGTATATCTCGCCATTGAACGAGAGAACATAGCGTTCGCTGGCATCGGTATAGGGTTGATTGGCGGAATTAGATAGATCGATAATGCTCAGGCGCTGGTGGCCCATGAACACCCGGTCGTCTGACCAGGAACCGCTGCTGTCGGGGCCGCGATGGGCGAGCGTGTCCCGCATCGCCAATACATCATCGATTTGTGGTACTCTTAAGGAAGAGGCAGAAGAGGTTGGATGCGTTATCCAGCCAAAGACGCCGCACATAGAATTTCCTTTTCGTGGGCTGCCGCTTGCGCCGAGGAGAGCGGGTGCCAAGGGTTGACTTGCCTCGAATTAGGCCGGAGTTTCCATCGCTGACAGCTTCCCTATAGGCTCAGTCTTTTCCCATGAACGACTTTGAATATCAACTGCGTTTCGTCTGTGACGCGGCCTGGCGAATGGTCGAAATGCAGGATCGCGACGCGCTTTCGCCTAGCCACGGTTGTTTTCACTACGCCTATTGGCGGGATAAGACATCTGAATTTCCCGACGCCCGGTTTCAGGAAGCCGGTGCGGCGGTCGGGCTCCTCTCGCTTTCTCGTTTCGACGATACGCGCGGACCGAATGGCCTGCCGGCGGCCTCCGAATTGTACCGGTCATTTTCGGCGGCCCTTCGTTTCTGGGAAGCCTCACAATACCCGGAGGGCTGCTGGGACGAATGGTACAAGGGCGAACGCGGTTTCGCGGCGACGGAATTCACCATGATCGCCTACGGGCTGGCGTCCCGGTATCTCGGCGAACAAATGGATTCACCGGACCGACAGCGGTTGGCTGACACCATGTTGAAAGCCGGCCGGTGGCTGGCTCCGCGCCATGACCGGGTAAAGGCAAATCACGAAGCCGCTGCTGCTGCTGCGCTAGCCCTTGCATGGGAGGTCACGGGCGTTACTGAATTTCGCGACGCGGCCCAGGAAAAAATTCAGGATACCCTTGCCCGGCAGACCGACGAAGGCTGGTTTCCCGAAGTCGGGGGCATGGACCTGGGGTATTGCTCGGTTCTACTGGACTATGTGATGATTTATGTCGATGTCACCGGCGACCACAGCCCGGTTCCGGCGATGGCACGGCTGGTCGGATTCATGCTGCCGTTTATTCATCCCGATGTGACGGTGTCGCCCGAGGCCGGGTTGTGTCTCAACCCCTATGTGAGCCGTCTGGGTTTTTGCCTGCTCGCGGCGCAAGGCGATCCGACCGCGGCCGCTATTATCGCGACACTGAAAACGACCAGCCCCGGGCGGGGAGCGCTTTCCACCTTCCTTGCTGACGATTTGCGGCTGCTTCGCTGGAGTTACCTTCCCGTTGTCACCGGCTTTGTATACCCGGCGGATAGCACAAAGGGCGCCAGTTCACTGGCGGATTTTTATCCGGCCGGCTGGACCGTCCGGAACGGCTCCGCGATTGCAGCGCACCATTCAGAAGGCCATCATGTCTACTTCTCCGTCGCGGGCGGCGGTGCGGTGCGGGTCTATATGAAAGAAGAGCTGATTTGCGAAGATCTGGGCGTCGATATCGTTTCAGGCGATAGCAGTTGGGGCAGCGCCGGGTACCAGGCGGACCGGTCGATCGTCAGAACCGACACCGGTGTTGGGTTTGAATCGCCGATGAGTAAGGCGGCTTTTGTTTATCCGGGATTTCTGCCGCGGCTCATACTTCGTCTGGGAAGTATCACACCTGTAACCTCGCGCCTGCTGCGACGGGCGATTGACCGGTATCGATTGCGAAACTCGACTGCGATCAATCAGTCCGCGGCACCAGTCGCCGGAGGAGGTAGCAGGTTTCTCTTCGCGCGAGAGGTTTCCGTCGATGGGGCGGTGGTGGAAATAGTCGATCGTATCGTCAGTAAACAGGGGGCCATTGGATTCGATGAGCTAAATTTCAAACTCTCGTTTTCCGGGGAACGGTACACGCCGCCTGCTGACACCTGGCGGGAGAGCGCGGTTCGTATCGTCAAACGCATTTCTGTCAGCAACCGTGGGGCTGAATTCTATGTAAGGGTTTTACCCGGCACCGGCGATTCCGCCGAATGAAGACCTCATACACTAGCCTGGATCGCTTCACATCGGGTGAATATGAATTCGACCGGCCAGACCGGTTTCGTCGTCTTGTCGAAACTGTCCAGCGGGACGGAATCGTGGCGCGTGGCGCCGGGGTTTCCTACGTCGCGGCAAGTTTTTCGCCAAAGGCGGTGAGTATCGAAACCGCGGCCTTCGACCGGATTCTTGCGTTCGATCCCGACCGTAGCTGGATTGAGGTCGAAGCTGGCGTGTCCCTGGGCAAGCTGTTTGAATTTCTGACGCCCAGGGGATTTCACATTCCGATCCAGCCAGGTCATCCCCAGGTCACCATCGGCGGATGCGTGGCGGCCAATGTCCACGGCAAAAACCAGTATTCCGACGGAATCTTCGGCAGCCTTGTTCAGGAACTGACGCTGTATCACCCCGATCACGGTGTCGTCCGGGCTTCTCCCACCGAAAATGCGGAGATTTTCGATCTGACCGTGGGGGGGTATGGTTTGACCGGTATCATCCTGTCCGTACGGATCGGCATCGCGAAGCTGGCGGGCGCGGCGGTCCGGCAACGGAATTTTCGTGTGGACGGCCTTCTGGCAGCTTTTCGCGAAGTGGACCGGCTGAAGCAGGACCACGACCTGATTTACTGCTGGAACGATCTTTCCCGCCTCGGAAGAAACCGGGGTGCCGGAGTTGTCGTCACCGGGAGTTATGTGGCAGGTGACTCCGGCGGCAAGGCGGAGACGAATTACAAACGCCTCGATCCGTCGGCCAAGAAACGGCTGCGTCCTAACGTTTTTACGGATAAGGCCATGCCCTGGGTGAACCGGATATACGCGCATCAGAACCGGCCGGCGTCGAAACCGGTCGATGTGCCGCTGTTCCAGTTCAATTTTCCAGCTGTCGGTAAGGAATTCTTTTTCGATTTCTTCGGCGACACGGGTTTCGTCGAATTGCAACTGTTGCTTCCGAGCGATGCCGTCGAGGCATATGTCGAAGACTTTCTCTCCCTTCAGGAAAGCCATGGCCGGCCTATCGCGCTGACAACGATAAAGGCCGTTCGCGGCGATCAGCGGCTTCTTCACTTCAACGGAAACGGTTTTAATTTTACGATCGAACTGCGGAATTCGCCACAAAACATCGCGTTTCTGAACAATCTCGATGACCTTAATTGCCGCTATGGTGGGATCACGAACATCATCAAGGATTCCCGTTTGCGGCCTGAAATCGCCGAACGCCAGTACCCGGAAATAGACCTGTTTAGGCAGCGATTACGCACATACGATCCCCGGCGCCGGTTTTCATCCGCGCTTTCGGAAAGGCTCTTGCTATGAAATCTGTCGTTGTCGGAGCATCCGCAGGGTTGGGCCGTGCGCTGGCGGAAGAGCTGGCGGAGCGGGGCCACGCGCTGGTTTTGATCGCGTCCGACCAGCAGGATCTCGATCCGTTGGCCCGCGATCTGGCCCTTCGGTTCGATGTGGAAGTCGCGCCTGTCGCTTTCGATCTTCTCAGCGTCGATCCCGCTGCTGTGCGCGATGCCGCTGTCGGGGCGCTGGGCACTATCGACAATTTATTCTTGATCGCCGGTCTGTCAACATCGGAGGACGCTGGACCGTTACCCGATGCATTGGCCGGGCAATTGATAAACCTGAATTTTACGGCGGCGGTACGGGTCATTAACGCGTTCCTGCCCGACCTTGAAAATAACCCGGCCGGAAACATCGTCGGGATCGGTTCGGTCGCCGCAGCCCGGGGAAGGCGCAATAATTCGGTTTATGCGTCCGCAAAGCGGGGGCTGGAATTCTACTTCGAAACACTGCGCCATCATCTGGCCCGCCATAGCTGCCGCACGCAGTTTTATCGCATGGGATATATCGATACCGGGATGACGCTTGGCCAAGCCCTGCCTTTTCCCGCGATTCCACCCCAACTCGCCGCCCGGAAAATCTGCAATAACCTGGGCCGCGATCAAGGTATGGTTTATATGCCGGCCTGGTGGTTTGCGATCATGACCGTGCTGAAATTTCTTCCCTGGGTAATATTCCGCAAGCTCAATATTTAGTCGCCATCACCACGAATTCGCTAGCCAGCCGAACAATCTACCTAGAAAATTTCGTGAGATTCATTTATCAATCCCTTTGATTGGCCCTATCTCCATGAAAACCACAGGGTTTTTACTTTGATGCAGACGGAAGCAGCCGCACCGCTGAATTTCGACGAGGCACTGGCGGAAGCCGAAAAGCAAAAGATTTCAAAGGCGATTAGACCCGACCGGTCGCTTGTCGAGCTTCCGCTGCGCCTGGGTGATCCTAAGCGCGTTCTTCTGATCGTGCCACCGGGTACGGTAGAGGAATCCTACGGCCGGCTTTCATCGGCTGCGGGCGAATTGCCGATGCTCGGTCTTGCCTATATCGCTTCCGCGCTCCGCGATCAGGGCCATGTCGTTGCCATCATCGACTATGAGGTCAACGACTGGCCCATCGACCAGGTTGAGGGCGATATCCGTGACTTCGCGCCGGATGTTGTCGGGATGACCGCCTATATCACTAATATGCGCCGATGTGCCCGCGTCGCGTCGATCGCCAAGGATGTCAATCCAGACATTGTCACCATCCTGGGCGGGCCCCAGGTTACGATTTTCCCCGATGAAGCCTTCCATGCCGATTCGATCGACATGATCGTGCTGTCCGAAGGCGAGATCATCATCCGCAATGTGATGAATGCCCTGGGTGATGAAGATGCGCTGCGCAAGGTAAAGGGAATCTGGTTCCGGTCTGCATCGGGCGAGATCGTAAAGAACTTGCGTGAAGGCCTTGTCGACGATCTGGATATTTTCCCGTCTCCGGCCCTCGATCTGTTTGAGATGGAAAAATACTACCCGCCGGCGCATATCCGGGGAAAGCGCGTTGCCCATCTTCTGACGTCACGCGGCTGCCCGTTCAAGTGCACCTTCTGCGAGACTAAGCTGACCTTCGGACGTAGTTTTCGCTATCACTCCACCGAAAAAATCGTGGAGGAGCTGGCGGACCTGGTACAGAAGGGCTACGACAGTTTTCAGTTCTACGACGATATTTTCACGGCGAACAAAAAACGGGTCGTCGATCTGTGTGAAGCGATTATCGAAAAGGGCTGGAAAATCCAGTGGATGTGTTTCACGCGGACCAACTGCGTGGATGGCGATATTCTGGCTCTGATGAAACGGGCCGGTTGCTACCTGATCACCTATGGTGGCGAATCGGGCGATGACGACCTGCTGCGCCTGATCAAGAAGGATTTGACCGTCGACACCAACTACAAGGGCATCCAGATGGCCCGCGATTTCGGCATCCAGACGATGTCGTCCTTCATGTTGGGCCTGCCGACTGAAACGCCCGAACAGACGATGAAAACCATCAATTTCGCCGTCGATAGCGGGCTGGATTACGCCGTGTTTCCTATCACCGAACCCTATCCGGGCACGGAGTTATGGGTCGATGCCCAGAAATACGGGCGCTTCGACGATTCTGGGAAATACCAGAACAACCTGCTTTCTGAAAACTCGGCTGTGTGGATCCCCAACGGGCGGACGCGTGAGGAACTGGAGACCATGGCCCAGACGGCAATGCGCCGCTTTTACTGGCGGCCTCGGTCGATCGGTCGCGCGCTGAAGAACTTCCTGCACCTGCCCTTTGGGCGGGCGACACGGTATCTCTGGGCCGGATTCAAGTACTTTATTGTGAATTCGTTCAAGACATCCCGCGCCGGCGCCCGTTACTAGTCCGCGTCTAAAAAACTGCTAGCGATCAGTTACGGCGTCTTGACGGCGGGTCTTCTGTTCGCGAACCGATGATAGCGGAAATCCGGTCGCGTATCTGATGATGCAGAATAAAATCGCAAACGAAGCCGGTTAGCATAATTACCACGCCGACCATCAGGGCGGTCAGGCTGGCGGCGAATAAAGGGCGGTTCAGCACCAGGTATTGCTCGCCGTGTCCAGTCCAGTAGAGGATTTGCTGATAGGCGAACCATCCCAACATCAACAGGCTGGGCAGGATAATGGCGCCGGCGACGACGCCGAAGAAATGAAGCGGCCGTAGACCGTATTTCTGGATAAACAGCAGCGACAGGAGGTCGAAAAACCCCTGGTACCGGAATGTCCGGTATTTCGACACGCCGTATTTGCGCGCGCTGTTGGAAACCGGCGCTTCAGTCACACGAAAGCCGTCAAGATGGGCCTGAACCGGGATATAGCGGTGGTAATCGCCGTAAAGGCAAATCGACGCCACAACTTCGCGGCGGAACGCCTTGAACCCGCAATTCAGATCATGCAGAGCAAGTCCCGTCGCCTTCCGGACCGTCCCGTTGAAAATTCGAGATCCGATCTTTCGGACCGTCTGGTCCTGGCGGCCCTGGCGCCAGCCCGTGACAAGATCGAAGCCTTCGTTCAGCTTTTCCACCAGCAGTGGTATTTCTTCGGGGTGATCCTGCAAGTCGCCGTCCAGTGTGACGACGATATCGGCGTCCACGTGCTGGAACCCTGCCATCAGGGCGAGCGATTTGCCGCTGTTGCGACGGAAACGGATGAAGCGGACGAGAGGTTTATCGGCCGAAAGCGTTTGTAGAAGATCTGCCGTTCCGTCCGTCGATCCATCGTCAACGATCAGAATTTCGAAGTTTTCGCGGTTTCCGAACTCTGCAAAAGTCTTCTCGATCCTTTCGCACAGTTCGGTCAGGTTGCCCGCTTCGTTATAGGCAGGAACGACAACGGCGTATGAGGTGGACAACGATGGCCCCCAGTTCGGTTAACGGTTCTTCATCGGACTAGTACATGCACTTCGGAAGGGGTCAATTGTTAATTTGGCCCTGTTGCCTGGCATTTGACGTGAACGGGGGCGCCGCGCCGCAGATTGACACCCCCCGTCATTCGAAGTAGACGGTCGTGGTTTCGCAAAACCATGGGTTCCCATGGATAAAGATAGTAAAATAGTGGTCGTCGGGTTGGGTTACGTCGGCTTGCCGCTCGCCGTGGCCCTGGCCCGAAGCTACGATGTAATCGGGTTCGATATAGATGCGGGCCGTGTTGATGAATTGCTTGCCGGCGTGGACCGCACGCGCGAGGTGGAACCCGAAAAACTGCGCGACAGCACGCTGACCTATTCGGCGGATACGTCGGATATCTCGGGCGCCAGTATTTATATCGTCACCGTGCCTACGCCCGTTGCCGCCAACAACCAGCCCGATCTCGGCGCCGTCCGCGGCGCCAGCAAGATGGTGGGCGAGATCCTGCAAAAGGAGGCTATCGTCGTCTATGAGAGCACGGTGTATCCCGGTATCACCGAAGACGTCTGCGGCCCGATCCTGGAACAGGCATCCGGCCTGACTTGCGGCAAAGATTTTTTCCTAGGGTATTCACCCGAACGCATCAATCCCGGCGACCGGGAACACACCGTGGACCGGATAACCAAGGTCGTCGCTGGCCAGACGCCGGATGTCGCCGATCTATTGTGCGAAATGTACAGCGCGGTCACTTCCGGCGGCGTGTTCCGGGCGGCGGATATCAAGACCGCCGAAGCAGCCAAGGTCATCGAAAACGCCCAGCGCGATATCAACATCGCCTTCGTGAATGAGGTAGCGACCATCTTTCACAAGATGGGCATTTCAATTCACGACGTGCTAGAAGCCGCCGGCACGAAATGGAATTTCCTGAATTTCCGGCCCGGCTTGGTCGGAGGACACTGCATCGGGGTCGATCCGTTTTATCTTGCCCACGCGGCTGTCGCCGTCGGGCATCATCCAGAAATCGTTCTTGCCGGCCGGCGCATCAACGATGCCATGGGGCCCTATGTCGCTGAATGCATCGCCTCCGAACTGGCCCAGCAGGGCCGCGGCGCGGGCGCCCGCGTTCTGGTCCTGGGTCTGACCTTCAAGGAAAACGTCCCCGATCTTCGCAATTCACGGGTCATTGACATCATCACAGCCCTGCAGGGGCGCGGATTTCAGGTCGAGGTCCACGATGCCTTTGCGGACGCGGAAGAAGCCCGCCACGAATACGATGTCGATCTGCTGGCGTCGCTGGATGATGCGTCCGACTATCAATGCGTTGTCGGGGCGGTGGCCCACGATGTGTATGCGAATTTTGGGGCAGACGAATTTGCCCGTCTTCTGGACGACAACGGCGTGATCGCGGATGTGAAGGGCATGTGGCGGGGGTGCGACCTCCCCGTCAATTACCGGCGCTGGCAGCTTTAGTAGAAGCTTTTACTTGTCCGTCAGCCGGCTTAGGGCCCATTTCACTTGCGCACTGCCCTGTATAGATGCCCCTGAAATGACGATCTGTTCTGTTCGCCGGGCTTCCTGTCCGTCACCTAGATAGACGCTTTCCTGCAGACTGGCGACGCCGCCGGAACAGCGCATGCGCCAACCCGATTTGTCTGGCAACCGCAACAGAACCGACGCGCCGTCTTTCACCAGCGAAGCCTTCACCGACGGGTGCAGATGAAAGCGGATTGCGAATTTATGATCTCCTTCGCCTTCCAGAGTGTCCTCGCCCCGCACATCCGTGCCGGAGGCATTCAGATAGATACGCCGGCGGTGCAGAATGCCTAGGGACTGAGTATAGCCGTCCTGGCGGACATCCAACCAAGTGTTGCCGTCGGCTTCCACACGTTCGCACCAGACATCCGCAACCATCTTGCCCATGGTGCCGTCGGGGCGGATTTCGGTTGAATTCCGGTCTTCAGCCACCAGGGTCGAATGGGCGGCGGTTGCCCGCTGGGCCAGGCGCCAGGTTTCGTCCCTGCCCGTATAGGCACCGCAGTTTACTATCATCCGCTGCTTGCCGACGCTGATTTCGAAGCTCAGCGATCCAGCGTGGGTTCCTCTCGCGGTCCGCGACGGCGTGCCGGTGTCGGAAATGAGAA
>CAJWUK010000049.1 GCA_913047365.1 uncultured Alphaproteobacteria bacterium | reverse complement strand
GAACACTATCCCCCAGGGTCGCACTAACATCGCCTGTCAGGAGGGACTCCCCGAGCGAAAGCCGTAAGTCTCCGATTTTGGCCGCGGCTGCGGAACCGGTCACACTTGCCGATATCTCGAAAGGTTTTGAAGTAAATGTACGAGCGGGCGACCTGGATAGAGATCCGATCAGGGATGCCAGATCATTGCCCCTTCCGTTAAGTTTTGCCGATACTTTCGGAGCCGTCTCCAGATCGGTGACGTTTCCCTTCAGAGAAATTTTTGCGTCCGTATGAGGGGTACCGAGCGAAACATCGAACGGCATGGCACCCTTTTCTGCTAAGCGCCCGGCGGTCATGTCGAAGGTCAGCGCGATATCCCGTAGCGATACTCCCCCCTTTGCGGAAAAGGGACCCGAAAGGGATTTTGCGGAAACATCTGCGTTCAGATTCCGAATACGTTCGATAGTCCCGGCCGATTTGTCGCGATAAACCAGAGTGCCGTTCCTGATTTGCAGCAATGCCAGACCGAAACCGGGCGTCGAATCGCTCTCTTTGTTATTTGCAGCCTCTTTGTTTTCTACTTTGTTTTCGGCCACTGGTGGCGGCGTCATTACCCAGTTTCCCGACCCGTCGGCAAGCTTTTCTAACTCGATCACGGGGTTTTGCAACTCGACGATATCGATTTCGATTTTGCCGGTCAGCAGGGGAAATAGTTTCACGCTCGCGCGAAAGGCCTCCAGCGTCGCCATCTGATCCGCGGTTCCACCGGCGGCATTTGAAAATCGGATATCCGAAGCACTGACATTCGGGGACGGAAAAATACTGACATGCAGAGCACCGCCAATCTGTAGGGTGCGACCGGTTGCCTTCCGCACCTCGTCTGCAATCTGGGCCTTGTAGGAATTCCAGTCCATTACAGCTGGAACGATCAGGGATGCAGTGATCAGCAGGACAACAACCCCGCCCACGAAGTACGCGACCTTTTTCATGGGTACCCTCCTTCACCGGTGGGGATACCCCACATGTTTCGCCACCGGAAAGAATTTGTTATGGTCTGAACATAATATTCGCGGACAGCGGTTTGAAGTGCACAATCCCGTGTCGGAAATCGTCAATCTCAATCAGTTTCGTAAAAAGCGACGCAAAACGAAAAAAGAAACGCAAGCGGCGGAAAATCGGGTGAAGTTCGGGCGTACAAAAGCTCAGAAACAAATAGCCGATAAATTTGCGGAATCCCTGCGACGAAACTTGAATGGAAAACAATTGGAAGACGATCAAAAAGACTGAACGGGATATTATAGCCGGACGATTTTTCCAGGGTTCATCAGGTTATTGGGGTCAATCGCCTGTTTTAGCGACCGCATCACATCCACCGCTTCGCCCAGCTCACCTGCGAGCTTGTCGATTTTGCCGTACCCAACACCGTGCTCCCCGGTGCAGGTGCCATCCATCGCCTGCGCACGGGCGACCAGTCGATCGTTCAACGCGGCCGCCCGGGCCACTTCTTCCGCATCATCCGGGTCCAGCACCATATCGACATGAAAATTGCCGTCGCCGACATGACCCACAATCGGAGCCAGTAAACCCGATTCTTCAATGTCTTTTCGGGTTTCTGCGATGCAATCGGCCAGCCGTGAAATCGGCACGCAGACGTCGGTCGGCCAGGCTTTCGCGCCAGGTCGCAGCTGCATATTTGCGTAGTGGGCATCGTGCCTTGCCTGCCAAATCTTGGACCGGTCTTCCGCCTTGCTGGCCCAGGCAAAGTCCGCGCCACCGAATTCGTCGCTGATTGCCCGGACGCTTTCGATCTGCTCGGCGACTCCCGCTTCGGTTCCATGAAATTCGAAAAATAGCGTTGGACGTTCCGCATAACCCAGGTCTGAGAACTTGTTCAATGCCTGCATCTGGACTTCATCGATCAGTTCTATCCGGGAAATCGGAACCCCGGACTGAATGGTCAGAATGACGGTGTTTACCGCATCGTCGACGTTAGGATATGTGCAAACGGCAGACGAAATTGTCTCGGGGATGCCGTAAAGCCGGAGAGTGATATCTGTGATAACGCCGAGCGTGCCCTCGGAACCAACAAACATCCGGGTCAGATCATATCCTGCGGAAGATTTGCGGGCGCGTTTCCCGGTTCGGACGTAGCGGCCATCCGGCAGCACAACGCCGAGCGACAGGACGTTTTCGCGCATGGTGCCATAGCGAACGGCATTCGTTCCCGACGCCCGCGTCGCTGTCATCCCGCCGATCGTGGCATCGGCACCTGGGTCAATCGGAAAGAACAAACCGGTATCTCTCAGATACTCATTCAGCTGCTTGCGGGTTACACCGGCTTCGACCGTAACATCCAGGTCTTCGGCATTCACTTCCAGGACCTTATTCATTTGGCCGAGGTCAACGCTCACTCCGCCTTCGAGCGCAGCAATATGACCTTCCAGCGACGTGCCTACCCCAAAGGGAATGATGGGCGTTTTATGATCCCGGCAGATTTCGACGATTTCGATGACTTCTTCGGGCGTCTGCGGGAACACAACCGCATCTGGCGCCATAGGCGCATGATACGATTCGTCGGTACCGTGACGGGCCCGAATGGTGTCGTTAGTGGTCAGGCGGTCGCCGAAACGCTGTTTCAGCACATCAATCGCGGTCTGAACCTGTGCGCCAGCGCCATCCATGGCTAGACCCTGCCGTCATCTGATCTGATGTCGGAAACGAACATATACCCCGGCGCGTGCGTAATCGCGATTTCCGGTTTGGCGTTCCGGATCGCTTCCTGCGGCGTAACCCCGCATGCCCAGAAAACGGGTATTTCCCCATCTTCAATGGTAACTGCTTCGCCGTATTCGGGATTGTGAATATCCCGGATTCCCAGCGCATCGGGATCACCGATCTGTATCGGCCCGCCGTGGGCCATGGGGTAATTCTCTGTCACTTCTGCGGCGCGTTGCGCATTCTCGGGCGTATAGGGCCTCATGCTGACTACAAACGGCCCGGTGAACTGGCCCGCGCCATTGGTCGGTTTGGTGGTCCGGAACATCGGCACGATGCCGGTTTCCTTGATATGGCGAGGTTCGAGCCCGGCAGCTATCAGGGCTTCTTCCGCCGTGAAGGAACAACCGAGAAGGAAGGTTACAAAATCGTCTTCCCAGAGATCGGAAATATCGGTGACGTCGCCGACGGGTTCTCCACTCCGGAAGACACGGTATAAGGAAAGGTCGGAGCGAATGTCTGCGCCGGGAGCGCTCACCTTGGGCTCCGGGTCGCCTGGATTCAGAATTTCCAGTACCGGGCACGGTGTCGGATTCTGTTCGCAGAACTGCCGGAAGTCTTCCGCATCCTCCGCCTTGAGGATAACCATGTTTGCCTGCACGTATCCCTGGGCGTGACCGGAAGTGGGGCCATCATATTCTCCGGCACGGCAGGCGGCACGAAGAGCCTGGGGTTCGTGAAAAAAAGTCATGCCTTACCATATCCCCCGCCGCCAGGAGTTTCGATCACATAGACGTCGCCGGGATAAACCTCGGTCGAATCCGTGCCGCCCTGTTCGGATATGGTTCCGTCGGTGCGCTCAACATAATTATGCCCCAACGCACCCTCGCCCCCACCGGCCATTCCGTAGGGATGAATGATTCGGTGGCCGGACAACATGGATGCTGTCATCTGCTCCCGGAACCGGACCCGCCGAATGACGCCGTCGCCACCGCGGTGTTTGCCCTTACCGCCCGATCCACGCCGGATCGAAAAAGAATCCAGGATTACCGGGAAACGCCATTCCAGAATTTCCGGGTCGGTCAGGCGAGTATTGGTCATATGCGTATGGACGCCATCCGTTCCGTCAAAATCCGCCCCGGCCCCGGCGCCGCCGCAGATGGTTTCGTAATACTGATAATTGGCGTTGCCGAAGGTAAAGTTATTCATGGTGCCCTGGGCCGCCCCCATTAGGCCGAGCGCGCCGAAGATGGTATCGGTGATTGCCTGAGAGGTTTCCACGTTACCGGCTACAACAGCCGCCGGATAACGGGGACGAAGCATGCAGTCTTCCGGCACAATGATATCGAGCGGTTTCAGGCAACCCGCGTTTAGCGGGATATCTGAATCCACCATTAACCGGAAAGTATAAAGGACGGCGGCCACGGCGACCGCGTGCGTGATATTGAAGTTGTTGTCCTGCTGGGGCGAAGTGCCGGTAAAATCGACGGTGGCGGATCGTGTTTCAGGATGGACGGTGATACCGACCTTCACCTTCGCGCCGAAATCCATTTCGTATTCAAATTCACCGTCTGACAGGTTTTGGATCACCCGACGGACGGTTTCTTCCGCGTTGTCCTGTACATGTTTCATGTAGGCTAGAACGACGTCCAACCCGAAGTGGTCGACCATTTTGCGCAGTTCCTGCACACCCTTTTCGTTGGCGGCAATCTGCGCTTTCAGATCTCCCAGGTTGTGATGGAAGTTTCGTGTGGGATATGGGGCGGAAGTGAAAAGCGCTTCCAGTTCCTTTTCCCGCAAGCGACCCTGATCGACAAGCTGGAAATTGTCGATCAGAACCCCTTCTTCATCGATGTGACGGGAATCCGGCGGCATAGACCCCGGCGTCTTCCCACCGATTTCAGCGTGATGTCCGCGAGACGCTACATAGAACAGGATAGCCTTGCCGTCCCGGTCAAAGACAGGCGTCATGACCGTGACATCCGGCAGATGGGTACCTCCGTTATAAGGCGCATTCAGAACGAAAACGTCGCCCGCTTTCACGGCATCGCCCCGTTCGCGGATGATGGTTTTGACGCTTTCGCTCATTGACCCAAGATGAACGGGAATATGAGGCGCGTTTGCGACCAAGTCGCCGTCGTCGTCGAAAATAGCGCAAGAGAAATCGAGGCGTTCCTTGATATTCACCGAGTAGGACGTGTTCTGCAGTACCACACCCATCTGCTCAGCAATGGACATGAAAAGGTTGTTGAACACCTCCAGCATTACCGGATCGGCCTCTGTGCCGATTGCGTGCTCGGTCGGCCGTTCCTCGACCCGGTTGATAACCATGTGATTGCGCGGCGTGATTTCCGCCTGCCACCCGGGTTCCACAACGGTGGTGGCATTGGCATCGATGATGACCGCCGGTCCGTCCACTTTTGCGCCTGGCAGCAGCGTATCCCGGTCAAACACAGGCGCGTTGCAGGTCGCGCCGGCAGCATACATTTCCGCCTGTCCGAGCGGATCGCCCAATACGGCATCGCCCGGCACCGAAAGTTCTTCGTCTGAGACATCCTGACCGCCACCAACAACTTCTACGGTTAGGGCTTCGACTATATTGCTCTTTTCCGGGGCAATGAATCCGAACTGTTGCATGTGGGCCTCTTCGAAGGCTTTCACCATATCGGACATAGACCCGAAATCCACCACCAGCGCGGTATCAGTCCCTTCGTATCTCAGATGTGCCTTTGCGACATGGGATATCTCGACCCCTTCCACACCCTGTAATTCCATTTCGGACCGCCCCTCGGCGGCCAGTTCTTCCACCGCCCCTCCCAAATCCGTAACCAGCGGTTCGTCGAGGATCTTTTCGACGGCCCGTTCCCGGATCAGCCGCTGTTCCGCGAGACCCATGCCATAGGCGGACAGGACCCCGGCGAACGGGTGTACAAACACACGCGTCATACCGAGCGCATCGGCCACTAGACAAGCGTGCTGCCCGCCCGCGCCGCCAAAGCAATTCAGGGTATATTCGGTGACGTCATAACCGCGCTGGACGGAAATCTGCTTGATCGCGTTTGCCATGTTGTCGACCGCAATCTTCAGGAAACCGTCTGCAACTTCCACCGGCGAGCGTTTGTCCCCCGTTGCCGCCTCTATTTCAGCCGCAAGCGCATCGAACTGCTGTCGGACAATGCTTCCATCCAGTGCCTTGTCCGCATTTGGGCCGAACACTTTGGGAAAAAATTCGGGCTGGATTTTTCCGAGCATCACGTTTGCATCGGTCACGCAAAGAGGCCCGTCACGCCGATAACAGGCGGGTCCTGGGTTTGCTCCGGCGGAATCGGGCCCTACACGATAGCGCGACCCGTCGAAATGAAGGATCGAACCACCACCAGCGGCGACAGTGTGAATATTCATCATTGGCGCCCGCATCCGAACGCCGGCAACCAGCGTTTCGAAGGCCCGTTCATATTCGCCGTCATAATGGGCAACGTCGGTGGACGTTCCGCCCATATCAAAGCCGATGATCTTGTCGAACCCAGCGATATGGGCGGTTTGTGCGGCGCCGACGATACCGCCGGCAGGACCTGACAAAATCGAGTCCTTGCCCTGAAAAAAACGCGCATCCGCAAGCCCACCATTGGACTGCATAAACATCAGGCGCGCGTCACCTACCTGTGCGGCGATCATCTCCACGTACCGCCGCAGGATCGGCGAAACATACGCATCGACAACAGTGGTGTCCCCCCTGCCGACGAATTTCATCAGCGGGCTGACCTCGTGCGAGACGGATACCTGCGTGAACCCGATTTCGCGCGCGATTTGGGCAACCGCCGCCTCGTGATCGTGATAGCGGTAGCCGTGCATGAAACAGATCGCGATCGACCGGATGCCATCGTCGAAAGACGCCTGCAATGATTTGTAGGCGCCGTCGGCATCTAGTTGTGTCAGAACATCACCTTCCGCCGAGTACCGCTCGTCGATTTCGATAACAGACTCGTAAAGCAATTCCGGCAGCACGATCTGCCGGGCAAAAATGTTGGGCCGGTTCTGGTAGCCGATCCGAAGTTGGTCCGCGAACCCCTTGGTGACGGCCAGTACGGTGCGTTCGCCTTTACGCTCCAGCAACGCATTCGTCGCCACCGTTGTTCCCATCTTGACGGCATCGACAACACCTTCTGGCAGTGGGGCTCCGCCATCAACACCTAGAGTATCGCGAATACCCTGCAAGGCAGCGTCCTTATACCGTTCGGGATTTTCGGAAAGGAGCTTATGGGTCGACAGCTTTCCGTCCGGCGCGCGGATAACGAAATCGGTAAACGTGCCCCCCCTGTCGATCCAGAACTGCCATTTATCCACTGAAATATTACCGTCAGCCAAAGATGGTTTCCTTTACAAAATTATTCCCCGTCGGGAACCGGTTACATTTTAAGAAGCCGTTCCGCATTTCCGTGCAGAACCTTTTTCTTGTCGTCAGGGCTGAGCGAGATGTTTTCCATCCATTGCGTCCCTTGCATGTTTGGAGCGAACGGATAGTCGACCGAAAACATGATACGATCGATCCCCATTTCCAGCATCGAGCAATGCATCGCGGGATCGGAAAAATTGCCGGACGTGGTTATATGGAAATGGTTGCAGAACTTCTCGCGGAATGGATAGTCGTTGTCCCGGCCAAGAGCGTCGCTGATCCGCCACAATAGAAACGGCAACCCCTCACCAAGATGGCCAAGTATAATCTGCAACTTCGGATGCTCTTCGAAAATCTCGCTCAACACCATGCGTATTCCGGCTGTCGCCGTTTCGACAGTAAATCCCCAGGCAGCGGTTAGAAGAGACGGGAATTTCGGCAGATAGTCGGCGTAATAGGCTTTCACGACGTCCGGATGGGGCACCGCCGGATGGAGATAGATTGGAACGTCAAGCGCCTCGGCACGCGCGAAAATCGGCCAAAACTTTTTCTGATCGATAAACTCGCCGTTGGTCAGACCATGGATCATGCCGCCTTTGAAGCCATAGTCCTTTACCGTACGCTCCAGCTCATCCGCAGCAGCCTCCGGCGCCGGTGACGCCATTGTCGCGAACCCGGCGAACCTGTCGGGATGCTGTTGGCAAGTCTCATACAGGCGGTCATTTGCGGCCTTAGCGAGGGAAACGGCCTGGTCCGGTTCAAACCGCTGAACCCCTGGCGCCCCCTGTGACAGCACTTGTATATCGATGCCGGAAGCATCCATGTCTTTAATGCGCAGGTCGTAGAGATCTTCCATCTTTGTGCGGATGGGGGTGCCGGCGAATCCAGTCTTAACGTCATACTGGGCTACGATTTCCGGATCGAAATAGTGTTCTTCTATCGCAATAATCCGATTACCGTTCTTGCTCGCCATTTTTCTCTCCCCGAGGTGCATTTTTATATGGCCGGCGAATGTATCAACCGCCGAAGAGCCTGTCAGCCGCAGGGAGTGGAAAAGATTGTTATTCTTGAAAGACGGCGGACACAGACAGTCCTGCCGTTATGTTTCATTGTGGGTCAGGAAACGAAATGATACCGTTTTCCCGTAAACATCTTCGGTGTTTTCCGTCGTCAGACTTATTGTCGTCTTATTCCGCGAATACATTTATATGGATTGGGTTCGGGGCTAAAAGAACAACCACATGGCAGTGCTTGGAAAGATCATTGGCGGCGCGGCGGGCTTTGCTCTGGGCGGCCCTCTTGGCGCCCTGGTCGGCGCAGCGGCAGGGCATGCTGTTGATCGGCTGCGTCGTGGAGACGAGGCAGACGATGACGCGACCCGCCAGACCGCCTTTACCATTGCGGTGATCGCGCTTAGCGCGAAAATGGCGAAAGCCGACGGGCAAGTAACCCCGGACGAGGTTCAGGCTTTTCGGCAGATACTTGATGTTCCGGAAGAGGAATTGAAAAACGTCGGCCGGGTTTTTGACCTGGCTCGCAAGGATGCGCGGGGCTTTGAGCCGTACGCGAAGCAGGTTGCAAAAATGTTCGCAGACCGGCCAGCGGTATTGGAAGAATTGCTCGATGCGCTTTTCCACATTGCTAAGGCTGACCGGGTCATGCATCCGGAGGAGGAAGAGTTCCTTAAAGAAGTTTCGAGAATATTCGGCTTCGATGACGCGAAATTTGCCCGTATCCGGTCAGGTCATCTTGGGGCGGACGCTTCGGACCCATACGCGATACTTGGTGTGCCTCACGACGCGGACAATCACGCCGTCAGGGCTGCATGGCGCACCCTGATCAAAGAAAACCACCCCGACAAACTGGTGGCGGAAGGTATGCCGCAGGGCTTTATCGATATGGCGACGGCAAAAATGGCGACTATTAACGATGCCTGGGGGAAAATTCAAAAACAGCGCGGTCTGACATAGTGCCCTCTTCGACTAAGTCTTCGCGTCTCGCCAAGTGGATAGCACTTAGATAAAAGATCAGAAATTTTGTCTTGTTCGGAAAGCGTTTCGGTATGCCCAATGTCCCAGTCCTGATCGTCGGCGGCGGCCCTGTAGGGATGAACCTTGCCCTTGATCTCGCATGGCGGGACGTGCCTTGCATGCTGGTCAACCGGGCGGTGGAGACCCCCAACCACCCACAAGGCAACACTCACAACGCCCGCACAATGGAACATTACCGGCGACTTGGAATTGCAAACAGAATGCGGGATGTCGGCCTGCCGCTGGATCACTGCGGCGATGCAATATTCGTCACTCGGATCAACACCCACGAGATCGGGCGAATTAAAATTCCCACTTTGCGCGAACGGCTAAAACCGGGATCGTTCGACCTCGAAATAGGGCCGGAACCGCTGCAACGAGCCTCGCAGATGTTTGTCGAACGAATCCTGAAAAAGGAACTCGACGGAAAAGATTGCGTCGATATGCGCTTCGGGTGGCAGTTGAATTCCTTTTCCCAGGATACCGATGGCGTGACCGCAGACATCGAAAACGTCGCTACCGGCGCTCGAGAAACTATTGAAGCCGGCTATCTGGTGGGCTGTGACGGTGCTCGCAGTACCGTCCGGCGATCGCTCGGGATTGAGTACGATGGCAAAAGTGGCGAAGAAGTCGATTTCATGATGGGCCAGATGCTGTCTGTCTATTTTTACGCCCCGTCGCTGTATGACCTCATGAAGACAGATGCACCATGGCAGTTCCATTCAATGAATCCGGAAGGCCGCGCGTCGATTGTGGCGCTGGACGGAAAGGGACATTTCCTGACATGGGCAAAAGTGGAACCCGGCCAGGATCCCAAAAGTGTCGATCCCCGACCATATATCTGGCGCGTGGTCGGCGAAGAGGTACCTGTCGATATATTGTCGTCCAAACCCTGGCAGGCAGGCTTATCGCTCGTCGCCGATCGGTATCAGGATGGCCGCGCGCTTTTGGCAGGCGACGCGGCGCATCTTTTTACGCCAACAGGTGGCTTCGGCATGAACACCGGTGTTGGCGATGCAGAAAATCTAGGGTGGAAACTGGCGGCGTGGCATCATGGTTGGGCGGGGGAAAAACTAGTCAGCACATACGAGGCCGAACGCCGCCCAGTCGCGGTCCGTAATCTGGCACAATCATACGCCCTGGCGCAGAGCAAATCCCATCTGTCGGTTCCGCCCCAAATCGAAGAAGAAACACCGGACGGAGAAAGGCTCCGGGCGGAACTCGGTGCAGCCACCGAAGAAGCACTCGCCGAAGAATATTTCTGCATGGGCATTCAACTAGGCGCGCGATACGACGGCTCGACGATCATCGCGAAGGAAGACGGAGAAATCCCGGTCAGCGATCCCTTCAGATATGTTCCCACAAGTTACCCGGGCGGCAGGGCGCCCCATAGATGGTTATCGGACGGATCAGCATTATTCGACAACTTCGGGAAAGGATTTACGCTGCTCCGGTTGGGCGGTTCGGATATCGATGTGCAACCTCTTTTGGACACCGCGATCGCAAGTGGCGTGCCTGTCGCATTATTTGATGAAACTGACCCCGAAACGCACCGGCTTTACAAATGTAGTCTCACCCTAATTCGCCCTGACCAGTACGTCGCATGGCGTGGCGACAGCTTGCCGGACGATCCTTCTGCGTTGTTGAGTCTGGTGATTGGGAGAACCTAGTTCGGTTCGAATATCCGATCGAATACAGCCTCTCTCAGATCCCGTTTAAGCACTTTTCCGAAATGGCTTCTTGGCAGGCTTTCTACGAAAGCAATCTTCTTTGGCACTTTGTAGGCGGCTATTTTTTCGCGACCGAAGGAGAACAAGGAGGCCGCAATGTCTGCTGGATCGGTTTTTCCGGAATTGAGAACAGCTACCAACACCACCGCCTCCCCCCATTTTTCGTCTTCAACGCCAATTACCGCAAGTTCGCGCAACGCAGGATGCCCGGCATAGACCGTTTCAACTTCTACTGACGGAACACTTTCGCCACCCGATTTGATGACATCTTTCGACCGGTCAACCAGGGTCAACCTACCATCTTCATCCATCACGCCGATATCGCCGGTGAAACACCAATGAAGATTCTCCGGGTCACCCCTGCGGGGCCGCCATGTTACAGCAGCGGCAGCCGGGTCCTTGTGATAGCCAAGTGCCGTGTTGAAATTTCGCATCACAATCTGGCCCGGCATTCCCCGTGGCACAGGTCGGTCGTCATCGTCGAGAATGACAATTCGGGTATCAATGTGCGGCTCGCCGATCGCTTCCGGTTGGGTCAGAAACTCGCCCGCTCCCTGGGTCGCCATGTTGAGGCTTTCACTTAACCCGGCAGCGGCAAAAATATTTGCTTCGGGAAAAATTTCCGCAAGTTTTTGGCGCAACGGTAGCGGCGTTGGTGCAGCCGTCGTGACCACCGTCCTTACCGTGATAATCGGCTTGCGATCCCACGCATCCCAGAGCGCGTTAATGATCGCGGGAACCAGAGGCAAATATTCGACTCCACGGCCCCGGACAAGTTCCAGATAGGCGTTAGGGTCGAATGAAATGTCCGAAGGGAATATGACTGTACCGGCTCGCGAAAAGACGGAAAACATGCCCCATTCCATCCCGGCGACATGATATCCCGGCAAAATGGAGACAGTTTTCCAGCCGCGGCCGATACCGTATTCAACGACATCCGAAAGCACGGTAATGATCGTTCCGCCCTGACTGTGGAGAACCCCTTTGCTCTTGCCGGTGGTCCCACCCGTCATTACGAGGCGATACGGATCATCCAGCATTGTTGTGGCGACAGGAAGAATGCCCTCCTGCTCCGCGATTAGGGCTTCATAGTATTGCCAGCCTTCCAGGCGATCTCCAACGCATATTCTGTTTGCAATACGCGTCCCTTCAAAACAATCCGCAAACCTGGAGTTGGCGATTGCTGCCTTGCACTGGTGATCGGTCACGTATTCCGAAACTTCTGAGTCGATCAGCCGGACATTAATCGGCGTAACAATGGCACCTATTTGGGCGCAGGCGAAAATCGTTTCGACCAGCGAATGCTCATTCGGCATCATGGCAGCCACGAAGTCGCCTTTACCGATGCCCAAACCGATCAGGGCACGTGATAACCGGTTTATTCTTTCATGCAATTCTGAATAGGAAAGCCGACGGCCGTTTAACTGGTCATCAATGGCAATTCGGCCCGGATGAAGCTCGGCGCCGCGCCGAATAAAATGAATAATTCCCGACTTTTGTCGTTCGGAATTTTTGAGCCCCTCCATGCGTTTCCTCGCTTGCATTCCTGCATATTCTTATTGGGGCAAGATCATTACGTTTTTTTCGGAAAAAGAAAACTGTGGCCCGGATACGCTGGGCCATCGCTCTCCTGTTGCTGCCGAAAGGTGGGGTCGGGCAGCTTGGAAGCGCTGGAACATTCTCAGCGCGCACGCTCCTCTGATGCGAAGAGCGCGCAGATTTCTCGGCGAACTGACGAAGCCCGCCCCGGTGATGAAAGAATATGGAACCTTGCGGTTGATCCTTACACAGATCAGGCGTCAAATTGGCAAAATCAAAAAGTACAAACTACGCCTTCCCACCAATTGGCATTCTTCGCCAACCTGAAGAACCGACCAGCCGCCGACTACCAAAATCAGCCCCCCGTTAACAATACGCAAATTTAATGCCAGAACCTCGACCATATAAAAACCAAGAGGGACACACCCCCAACCCGTCCGCTGGTTCGCTGAAGTTATAAAATTTTCCGACAATTTGACCCCGCTATTTGACAACGTAAATGCCTGCGCTGAGTGTCGGTCAATATGAAACCTGCCCACATGGTCCTTGCCGTCACCATTATGGCGGTATGGGCCTCTAACATAGCCGCCGCGCGGCTTGCCGCCGGGGAAATTCCCGGTTGGGCACTGATTACAATCAGAATGGCCGTGATTGCGATAACGCTGGTTCCGTTTGTCGCCATACCACGCGGACATATGTGGAAGATTTTCGGTCTGTCCGTCACCATGGGTACGATGCATTTCGGGCTTCTGTTCGTTGCGCTAGAACATATTCATGCCGGCACCGCTGCCCTGATACTGCAAACATCTGTTCCGTTCGCGCTTTTGCTGGCGCTGATTTTTTTCCGGGAACGGTTCGGATGGCGCAGGGCTACGGGTATTATTATCAGCTTCGCGGGCGTGACATTGCTGGTGGGTGAACCCCGGGTAAACGACAATCTGCTTTTCGCATTTCTGGCGCTTGTTTCCGCCCTTTCATTCGGTGCCGCTAATTTGCAGCTTCGCAGCCTTGGGGGCGTAAACGTTTTTGCCATCAACGGCTGGATGTCAGTTTTCGCCATACCGCAGATGGCTCTGATTTCCTGGATATTTGAAAGTGGGCAGATTGACGCGATTCAAAACGCGAGTATCGATGCGTGGATCGCTATTGCCCATATGGGCATTGTAGTCAGCATAGTTGGCCATGGGTTGTGGTACCGGCTTGTGCCAAAATACCGGACCAATCAGACGATGCCTTTCACGTTGCTTATTCCCTTTTTCGGGGTCAGTTTCGGCATCGTCATTCTTGGCGAGACGCTTACCTCGCTGATCGCCGGAGGTGGCTTGGTCACCATTGTCGGCGTCGCGATCATTGTGTTTCGCAAATCAGAAAACTTTATTGAAAAGCCATGAAATGAACCTTCAAGTCACGGCATGTCCGTCACCGAATTTTGGGGCTCGACCTACAGGAACCAGGATCGACTTGGTGGTCCTGCATTACACCGGCATGAAATCGGCAAAAGACGCCTTGGACCGCCTGTGCGACCCGGAGGCCGAGGTCAGCGCACACTATCTGATCGACGAAAATGGGAAAGTCTATAGGCTTGTCCAGGAAACAGATCGTGCCTGGCACGCGGGTGCCAGCTATTGGCAGGGCGCGACAAATATTAACGACCGATCAATCGGTATAGAAATCGTCAATCCGGGGCACGAATTCGGATACAGGCCTTTTCCAGAGATGCAAATGACATCCGTTGAAATACTACTCGCCGATATTCTCGCCCGATACGACATACCACCCGACCGGGTTGTCGGTCATTCGGACATCGCGCCGGAACGCAAGCAGGACCCGGGAGAGTTATTCGACTGGAAACGTCTTGCCGACAAGGACCTTTCAGTTTGGCCGCCAGAGGCAGCTGAGCTGCCGGCCGATGAGGAAATTATCACACTATTACAGGCAATCGGCTATGACCCGGATGCTTCCCTGGAAGCGAAGTTAACGGCGTTTCAGCGCCGGTTCGTTCCGGACAATGTATCGGGTGGTCTGAATCCGAAAACTGCAAGAGCCATCGTCTCTATCGCGTCCATAACCACTTGACGGGGAATGGTTTTCGTCCGACTTTGTTCACGGTCCAGACGGTTGGATGGCCGCCTTTCGGCAATAGGGAAACCCGCCGGGGGGAGGAAAGTCCGGGCTCCATGGAAACACGGTGCCGGTTAATGGCCGGCGGGGGCGACCCCAGGGAAAGTGCCACAGAGAGCAGACCGCCCGTCTTTAGACGTGGCAAGGGTGAAAGGGTGCGGTAAGAGCGCACCGCGTCGTCGGCGACGGCGACGGCAGGGTAAACCCCACCGGGAGCAAGACCGAATAGGGGCGGCATGTGGTGTATTCCACGGGCGGGTTTCCGCGCCGCTGCCCGGGTAGGTCGCGACGAGGTATCCGGTAACGGACACCCCAGATGAATGGCCATCCATCGTCATTACTTCGTATTGGCGAGGACAGAACCCGGCTTACAGGCCGTCTGGACCGCATAATTCTGCCACCCAAATAAGAACACAACAAGAACATAATACTGCCATAATTGGCGGTGAATATTTTTATTTCTGGGAATACCGGTCAATTTGCGCTGCTTCCGGACGATCAAATTATCGGGTAAACAAAGCTTTTAATTAGCTGTTCTTAACTGATTCTTTACTGTCGGTAGCGTTGATTCCCATGAATTCCCATGATATACCATGTTGTCCCAAATCTCCGCTTTGGGCGTTGGTTTCTGCCGGTTCACCGGCGTTAGAGAATAGGAAAGCCGGATCGTCCCGTGACGTCGTTCATATCGACATACGAAAACAAGGTCGACAAAAAGGGCAGGGTATCTGTCCCCGCCGCCTATCGATCTGCACTCGGAAGTGAGGCATATCAGGGGGTTATCGCCTATCCATCACTAACCTACCCGGCCATCGAAGGACTCGGGCGCGGCACCTTGGAAGAGCTGAATCGCCGCCGGTTCGATCAATCACTGGAAGGCGGTGATTTCGCCCAGACCCTGGTTGGAAGATCCGATGACGGGCTGGTTGAAACCATCATGTCACTGGCCAGCGAACTACCATTCGACGGCGAAGGCCGAATCATTCTCCCGGCGAGGCTGGCGGAACAAGCCGGCATAACCGACTGCGCCACCTTCGTGGGACGCGGCACCCGATTTCAGATTTGGGCGCCGGACCGCTACCTGGAACATCAAACAGCAGAGATTGCCGCGCTTCGGACCCGGCTTTCAGGGGGTGCCACATGAAGGGCAGCCGCTCTGGCGCCTCCCATGACCCCGTCCTGATCGACGAAGTGATCGGCTCGCTTCAACCCCGCGCCGGCGGACAATATGTGGATGGTACGTTTGGCGCCGGCGGATACAGCCGTGCCATTCTGGAAGCCGCAGATTGCAAAGTGTGGGCGATCGATCGTGA
>CAJWUK010000048.1 GCA_913047365.1 uncultured Alphaproteobacteria bacterium | reverse complement strand
ATCTATTCTCTCCGCGGTTTTAATTCGCCGTCAGGATAGTAGGCCGCAGACCCGGCAGCGCGCCAGCCGTTGAGTCCCGGTCAGCCAAGGGCCCGGCGCGGCAAGCTGCGACCAAGCCGTTTCCAGCGCCGACGCCAATTCAGGGCGGATGGTCTCAGGCAATGGATCAAACAGTTGGGTCACGAATCCGAACTCTCTATCTACCGACAACGACGTCAGTGCAATTGAGCGTGCATCAAAAGCAATGGACGGACAACCCGGCGGCGACTTACTACGCCTTCAAAGTAGTGGAAATGGTGGGCCCGGAGGGACTCGAACCCCCGACAACTCCGTTATGAGCGGAGCGTTCTAACCAGCTGAACTACAGGCCCGTTCGGCTGTAAACCGCGAAGTGCAAGCTGCCATCCTGCGCAGCCGGACGCAAGTCGCTATTCCTCCGGATTAGCTTAGCGCGAGATTCTAGCTAAGGACGAAGTCGTATTCTGGATCGGCGCGCAGGTCTGCAACTGGTATAAGGAGGTAGCCGGCACCTGACACCGTAACCGGTCAGGATTGCCCGCCGCTGCAGTTGATGACATCGCCGGTCACGAAGCTGGCATCTTCCGATGCCAGAAAGGCGACGGCGGCGGCTTGTTCGTCGGGCAGCCCCCGGCGGCGGATGGCCTGCTGGTTGCCAATGTCGTCGAACATTTCCTCGCGGTAGGCATTCCCTTCTGCCTCCGGCAGGTCTCCCGCCATTTCGCCCGGCCGGATGGTCAGCCGCGATGTCGTGCGGTCGGAAATGTCGGTGCCGCCAGGCGAAACGGTGTTCACCCGAATGCCGTAACGTCCGTATTCCATCGCCAGCACCTTTGTCAGGGCAAGGATGCCGCCTTTGCTGGCGGCATAGGGCAACCGGTAAAGTCCCCGCACCGACTGGGACCCGAGGTTTATGATCGATCCGGCCTTCCGTTCCATCATCCCCGGTAAGACTGCCCGACACCCCCAGAGCGTTGGTTTCAGCGAACGTTCGAGTTCAAGCTCCACTTCTTCGGGCGAATACAGATGAAAGGGCTTCATCCAGATGGTCCCGCCGACATTGTTCACCAGCACATCGACCCGTCCGAAGGCGGTTTCTGCCTGATCGATCATATCTTCCGCGCCGGCATACATACTCAGATCGACTAGCGCGGCGATGGCATCGACGCCATGATCCGTCAGCTCGCCGACGGTTTTCCTGGCGGTCTCCTCCACCCGTTCCGCCACGACAACCTTTCCACCCTCCTGCCCGAGGCGGCGGGCGATGGCCCGGCCGATCCCCTGCCCTGCGCCGGTAACGACGCAAACCTTGTCCTTCAGGCGGCGCGCGCCGGCGGCTTTTGGGTCAAGCTGGTCAGTCACGGAATTCTCCCTGGATCAGATGGATGTGTGGGCAACGCCCTGTTTAACCTTCAATGGCTCACCGGGCGCTTCGTCGAACGGGATTTTGCGGTCCAGCTCGAAAGACGCGGACCGTACCGCCTGCGACGCGGGTGAAAGGCCGGGCGGTAGTTTTCCCTTTTCAAGGTCCTTCGCCGCGCGAAGAAGCTGCCGCCGGGCCAGTCCAATGCCGCGGTCGGTCTGGACCAGGTTTTCGCGCGCGCGGTCGGCGACACGGCCCATGCTTTCCTGGATTGAGGCATCCTGCATGGCGATCCCCTTCACACCGCTGGACGACGTTCCCACTTTCTGCGCCGCGCGGTCGATCAGGTAGTCGTTATCCCGGTTGGCGAGTGGGCGAAACGTGACGGGACTTTGTTTGACGTGGAGACTACCCCCCTCGGTCATCACGCCGAGTTCCAGCTCGCTCAGCGGGCGGGACGGATGATAGGAAAACGTCCAAGCAAAACAGTTCTCATCGTCGATCGGCACCCAGGCATGGCCGTGCAGCGGATTGTCGCCATAGGGAGGCACAATCGTATACCAGGGCATGATCCAGGGCGTTACGCGCCAGTAGAACTTGTCGTCCCCGGCATTGCGGCGGACGCCCAGGTGTAGCCCGCCGATGGATTCCTTGACTTCAAAACGCGGCTTCCGGTCCGACAGATGGTAGTCGGACCCTTTGGAGCCGTGATGGAGCGGATCGCTGCGAAGTTCACCCGTGTGTAGAAACCCGACATGGCTTGAATCGATGCCACCTTCCAACGCTTGAAGATAGTTGGATTCCTGCAGCCGCTTGGTGTGATAGCATTGATCCGCTGGAACGGTTGCCCATTCGAATGCAGGTGGCGGCGGCTGTTCTTCCGCAGGTCCCATATAAGCCCAAACGATGCCGCCACGCTCGACACAGGGATATGCGGTCAGGCGGGCTTCCTGCTTGATGACGCTGTCTTCGGGCTCCGACGGTATTTCGAGGCAATTTCCGTGAACATCGAATTTCCAGCCGTGATAGGGGCAGCGCAAGCCGCCCTCCTCGTTCCGCCCGAACCACAGTGACACCCGCCGATGGGCGCAGAACTCCTCTATCAGGCCCAAATCGCCATTGCTGTCGCGAAAGGCTATCAGCGGTTCGGACAACAGTTTCACGCGAACCGGCGGACAGCCAGCTTCGGCGACCTCGTCGGACAGCAGAAACGGAATCCAGTACCGCCGGAAAAGGTTCCCCATCGGTGTTCCAGGGCCAGTCCGGGTAACTAATTCGTTCCTGTCTTCAGTCAGCACGGGCGTCTTCTTGCGTTATCTACCGTTTAGGCCGGCATTATAGAAGAACCGGTGCGGCCCGCTATAGCGGGAGGGTACGAACGGACGTGAACCGTATAGATCAAGCGGCGCGACCAGCGGCCCCCGGATTGAAATGAACGTAAACCGCAGGACCTTGCACCCGACGCCACGGGCGCCATGGCCCTCGCCTTTTATAGACTTAGGCCGGTTGTGTAATATCCGGATCAATATGATCGGTACGGTCAAAGCCAACATGATCGATAGCCAGAAAGTTCCCGTTACCCAGAACACCTATAAACTCCCAACGAATACAACGACTATATCAACGGCGCTTCGGCCCCGCCAACCGGCTCCACCTCCATCCCCCTGACATGAACACCGCGAGTAGGGTAGGGTCACGCCATGCTGAAACGGCCCATTCCCTCTACCGGTGAAGAGATCGGTGCTATCGGCGTCGGCACCTGGCGCGGGTTCGATATCGGAACCGGCGCCGCAGAACGGGCCCAGCGCGGCCGGGTGCTGGATACGCTGTTTGATTCCGGCGGCACGGTGGTGGACTCGTCACCCATGTATGGCCGCGCCGAAGGCGTCACCGGCGATCTGCTGGCAGATAACGTCCGCCGCAATGACGCCTTTATCGCCACCAAGGTCTGGACCAAGGGGCGGCAACAGGGTATCGACGAAATGGAAACGTCGTTCCGGCTATTCCGGACCGAAGTGATCGACCTCATGCAGATTCATAACCTTGTCGACTGGCGCACTCATCTGGACGCCATGCGCGGCTGGAAAGGCGACGGACGGCTACGTTATCTGGGGTACACCCATTACCGCCCCCATGCCTTCGGCGATTTGATGAATTGTTTAAAGGAAGAGCCGGTCGATTTCGTCCAGTTCTGCTATTCCATCGACGAAACGGATGCAGAAGACGAAATTTTGCCATTCTGCGCCGCAAACGGTATCGCGACACTTATCAATTTACCCTTTGGCGGTGGCAGACTGCTATCGCACCTGTCACGGCAACCTATGCCGGACCTGGTAGCAGAATTCGGCTGCAATAGCTGGGCGCAATTGTGCCTTAAATACGTGATATCCCACCCTGCGGTCACCTGCGTTATTCCGGGCACGTCCAATCCGGACCACATGGCGGATTTGGTCGCGGCGGGCGAAGGTGACCTGCTGGACGAAGGAACGCGGAGGGAAATAGCGGCGCTGTTCTAGTTCCCCCCCCCCTTTACCAGCAGTTCTAAATCAGCGACGTTCTGCACGGAGAAAACTAAACACCCCGAACGGGAGGCGCAGACATGTCGGATACCGTGAAATACCTTCTGGACGAGAAGGACATCCCGACCCACTGGTATAACATCATGGCGGATCTGCCGGAACCACTGGCCCCGCCGCTGCATCCCGGTACCGGCCAGCCGATCGGCCCTGAAGACCTAGCGCCCCTGTTCCCGATGGAACTGATCAAGCAGGAAGTATCCGCCGAGCGCGAAATTGTAATCCCGGACGAAGTACGCGATATCTACAAACAGTGGCGTCCGACGCCGATGTTCCGCGCACGTCGGCTGGAGCGCGCGCTCGATACGCCCGCGAAGATTTACTACAAATACGAGGGCGTTAGCCCCGCAGGCAGCCACAAGCCCAACACCGCCATCGCACAGGCCTATTACAACAAGGCGGAAGGCATCACCAAACTGTCGACCGAAACGGGCGCCGGCCAGTGGGGTTCTTCGCTCGCCTTCGCGGGTGCGCTGTTCGGCCTTGAAGTCGACGTCTACATGGTGAAGGTATCCTTCCAGCAGAAACCCTATCGCAAGGCTTTGATGGAATCTTATGGTGCGCGTTGCGTCGCCAGCCCCTCAGACGAAACCGAGGCGGGGCGCGCTATTTTGCAAGACTCACCGAATTCCGCCGGCAGCCTTGGCATTGCGATCTCTGAAGCCGTTGAAATTGCGGCGACCCGGGATGATACCAAATACTCATTGGGCAGCGTGCTCAACCACGTACTGATGCACCAAACCGTGGTCGGCCAGGAAGCCGTCAAACAGCTTGAAATGGCAGGCGATTATCCGGATGTCGTCGTCGGCTGCACCGGCGGCGGATCGAATTTCGCCGGCATTACGTTTCCGTTCCTCGGCGAAAAGTTGCGGGGCGGAAAAGATGTGAAGGTGATTGCCGTCGAACCGGCTGCCTGTCCGACCCTGACCCGCGGCAAGTACGCCTATGATTTCGGCGACACCGGGCACCTGACCCCGCTGGTAAAGATGCATACGCTTGGATCGACCTTTATTCCGCCAGGTTTCCACGCCGGCGGGCTACGCTATCACGGCATGGCACCACTGGTCAGCCATGTGCAGGAACTCGATCTCATTTCGTCCAGGGCATATCACCAGACCGAATGTTTTGCCGCCGGCATTCAGTTTGCACACGAGGAAGGCATCTTGCCGGCACCGGAAGCCAACCATGCGGTCAAGGGCGCCATCGACGAAGCGCTGCGCTGCAAGGAAGAAGGCAAATCGGAAACGATCCTCTTTAACCTATGTGGCCACGGCCACTTCGACATGCAGGCCTACATGGATTACTTCGCAGGCAACCTAGAAGACCGGAACTACGACGAAGGTGAACTGGCGATGGCGTTGGCGGGACTACCGTCGGTAGCGGCGGAGTAATAGGGATGCGAAAACTGAAAAAGTTTTTGAAAGCGCCCTAACGGACGTTCGTGCCCCCGGTTACCTGAGATAACGCCTTTTCCAAACTGGCGACCGTGCGGTCGACATTGTGGAGCTTGTCGAGACCGAACAGGCCGACCCGGAAGGTACGGAAATCTTCCGGCTCGTCGCACATCAGCGGTACGCCCGCGGCGGTCTGTAGACCGGCGGCAGCGAACTTACTGCCATTGTGAATATCGGGATCGTCGGTGTAACAGACGACCACCCCCGGCGCGCCATACCCGTCCGCCGCCAGACTTTTAAAACCATAGGACGACATCATGGCACGGACCTTATCACCCAGTTCCTGCTGCTCAGCCTTCACCTTGTCAAAGCCATAGTCTTCCGTCTCTTTCAAAGACGCATGGAACTTGACGATAGCATCCGTCGGCAGGGTGGCGTGATAGGCGTGGCCGCCCCCTTCGTAGGCTTCCATGATCTGAAGCCATTTCTTGAGATCGGCGGCAAAGCTGGAACTGGTGGTATCGTCTATACATTTTCGGGCCTCTTCGCCCAGCATCACCAGCGCGCTGCAGGGGGAGGCACTCCACCCTTTTTGCGGCGCGCTGATCAGCACATCCACGCCAGTGGCCGCCATATCGACCCAGATCGTGCCGGACGCCACGCAATCGAGAACAAACAGACCGCCCTCGGCATGCACCGCATCGGCAACCACCTTCATGTAATCGTTGGGCAGAATCATGCCGGACGCCGTTTCCACATGCGGCGCGAAAACGATATCGGGCTTGTACTCGGCAATGGCGGCAGTGACATCTTCGATCGGTGCGGGCGCAAAAGCCGCCTGGCTGCCTGATTCAACCGGTGCCGCCTTGAGGACGACTTCCTCCGACGGAATGCCGCCGGCTTCGAAAATCTGCGACCAGCGGAAACTGAACCAGCCGTTACGGATAACCAAGCATTTCCGACCTGTCCCAAACTGGCGGGCAACCGCCTCCATACCGTAGGTTCCTCCGCCCGGCACCAGCACCACGGAATGCGCGTTGTAGACTTTCTTCAGGGATTCCGAAATCTCGATCATCACGCCCTGGAATGTCCGCGACATGTGGTTCAGCGAGCGGTCGGTGAAGACCACTGAATATTCAAGAAGTCCGTCGGGATCAATATCGGTCAGCCCAGGCACATCCGCCTCCGTTAATGGTGCATACGGTGCGTTATCTAACAGATTTCCGGCAAATATCCATCCGGCTCGGGAAAGGGGCTATTCGGCGGCGGCGCGTTCCGTGAAAAAGCGGTTTTCCGGGCGCGGCAGACCCAGGTTTTCCCGCAGGGTGACGCCTTCGTAATCCGTTCGGAAAAGACCCCGACGCCGGATTTCCGGGATGACTCGGTCGACCACATCGTCAAGCCCCTGCGGCAAATAGGGGAACATGATCGTAAATCCGTCGCTGCCGCGAGCTTCCAGCCATTCCTCCATCTCATCGGCAATGGAGTCAGGCGTGCCAACCATGGCGAGGCCGGAGTATCCGCCCAGGCGCTGCGCCAGCTGTCGTACGTTCAACCCTTCCCTTTCCGCCAGCAGAACCGCGCGGTCGCGGCCCGATTTTGTGGCGTTGCTTTCCGGCATGTCGTCGGGTAACGGCCCGTCGGGATCAAACTTGGAGGCGTCGACGCCCAGCGTGATGGACAGTGACGCGATGGCGCTTTCCTCGTGCACCAGGCTGTCCAGCTTGGCACGCTTCGCCTTCGCTTCTTCCATGCTATCGCCGACGACAATCAGACAACCGGGCATGATTTTCAGATGATCGGGATCGCGGCCAAGTTTCTGCATGCGTCCTTTTACGTCTTCATAGAACGCCCGCCCGGCTTCCAGGCTGCTCTGGGCGGCGAACACCGCTTCCGCCGTTTCAGCTGCGAGTTGGCGCCCGGCATCCGATCCGCCCGCCTGCACGATCACCGGCCAGCCCTGAACCGGGCGCGCAATATTCAACGGCCCGCGGACATTGAAGTATTTCCCTTTGTGATCGAGGACGTGCATCTTATCCGGGTCCATGAATATGCCGGTTTCCTGATCGCGCAGGAACGCATCCTCCGCCCAGCTATCCCAGAGGCCGGTAACGACATCGTGGAATTCACGGGCGCGCTTGTAGCGTTCGGAATGTTCCAGATGCTCTCCCTTGCCGAAATTCTTGGACGCATCCGGATTGGACGTCGTCACGATATTCCAGCCCGCGCGGCCGCCGCTGATATGATCCAGCGAGGCGAACCGGCGGGCGATGTGATACGGCTCGTCATAGGTGGTAGACCCCGTGGCCATCAGGCCCAGATGGTCGGTGCACATCGCCAGCGCGGACAGTAGGGTAAACGGCTCAAACGAGGTGGGCGTGGTCGACCGGCGCAGGGCTTCCACCGGCATGTTCAGAACGGCCAGATGATCGGCCATAAAAAAACTGTCGAACTTCGCCTCTTCCAGCCGTTGCGCAAACTTCTTGATGTGCCCGAAATTGAAGTTGGCATCCGAATATGCACCGGGCCAGCGCCAGCTCCCCGTATGGATTGTGGTCGGGCGCATAAACGCGTTGAGCTTTATCTGCCGTTGTCCGCTCATGATCTGCTCATCCTGATTTAACCGTGGGAACAGGATAAACGACGAAAATGCGTTTGTCGGCCTTCCCGTATATCAAAACAATTTTACGGATAAAGGGAAGCTGTGGCGTGCCTACCGTCCATTTTTTGCTCAGGAACGCCTGTCCTTCGGCCGAGGCGCTGAGGCGGCGAACGACGGCCTCGGCATTGCGATGGGGGTCAGACCCTATATCGACGAAGATATAGATCCCGGTCGCCTAGTGGCGCCGTTCGATCTATCGATCCCCAGGGGCATGAAACAGGGCAAGGCCTATCGGCCCCCGAGTGCAAATCTCGCTTCCATCAGGACGTTTCGACACTGGATAGTCGGGACTGCTTTGCTTTCCAGATCGCCGTCAACACCCGCCGCGGCGTAATCGGTGTTTCCGCTACCTCAACCCCGTACTCCCGCAAAGCATCGTTGACGGCATTCGCAATCGCCGCCGGGGGGGGAATTGCGCCGCCCTCGCCCAGCCCTTTCACCCCAAACTCCGTCAACGGGGAGGGCGTGACAAGATGGTCCAGCCGCAAAACCGGCAAATGAGTCGATCCGGGCATGGCGTAGTCAGCGAAGGTGGACGACAGCGGCTGTCCCTCTGCATCGTAATTCGATTCCTCGAACAACGCCGTCCCCACGCCCTGCAACGCGCCACCAATGATCTGACCGTCCACGATCATCGGGTTGACGATGGTGCCGCAGTCTTCGGAAATCACGTAATCCAGTATTTCGACCGATCCGAGATCCGGGTCGACGGCGACGACCGCCGCGTGAGTGGCATAGGAAAAAGGACTGTTATCCGGTTCGGGACGAAACCCGGATACGGCTTCTACCCCGCCGGGATCGACACTGTCCGGCAGTTCTTCCGGATTTCGGTACCAGACCCGAGAAATTTCGGCGAATGGAACACTGCCGGATGGACCCGTGACAGCCGCACTGGAAATTTCGGTTTGGGACAGATCGCATTGCAGCAGATGCGCGCCGATTTTCCGGATGCGTTCGCCTAGAACATCGCAGGTACGCGAAATCGCCCCACCCGCCATCACCATCGACCGGGACGCATAGGTTCCGGTGGAGTACGGAGATGTGGCCGTATCGCCGTGCCGGACGGCGACATCTTCTATTTCAAGACCGAATTTTTCGCACGCGACCTGGGCCAGAGTGGTTTCCATACCCTGCCCGTGGTTCTGAACACCGACACCGATTTCAAGCCCGCCATCGGGCATCAGACGCACCTGCGCCTGCTCGTAACCGGGGATGGCTGCGAGTCCAGCACGGGCGGCGGCTGACGTTTGCAATGCCGTCATTTCGATATAGCAACCGAAACCAATGCCGATTTGCCGCCCGTCATCCTCTCCGGCTTCCTGTCGCGCCCGAATTGCGGGCAGATCGATCAGGCCGCGGGCACGACGCAACGCCTCCGGATAGTCGCCGGAATCGAACTCGCCACCGGTGATGGTGGTATAAGGCATGGCCTCCACGGGAACGAGATTCTGCTCCCGCAGGTCGCAAGGCTCGCGCCCCAGTTCTCGGGCAAGCGCATCAACCGCCAACTCCATGGCGAAACATATGCCGGGCCGCGCTACACCACGGTAGGGCACGATGGGTGGCTTGTTTGTCGCCACCGCACGAGACCGTACCTTATAGGCCGACATTTTATAGGGTCCATGCAGCGTTCGGCCCGCCATTGTCGATTCCAGAATGTTGGAATGCGGGTACACCGCATAGGCCCCGGAATCGACGTGGATATCCGCCTCAATCCCGATGAAGTTACCATCGGAATCGGCGTGTAGCGTAACCGAATAGTGGTGCTCGCGTGCGTTCGCCGCTGTGACCAGATGCTCCCGCCTGTCCTGGATCCAGCGCACGGGCCGTTTGACCTGCATCGCCACCCAGGGAATGTAAATCTCTTCCGGCAGCAGAACGCATTTGTAGCCGAACCCGCCCCCGACATCGGGGGCGATGACGTGCACTTGGTTTTGTGAAAGCCCGAGGCACTCGCATAGCGCATTGCGCAGAATGTGGGGAATTTGAGAAGCGCTGTGGACCACCAGCCGTTCTTCGCGCGCATCCCATTCCGCCAGCACCGCACCACCTTCCAACGGGTTGACTGCCTGGCGGTTCATGCGGAAGTCGCGAGTTACGGATACGGCCGATTCTTTAAACGCGTCGGTATTCTCTTCGAATCGGGAATCTAGGATGACATTGTCTTCCCAGTCGTCATGCACCTTTGGGGCGCCCGGCTCCGCGTCTGCTATCATATCGATGGCGGGCGGCAGGGCATCGAAAGTCAACCCAGTTGCCGCCACCATGTCCTCCGCTGCAGCCCTCGTTTCCGCCAGACAGACGGCAACGGCCTCGCCGACGAAGCGCAGCTTGCCGTTGGCGAGATGGGGATAGTCCGACCCCTTGTGCCCGGGAAACTTGGAAACAACATGGATGGGTGCAACGCAATCAGCCGACAGATCGTCAGCGGTGAAAAACCGACCTTTGCTGTCTTCCGGCGCGGTCACTTTCAGATTGTTAGCGTGGGCGACAGGACTGCGGACGATGGCCGCTTCCAGCATTTTCGGGCGCGCGATATCGGCTACGTAGCGGCCGTGGCCGTTCAGAAAGCGCGCGTCTTCCTTGCGAAGGACCTTCGCGCCGATCCCGAATTCTGACGTTCCGTCGGGCATGTCGGTGGCGCCTAGCTGCACCGCTGTTCGAGAACGGAGAGAATCGCTTTCACGATGCCGACATAGCCGGTGCACCGGCAAAGATTTCCTGCGAGTTCCAGCCGCACCCGGTCTTCATCTGCATCGGGCAAACGGGTCACGATGTCCCGCGCCGCGACTAGCATGCCGGGCGTGCAGTACCCGCACTGAAGCGCGTGGTTTTCATGAAACGCCTGACGAAGCTGCGCCATCGGTTCGTCGTCGTCGAACCCTTCGATGGTCGTGATTTCGGTGCCATCCGCCACCACAGCAAACGTGATGCAGGACCGCACAGGCTCGCCGTTCATCAGAACCGTGCAGGCGCCGCATACACCATGTTCGCAACCCAGATGGGTGCCGGTCAGGCGTTGGTGATCGCGAATGAAATCCGCGAGCGACAGGCGAGGTTCCACGTTGGCCGTTACATGTTCGCCGTTGATGTTAATCGTCAGGTCGCTCATGCGAAGGCCCTCCCGATGGCGCGGCTGAGCGCGACGGCATGGATTTGTAACTCGTAATCATCAAAACCGGCATCGTGGCCTGAAAGTATCTCCCGCGCATCGGCCACAGACAGCTCTGTCGCACCGCCGGAGAGCTTCTCCTCAATATCGAACACACGAAACGGTGCGGACTCAGTTGCCCCGCATACGGCGCGTGCTTCGTTACCGATGATTACTGCACCGATGGCGTCAGCGAATTCCCCCGGCTTGCGGTTGACTTTGTAGTAACCCCATTTCGTATTCGGTCCGAGAGCCGGCAGATCGAACCCGATCAGCACCTCGTCCCATCCGAGACCTGTAGTAAACGGCCCCACTTGGAACCCGTCCAGCGGGATGGATTTTTCACCCCCGGAGCCAACAACCTTAACCTCGCCGCCCAGTGCCAGGAGGGCTGTTGGCCAGTCAGCCGCGGGATCGGCGTGGGCGACCGATCCACCAATGGTGCCGCGATTACGGACCGATCGATAAGAAATTCCGGATGCCACAAACTGCATATAGGCGCCAGTTGTGCCAGGTACTTCACCGTCCTCGATCCTGGCGTGGGTGACGCGGGCGCCGATAGACAGCCTATCGCCAGCCTCCGATATCCCGTCCAGACCCTCGACCCGGCTGAGATCCAGCACCTTGTCGGGCTGAGCAAGGCGCAAATTCATCATCGGCCCGATCGACTGACCGCCACCTAGAACGCGGACCTCGCCGTCGGCATTGGCAAGCGCCTGCACCACATCGTCGATGCTCGACATACGTTCATGTTCGAATATTGCGGGTTTCATGCCGCGTCTCCCTGTTGATTCGCTTGCGCCGCCTCAATAGCCGCGCGCACCCGGCGCGGCGTGAACGGCGTCTCGTTGACTTCCGCACCGATGGATTTCAGCGCGTCATTGATAGCGTTCCCAATGGCGGCGGGCGTCGGAATCGTACCGCCCTCGCCCATGCCCTTGATACCGTATTCCGTAAACGGCGACGGGCTTTCCATGTGATCGATGCGGTAGTGCGGCGCATCAGTCGCCGACGGCATCATGTAATCCGCAAAGGTGGAGGCACCGGGATTGCCCATCTCGTCATAGGGGCTTTCTTCCAGCAGCGCGGTACCGATGCCCTGGGTTGCTCCGCCATAGGTCTGGCCTTCGACGATCATCGGGTTCACCATGGTGCCGCAATCCTCAACGATGGCGTAATCCAGCACCTTCACCTTGCCGGTATCGATATCGACCGACACCTTGCAGGCATGGCTGGCATAGGTGAACGCTCCAGAATCCGGCTCCGGCCGGTAGCCCATCGTCACCTCTACCCCGCCCTGATCAACGTCTTCGGGCAGCTCGTCCGGGTTCAGGTACCAGACCCGGCCGATCTCAGCGAAGGTCACCTCACCCTTGCCGCTAACCACCTTGCCACCGACGATCTTTACTTCCGTCCGTTCGGACTGCAGAAGATGCGCGCCGATGATTTCCATCCGCTCGGCCAGCACCCGGCAGGCCCGCGCGGTGGCTCCTCCGGCCATCACCATGCTACGCGAGGCATAGGTACCGGTGGAATACGGCGTGAGGCCGGTATCGCCGTGGGTAACGGTAACATTCGCCGGATCGATGCCCAGCACTTCATAGGCCATTTGCGCCATCGACGTTTCCATGCCCTGACCGTGGCTCTGCACGCCGATCCGGAGTTCCAGCCCACCGTCCGGGGTAAGCCGCACGGTCGCCTGTTCGTAGCCCGGCACCATCGCGACGCCCCAGCTTGAAAACACGGACGTACCGTGCGCGGTCTGTTCGACATAGGAGCCCATGCCGACGCCGATCAGACGGCCATCCACATCCGGTTCAGGCTGCGCGGAACGGATTTCCTTCAGGCCAATCATGTCGGCGGCCATTGCTACGCTCTTCGGGTAATTGCCGCTGTCGAAATGCTTCTTGGCGATGGACATGAACGGCATCGCGCTTTCCTGCACCATGTTCTTCATGCGGATTTCATGTGCTTCCATGCCGATTTCGCGCGCCAGCGCATCGATTGTCATCTCTACCGCGTAGCAAACACCCGGCCGCGCGACCCCCCGATAGGGCATCAGGCCCGGCTTGTTGGTGACCATGGTCTGGGTGCGGCACTTATAGACTTTGATATCATACGGTCCCGGCAGGTTGCCGTGGGCCATCGCCCCTTCCAGTCCGTTGGTGAACGGATAGACTGAGTAGGCGCCGGCATCGACGGTGACGTCACAATCGAGCCCCAGCATGCGGCCGTCGGGCGACGCATGCAGCGTGATTAGATAATGGTGTTCGCGGCAGTTCGCCCCGGTGACGAGGTGTTCGCGCCGATCTTCGATCCAGCGGATAGGCCGTTCTAGCTTACGCGTCAGCCAGCCTGCGATCAGCTCTTCCGGCTGCAACAGCGCCTTGCACCCGAACCCGCCGCCGACATCCGGCGCGATAACGCGCACCTGGCGCTGTTCCAGATTGAGAAATTCGGCGAGCCCGGTGCGGATCAGATGCGGCACCTGGGTCGATGTCCACATCAGTAACTGGTCCTGTCGATCATCCCATTCGGCGAAAACGGCCTTGCCCTCCATCGGGTTCATCACCTGCCGGTTCATGCGGTATTCGCGTTTGATAAGGACCGTCGCCTCATCGGCGATTGTAGAAAAATCGTCCTCGGAAAAGGTCTCGAAGACAATGTTATCGTCCCATTCCTCGTGGATCAGCGGAGCATCGTCGGCCTTGGCCGCCAGCATGTCGGTCACCGCCGGCAGCAGGTCGTAGTCGACCTCCACCATCTGAGCAATATCCTCGGCCTCGGCGCGGGTCTCGGCGACGCAGACGGCGACTGGCTCCCCTGCAAACCGGACCTTGCCGAGGGCAAGCGACGGATAGTCCGATGCCTTGTAGCCGGGCAGTTTGGACGGTGCGCGCATGGGTTTCAAATCGGCCATATCCCCGGCGGTATAGACGGCGCCTTCGAAGCCGGCGGGCTTTTTGATCGACTTTATCCGCCCATGGGCAACCGGGCTGCGCACGAACGCCATATTCATTTGCCCGGGCCGCTGGAAATCAGACGTAAACTTGCCCTTGCCCGCTAGATGCCGCGCGTCTTCCTTTCGGAGAACCCGCGATCCGATCCCTTTTTCGTCTACTGCCCCACCATCAGCCATTCCTCATGCCCCCTGTGGACGTGTCGCCTGCATCAGTGCCCGATATGGTATCAGCATCGCCAGCGCGACGCACATCTTGGCGCCAAAATCGCCAACACCCCAGGTCACCCAGGGAAGGCCGGTCCCGGCGAAGGCGATAGAGAAGAACAATGCGGTATCGACCACCGAGCCGGAGGTGGACGACACCAGTGGAGCGGTCCACCAACCACCGCGGAACCGCAAGCGATCGAAAATCTGCACATCCAGAAGCTGGGCGACCATAAAGGCAGTGCCGGACGCCAAAGCGATGCGAGGCGTCGCCAACGCAATCGAAAGGAGTACCGCCAGAGCGAACCCGGCACACACCACCTGTCGCGCCCGCGTAGGGCCCAGCGCCCGATTGGTCAGGTCGGTTACCAAAAAGGCCACCGGATATGTAAAGGCTCCCCAGGTCAGCCAGTCATTGATCGGGTACTGAACCATCACGTTGGAGGCCGCTACAATTACGGCCATCGCGATCACACCCAAAATGACTCCCCGGGGGATGCTCATTACAGAATTTCCAGCACGTTTTCGGGTGGGCGCCCCAGCGCATACTTTCCATTGTTCACGACTACCGGACGTTCGATCAGAATCGGGTTTTCGATCATCGCATCGATAAGAGCTTCGCTACCGAGGCTTTCGTCGGCAAGGTTGAGCGCCTTGTACGGTTCCTCTTTTTTCCGCATCAGGGCACGGGGCTCCATGCCCAGCGCCTCGAGCATACGCCCGAGCTCCTCTGCAGAAGGCGGAGTCTGCAGATATTCGATGATATCCGGTTGCACACCATTTTCTTCTAGCAGCGCCAGCGTGGCGCGGGATTTGGAACAGCGCGGATTGTGATAGATGGTTACGGCCATGTCGCTTCCGATTTGATAGACTTTGCCCCGTTTGAATGCCGGTTCGCCGGACCCCGGTCAAGACCGGAAACCGAGAGAAAGAAAGGTCTAAATATGGGCGATAACTTCGAGAATTTGCTTGAACGCTTCACCGGCACCGTCGAAGCGGGGGATGGCACGGCTCTGGCCGACCTCTTTGCGCCGAACGGCATCTATCACGACACTTTCTATGGTGCCTTCCAAGGACATGTCGCGATCAAGGCTATGCTGGAAGATCGGTTCTGGGGGGATGCAGAAGCCTTCCTTTGGGATATGTTCGATCCGGTATTCGATGCCGGCCAGAACCTGGGCTATGCCCGCTGGGTGTTCAGCTATACGTCAACCATGGAAGGTAGCGCGGGCAAACGTGTTGCCTTTAACGGTTTCAGCCAGTTTACCCTTGAAGGGAGAGGAATCAGGCTTTACCGGGAGGTCTTCTCGGCGGGGATCGCGCTGGTACAACTGGCTATGGACCCGGCGCGTACAGACAAAATCCTGCGTCGTATGGTAGAAAAGCACAAAACCGACCCGGAGTGGGGTCGGCATATATCGAAGTAAAGGTGTCGAGAGGGATCGGCGGCCCAGCGTGTTTAGCGTGTGGCCATGTCACCGGTTAAATCCTGCCG
>CAJWUK010000047.1 GCA_913047365.1 uncultured Alphaproteobacteria bacterium | reverse complement strand
CCAGCGCCGATAATATTGGCGATGGCGACCGACCACACCAGCGTGTAGGTCACGTCCAAGTTCTTGGTCAGCATATCCGGCCCGGGAACCAGCCCGTGGATCAGGAACGCGCCAAGGATAAGTGCCATCGACGCCGAACCTGGCACCCCGAACGCAATCGTCGGCACTAATGCGCCGCCCTCTTTCGCGTTGTTTGAGGATTCAGAGGCGATTACACCTCGGACGTCGCCTTTGCCGAAGGTCTCGGCTGCGCCTTTTTCCGTCCGTGCCGCATGACCGTAGGCTATCCAGTCGATCACTGACGCGCCGATCCCCGGCACAGCACCCAGTGACGAGCCAATGCTCGAACATCGGAGAACCAGGAACCAGTTCTTGAACGTATCCTGGATACCTTCCAGCTGCCCGAACCGGGCATCCTGTTTTTCTCCAGCTTTTACGTTAATCGATTGTTTGGTGATCGCCATGTCGGCGAGTTCGGGTATGGCGAACAGACCGAGCGCCAGTGGTACGACTGGCAATCCGTCCCATAAATACAGTGAATCGAATGTCCATCTGAGCGTACCGGTTTGCGGATCGTCGCCCGCCGTTGCAACCATCAGGCCGATACAGGCTCCCGCCAGGCCTTTCAGCGGCGATCCGCCGGACAGCACCGCCACCAGCGACAAACCGAAGACGCAGATTGCCAATAACTCCGGCGATCCGATTTCCAGCACGATCGGACGCAGAACGGGAACACTGACACCCAGCAGCAGAGCGCCGAACAAACCACCAATAACAGAAGCGGAAAACGCCGCCCCGAAAGCGCGGCCCGCTTCGCCTTTGCGCGCCATTGGATAGCCGTCCAGGATCGTCGCCGCGGACCCCACTGTCCCAGGCACCCCGAATAAGACAGCCGGTATGGTATCCGACGTCACCACCACCGCCTGCAGGCCCATCATGAAGGCCAGCGCCGTAAACGGGTCCATGTTGAACGTAAACGGCAGCAGCAGCGACAGGCCAACAAGACCGCCAAGGCCGGGGATCACCCCGAGAACCAATCCGATTAAAACACCGAAGGAAAGAAAGCCGAGCCGTTCGAGGCTCGCCATGTTCTGGAACGCCTCAATGGCGCTTCCCAGCATATCAACTTCCATTTCGCGCTCCCTGCCGGGCTTTGTTTATCCGCCCGTTTCAAACATACGCTCGCGTATGGCGAGATTGGTATCAGACCGGCCTAGCCTGTCAACCCAACCATCGTCACGAAGCCGTCAATCCTCACGTTATTCGGCGGCAACTGCCGTCGCGTAATCGGGGAACCGTTCGCTGACATCCAGATTGAAGATTTTCTGGGCCGTCCGCCCCAGGATATTACGCTTCGCGGCCTCATCGATGAAGGGTAGATCCCAGATAACCGACGGAATATCCATATCCCAGTGCGGATAGTCAGACGCCCACAGGAGCTGCGATTCCGCATTCATGGCCTTAAACGTCGCTTCCAGCATTTCGATATCGTCCGGCATCTCCATTGGCTGCGTCGTATAGTACATATCGCGCATGTAATCGCTGGGCAGTTTTTTCAGCAGCGGGCATTCGGACGACCGCATCCGGTACTGCGTATCCAGCCGCTGCATAAGGAACGGAATCCAGGAAATGCCAGATTCGATCCAGACGACTGGCATTTTTGGAAACCGTTCACACATGCCGTTCAGCACCCAGTTGGTGCAGTGAACGACATTGTACCAGGTGAAACCCAGGGCATGGACCGCAAGAAACCGGTTACAGGTGCGGAACATCGGGTCGTCCCAGTTGAACCCCGAATGAAAACCAATGGGCAGGCCGCGCTCCTGGATGGCGGCATAGATTTTCATGTAATCGTTGTGATGCACCGGTCGGTGGCGCACTGATGTCACCATAAACCCGATCACGCCTTCCGCGTCACCGAAATCCTCGACGATCTTTAAAGCCGCATCCGGATTGTTGAACGGCAGGTACAACATTGATTTCATGCGCGGATTGCCGGGCAAGATCTTTTCGACCAGCCAACGGTTATAGGCCCGCGCCAAAACGGTTTCGACATCGGCCTGCGGATGCATTGCCAAGCCCAGCATCGGCGTGGGGAACACGCAGGCGTAATCCACGCCCATGGCATCCATCCAGCGGTGGGTCAGGTGCACATCCCGGTGGCTGCCGTCATCCGGCGTCTTTTCAAGTTTGCGCAGCGGATAACGGGTGACGCGGCCGCCAATATCCTGGTAACCGACGCGCCCAAGTGAAAACATCGATCCGCGATGGGCAATTTGCTGCGCCGATTTAGCAAGCTGCCGCATGACGGGGTCTTCGATGAACTCCACGATTTCGCCCATGGATTCGGATTCGTAATGATGGGCGTCGACATCAATGATCAGCACATCTTCGAATTTGCGCTGGTCGCGCTGCCGCGCCGCGTTCTGCAGCAGCTTTTCGGTGTCGAATTCCTCAACACTCATGCGGAAATAGCGCTCGTTACCTGTAGGGAGTTCCATGAACTCCATCCTCCTGTCGGAAAACTTATAGATCTTATTGTAACTGGAAAACTGAGCCATGCCACTGAATTGCATTGATCCTAGTTCCACGCCTAGAGTGCCTCAAACGCCAAACATGGAGCGCCCCAAATGACTGACAAGCCCTTTACCCAGATCGGTACGCCGACATCCGACACCAATCGTTTCCGCATGCGTGGCCGCGATGTGCTGACCGAAATACTGGGCGAGAAAAGCTTTTCCGAAACATTCTACCTCCTGGTCACGGGACGCGAACTACCGGACAACTACGCCCGCGCCTTCGATGCCTGCATGGTGATCTTGATGGACCACGGCATCACACCGACTGCGCTAGTCGCCCGCATGGTCCACGATTCCCTGCCCGACGACGTGCAGCTTCCGATGATCGCCGGCACAATGATGGTGGGAAACAAGTTTGCCGGCACGATGGCCGGCGCCGGCTCCATCTTCAAGGAAGGTATAGAGGCTGGTGGCGATCCACGGGAATTTGCCCAAAGCGTGATTACGCGACACAAGGAACAGAAAAAATTCATCCCCGGTTACGGACATCCCTATTACTTCCCCACCGATCCTCGGGCCGACCGAATGTTCCAGATTGCTCATGAAGGCGGGGTCGACGGCAAATACATAGAACTGGCCAGGATTCTCGCGGAAGAAATCGAGAAATCCCGCGGCAAGCCCCTGACCCTGAACGTCACCGGCGCACTGGGCGCGGTGCTGAACGAAGTCGGCTTTCCGGTTGAGGTAATGCGCGCGGTCGCCGCCGTGGGTCGGGCGGCAGGCCTAATCGGTCATGTGTATGAGGAAATGAACAACCCAATTGCACCGGCTGTGGTCGATTTTATCAACAACATCGAATACCGCGACCCGGACTAGAGAAACGCAAGAAACGGGATGTCGCTCTCCAACAAAATTTAGATTCTCCCAGCCGATGAATGACAAACAGTCCACCATGACCATGTCCCCAGTAGCATGGGGCATGCTGATCCTGCTATCCATAGTGTGGGGCGGAACATTTTTCTTTCAGGAAATCGCCGTCCGTGAACTACCTGTCTTCACCATCGTCGCGATCCGTGTCGTCCTAGCAGCCAGCATTTTATATGCCATCCTTCTCGCGGCCGGAGAATCTCTACCTCGCTATTGGAAGGTCTGGCGCGAACTTTTTCTGCTTGCTGTGATCAATAATGTCATCCCGTTCTGCCTGATTGTATGGGGTCAAAAAGAAATCGCGTCGGGCCTTGCCGCAATTCTGAACGCAACGACCCCAATCTTCACAGTTCTTGTCGCGCATTTCGTGACCACCGACGAAAAAATAAGCGGTGCAAAATTGCTCGGGGTATTTGCCGGTTTCGTCGGTGCGGCGATCCTGATCGGCGTCGATCTGCTGGATGGGCTGGGAACTGCTGTAATCGCGCAGCTTGCTGTATTGGGTGCCGCGCTTGCCTATGGACTTTCCGCCATCTACGGCCGCCGCTTCCTCGCCATGGGGGTAACGCCGACTGGAACGGCAACCAGCCAGCTCATCGCCGCATCTATCATCCTTGTGCCAGTGTCGTTGTTTGTAGATGCGCCTTGGATGCTTTCTACCCCAAGCGGCACAACAATCGCCTCATTGATTGGCCTGGCTTCTGTCTCAACCGCGCTTGCTTACTATCTATATTTCCGCATTCTGCAAACGGCAGGCGCAACGAACCTGATGCTAGTCACGTTCCTGATTCCGGTCAGTGCGCTGGCGCTAGGGATATTCATCCTAGACGAGGTGCTGTTGATGCAGCATGTCATTGGCCTAGTTTTCATTGGTGTTGGTCTGGCCGCGATTGACGGACGACTGTTTAGGCGAAATTAGCCCAACAGCTCGTCGGATAGTGCCGGCGAAACACTGACGATGATCAAATGGCTATAGCGTTATCAAGTAATTCAGTTCCTTGATCGTGTTAAGCACACCGGGAGAGGCGTCGCCGGTCTGCCCGGCGGCTTCGGTTAGATTGCCGGGCACTTTCTGGGTCACTGCCTCAGCGCTCTTCTGGAGGCTGTTTGGCAATATCGCTGATAGATGCGGCCCGCTCCTTCATCGCGGCGACAATCGCAGCTAGATTTCAGCGATTCCCGATGTTTTCGCAGGATTCCAATAGGTTCTAAGTGGCTTACTACAACACTCCTCGTTCCCGCAAATCCTTCACCGCTTCCGCGTCGAACCCAATTTCCGCCAGCACCTCGTCAGTGTGCTCGCTCAGTGTAGGCGGCGGGACCATGGGCTGGTCGTCGCGGGAGCCGTCGATATAGACCGGACGGCGTGCGAAGGTCTGTTTGCCTTCTGTCGGGTGTTCGACTTCGTAGAAAGTGTCTAAGTGCTTCACCTGCGCGTCATCGAAGACTTCCGGCAGGGTGTTGATCGGGGCGTATGGCACATCATTTTCTTCCAGCCTCGGCATCCAGTAATCGCGGGGCTTGGTCGCCGCCGCTTTTTTCAATTCCGCGGTCATATCGAAATAGTGCTCAATCCGCTCCATGCGGCCCGCATAACGCGGATCGTCGCGCATGTGTTCCACATGGAATGCCGCCGTTACCCCCTGCCAGAATTTCTCCGGTGACGACAGATGCACCGCCAGCAGTTTTCCGTCCGAACAAGTCATTGCATGAGACTGCGACGCGCGGGCACGGGCGGTGGGACCAGGCTGGATATTTTGCTGGGTCAGATTGGCGTAAGGATCCGGAATGAAAGCGATGGAACTTTCCAGCATGTTGACGCTTAGTGAGCGCGTAGGACCGCCACGTTCCCGTTCATACAGCGCCGCCAGAATGCCGTAACACGCATTAAACCCGGTCATGTTATCGCCGATGGTCGGCCCCGTAACCTTCGGATTTTCGGGGTCGAGAAACAGACTGGCGATCCCGGATAACGACTGCGCAACCGCATCGTAGGCCGGGCGCTTTTCGTATGGGCCGTCTTCGCCGAAACCGGTGATGGAGCAATAGATCAGCTTCGGGTTCCGTTCCCGCAACGTCTCGATCGACAGGTTCAGTCGATCCATCACGCCGGGACGGAAATTTTCCAGCAGCACATCCGCCGTTTCCACCAGCTTCAGCAGGATTTCGCGTCCTTCCTCGGAGCGCACATCCAGCGTGACAGAGCGTTTGTTGCGGTTATAGGCGCCAAACTGTGCGGAATAAGTACCGCCACGCCACGACCGGAACATGTCGCCGCCTTCTATCTTTTCGATCTTGATGCAATCAGCGCCTATATCGCCGAGCATCTGTCCGCACAACGAACCGGTGATCATGGTGGTCAGTTCGATAACACGCACACCTTCCAGCGGTCCCGCCATGGCGTCTCTCCCTAATCGTCTTCTTGTTTGGACCGGTTTTACGCGCTTTTGCGAGCCCCCGAAAGTTCGGCCTGCTCGGCTGCGATCATCTCATCGACCATGCGGCGCACCTGTATGTTGGGCGCATCCGCGTTGATGTCTATCTCTCGCGCATCGGGAAACTCGCTCATCCGACGCTGTTGCCCCTCCAGAACCGCCTTGTCCTCTTCGAAAACGGCCGTGAACTGTGTGCGGTAGATTTCGTCCCATTCCTCGGATTCGATGTGGAAGTGGCGGCAATGGGAATAGAAATAATGGGTTGAGGTTTCCGTTTCCGGCGTGGGCAGATTCATAATCTTCATTTCCACGCCGCGTTCCGGACCTACTTCACCGGGGGTAATCCCGGTGCCGACCTCCACCGAGCCGGCATCTGACGCCAGGTAACACGGCAAGTCCGACGTGGTCATGATCCAGCGGTCCACGTTTCCCCTGAACTGGCCGGCCTTCTGGTAGAAGGGCGCGGCCGGCCGGTCGAAAATTTCACGGCTCATCTTAACGCGCTTTTCGTCTTCCCAGCGTTCCGTCTTAGGCGCGAATTCAACGATCGAATCCGCACCGATGGACGACGCGTGTACATAGGTCAGGTGCGAAATATCGAACAAATTGTCAGACACCAGCAGGTAATTCGCCTCCAGATGCATCGGCGTGCCGTCGCGCCCGGGTATGGTTTTCCATTCCGGGCTTTCCAGCCACCACCAGTCCGGAATGTGATTGGGATCGGCCTTCGCCGGATCGCCGGTCCATATCCACACCCAGCCGTATTTCTGCAATACCGGATAGGCCCGTACTTCCGCGCCCGGCGGCACTTTGGATTGTCCCGGCACCCTCACGCAGGCGCCGCTGCCATCGAATTCCAGGCCATGATATCCGCACTGGATTTTGTCGCCGACAACCTTGCCCATCGATAGCGGTAAGGCACGATGACAGCACCGGTCTTCCAGCGCGGCGATACCGTCAGGCGTCCGGAACATCACCACGGGTTCGTTCAGGATGGTCCGCGCCAGAGGCGCATTGCCGATTTCCGTTTCCCAGGCCGCCACATACCAGGCATTGCGTACGAACATGTCTCGTCTCCCCAGCCACGATCTTCACCACACCGGGCCGGTTTTGCAAACGCCGCGGGCGAACTATCATTACACCAATAACAAAGGAGAGGTCCCATGTCCCGGATCGACGCCTACAACCACGTCATTCCGAAGCCCTATTTCGAAAAACTGGCTGAAGTCGCACCAGATCCGCGCATCGTGAAGTTTTTCGGCGCACTAACGGCACTGCATGATACCGACGCTCACAAGCGACTGCTGGACGGGTTCGACGATTATCGCCAGGTCATCTCGCTCGCCAATCCGCCGGTGGAAATGCTGGGCTCGCCAGACCAGACCCCTGCCCTTGCTCGCATCGCCAACGACGGCCTCGCTGCGCGGGTGAAGGAAAGCCCCGACCGCATCGCCGGGTTTATCGCTTCTCTACCCATGAACAACCCGAACGCGGCTGTCGCGGAGGCCGACCGCGCCATCATCGAACTCGACGCCCGCGGCGTGCAGGTGTTCACTAACGTCCTCGGCAAACCTCTATCGGCGCCGGAATTCTACCCCGTGTTCGAAACTATGGCGAAGCACGACCTGCCCGTCTGGATACACCCAATGCGCGGTCCGAATTTCCCGGATTACGCTCAGGAGGATGCCTCCGAATTCGAAATCTGGTTTACCTTCGGCTGGCCCTACGAAACCAGCGCCTGCATGACACGGCTGATCTATTCCGGCCTGTTCGACAAGCTCCCGGCCATCAAGATTATTACCCATCATTTCGGCGGCATGATCCCATTCTTCGCCGAAAAAATCGGCATCGGGTTCCAACAGATTTTCGCCGGCGACAACGAGAAAAACCCGCTAGCTGAACAGGCCGGGCTGAAGAAACAGCCAAAGGAGTATTTTAAGATGTTCTACGCCGATACCGCCACCAACGGCTCGGTCGCCGCGGCAGCCTGCGGGCTGGAATTCTTCGGCGCCGATCACTCCATTTTTGCCACCGACGCCCCGTTCGACCCGGAAGGCGGAACGCTGCTGATCCGCGAAACTATTAAAGCGGTCGAGAGCCTCGATATCGACGCGGAAACACGCGCGAGGATATATTGCGGCAATCTGGAAAGGCTGTTGAAACTTGCCTGAACCGGACCTTCTAGACGATCTGAAAATTCCCTTCCGAACGCTGGGCGCTGCGTTCGAAGACTACGCGAAGCGGCATCCCGACAAGACGGCGATCCATTCCATAGACCAGGATGTATCGTTGTCCTTTTCCGAGTTGCGCGACCTGACGGACCAGGTGGCCGCCCGCATGATCCGTGACGGCGTTTCACAGGGGGACCGCGTCGCCATTCTTGCGGGCGAATGCATCGAAAAATTGATCCTGATGTTCGCCGCATGGCGCTGCGGTGCGTCGGCCTGCCCGTTTCATGCCGAAATTGCGCCGGACCATCTGGCATCCATTCTGAAAACAATCGAACCCGCGCTGATCGTCTGGCGGCGAGGTGATCTGGACGGTGAAGTTCTGACCCAGGGTTTGGGTCGGCCTGCCCACGCCTATACCTCAATGGATGAGGCGGACGGATATTTCTCGGATCTTTCCGACGACACCTCCTCCCTCCCCGTGGCGGGATCCGAATACGGACCGGAGGACGAAGGATGCATCTTCGCGACATCCGGTACCACAGACCGGCCGAAATGCGTGGTCTGGGACCAACTGGGCTTGTGGCTGTGCGGACTGTCGACCATCGACTTCATGAAAATGTCCGCCGACGACAGGGTTCTGGAATATCGGACTTTCAGTTGGCTGTCGCCGCAGATCGTCACTTTCATGCCCTTCGTCTCCCTCGGCTTAACCATCATCATGGCGGAAGGGTTTTCCCGCAGCCGTTTCATTGGCTGGATCAGAGATCATCGGGTAACCATTGCCGCCGGCGTTCCCACTGTGATCAACATGCTGCTGGACGAACCGGTGGATTTTACGCCGGAAGACATCGCCAGCCTCCGTTTGATGTCCGCAAGCTCCGCGCCCCTCGCGCCCGAACGGTGGCAGCAGTTCGAAGATCACTATGACATTAGATTGCTGCAATTCTATGGCGCCTCGGAAGGCGGCTGGCTGTGCGGCAACCGTCACGACAAATTCCGCATCGGAACTGCGGGTCCCCCCGCCGCTCACATGGACCTCGGGATCGTGGACCAATCAGGAAATATCTGTCCAACGGGCACGGAAGGCGAAATTACGATCCGCGGCCCGCAAACGGCTACCGCCAGCATATCGTCGGACGGCGACTGGGAAGACCGCACCCCCTTTCGCCTGACCGACCGCACCCGCGTCGGCGATCTGGGTGTGATGGACGAAGACGGCTTCGTCACCGTGACGGGACGTGTAAAGGACGTCATTCTGCGCGGAGGCGCCTCAATCGCGCCCCTGGAACTGGACGCCGCGATCATGTCTCACCCCGCGGTGCACGAGGCAGCCGTGATCGGCGTCCCCGACCAGATATGGGGAGAAGAAATCGCCTGCTACGTGGTACCCGCCGACGCGGCCGATATTTCCGAACAGCTAATCCTGGACCACGCCGAAGCCTGCCTTCCCGATTTCAAACGCCCTCGGCACGTTCGTATTGTCGACCGCTTGCCCAAAAACGAGCGGGGGAAAGTACGGCGGGAGCATTTGAAGAAAATTTGGGTAGACGAGACGCCGCCTGATAGCATTGCCTGACGATCAGGTCTCACCCGCCGGCTTCCTGTCCGGCACCGACACCAGGGCTATCCCGCCGACAATCAGCACCAGCCCGGTGGCAAGGTCCGCAGTCAAAGCTTCATCCAAGAAGAGAACGCTCAAAACCAGCGCGCAAACTGGCGCGCCCAGCAGGCCCACCGTGGAAACAACTGTCGGCAGATACCGCACGCAGGTTGTCACCGACATCATGGCAAGCGCCGTTCCGAACGTCGCGCCATAGGCGAACAATCCCGCCTCCGCGCCGGTCCAGTTTCCGATGTCGGGCAGCGGTTCAAAGATCAGCGCTATCAGACAGATAAAAGAGGCCGAGATCATCAATTGGAACGGGGCAAGCTGTATGGGAGAAAGCACTGGCCGGTGGCCCCGGATATGGATGATCGTAACCGACCAGAGAAGCGCACATATAAGCAACAGCGCATTCCCCAAGATGACGTTGTTGTCCGACCAGTCGAACGCCCCGGGATTGAACAGGATGACCAGCCCGATAATGGCGATCGCCATGCCGAACAGCTTACGCCGCGATGGCGTCTCCCCGAACAGGAAATAGGCCGCAGGCATCACCCAGAGCGGCGTTGTATAGCCGAGTAGGGCCGCCCTGCCTGCTTCGACATACAAAAGCGCGATATGCATCAGCGTCGTATAAAACGCCAGCATCAGGAACCCGATGGACAGGATCAGCGGCAGGTCATGGCGCGAGGGCAGTCGTAACCGTCTGGTGAAATACAGAACAGCTATCAGGATCAAAAGCCCGACCCACATGCGCAGAGACGCGAACCAGAACGGCGGGATGGTTTCTATCGCCCTCCTTGTAACCGGCCAAAGTCCACCATAGCCAACAACGGCGCCAACAAGTGCGATATAACCAACAGTTCGGGTAGAAAACACGGACGCTTCTCGAAACAATATTAGCCGAACGCCGCCCCGCCGTTAACGTTGGTGTTTTCCCCGGTGATGAAACCGGCCTCCTTGGACAACAGCCAGATGGCAGTCGCCGCCTGTTCTTCGGGCTGGGAAACCCGCCCCAGCGCAGCACGGGAGGCGGCGCCCGACATAGCTTCCTCGGAGTATTCCGACGTCATTGCGGTTTCGACCACGCCCGGGCTAAGCGCGTTCACCCGTATGCCGTATTTCCCCCAGGATTTCGCCAGCGTGCGGACGAGTACGAGGACGCCCCCCTTCGAGGTCGTATAGGCAGGGCCTCCGCGGCCGTTTTCGCCGGTGCCTCCCATCAACACGCCACCCGAAGCGGTCAGAACCATCGAACCTTTGACGCCCTGATCGATCATCACCTTGGCCGCTTCCTTGGCCATCAGGAAAGAGCCGGTAACGTTAGTCGATAGGATACGGTTAAATTCATCCTCGTCTGCCCCTTCCCAGTTCAGCTTGGAATGCGCAGCGGCAAAATGAGCCAGGCAATCGACCCCACCAAAAGCCTCCACCGCCCGCCCGGTCGCCGCCTGGGCCGTTTCCGTGCGCGCCACATCGCCCGCTACCAGTTTCAGTTTGCCCGTTTCCGGACCGAGTTCTGCTTCCAGCCTGTCCCGGTCGAGATCGAGCGCGACAACTCGATTGTTTTCCGAAATCAGCCTTCTTGCACAGGCCCGGCCGATCCCGCTGGCCGCGCCGGTTACAATGATTGTTTTGTCATTAAGCATTGGACGGCTTTCTCTCCAAATTTGTTGTTTTATTTGGCTTTTACGAATAGTTCGGTGAACCGCGATAGCCAGCCATAATACGCTTCACACGCAGCACCGTATCAAGCCTGTTCCCGCGCCAAGGTAACGGCGGCTATTCCGCCAATTATCAAAATCATCCCTATGCCCAGTGACAGTGTCAGCGCCTCGCCCAGGAACAGGACGCTCAGGATCATCGCGAAGACAGGTACGCCCAGTAGACCCACGGTAGAGGTTGTTGCCGGTAGGTTCAGGATCGCCGTCGTCACGCCCCAGTTGCCGACCCCGCTGCAGACAATACCCGCATACAGGTAAAGCACCCAGCCGGTGCCCGATACTTCGAAATTGGGTGGTCCTTCGAATATCAATGCCGAAACAGTGGCAACCGTGAACGACACCATCAGATACCACGGAACCAAGGACAGGGTGTCGGATACCTGCCGGTGCACCCGCAGATGCAGTATCACCGCGGACCATAGAAGGACGCAAAGGACCAGCAACCCGTTGCCGGCAAGCACGTCGCGGTCGGACCAGTCCATTTCCGTCGGACTGAACAGGGCCAAGAACCCGAAGATAGCAGCCAGTAATCCGAGGAGTTTCTGCAGGGATAGCCGCTCTCCCAGAAACAGAACGGCAACAGGCGTGACAAAAATGGCGGTGGTATAGCCAAGCACGGTGGCCCTTCCTGCATGCACAAACACCAGTGCATTCTGGAATATGGAGGAATACAGCCCCAGCATGATGCCGCCGACACTGAGAATTATTGGAACGTCGGCTTTATCCGGCAGGCGCAGGCGGCCCTGCAGGTGAAGAATAATCGCCACGAAGACACCACCGATCGCAAAACGGCCGGCGGTAAACCAAAGCGGGGGCAGATAGTCGACGGAAATTTTCGCCGTCGTCCACAACGTGCCGAAGCAGAAGATAGTGGTAAACAGGGCAATGAAGCCGACGCGTCGGTTCTGACCCATGCAATGCTAGGAGGGAAAGGAGAAACGGCGGCGTTTAATATACGCCGCCGTTTCCAATCAGCCGATGAACTGCAGCAGGTACAACGACAGTTCCGGAACGTAGGTGATGATCAGCAACGCCACCAGGTTCACCAGGATAAACGGCACCAGACCCGGATAGATGCTGGTCAGCGGCACCTTGAACAGCGCCTGGGTGACAAAAATATTCAGGCCGAAAGGCGGTGTGAACATGCCGATGGCCAGGTTCACCGTCATGATGATGCCGAAGTGGATCAGGTCCACGCCGATAGCCATCGCAATCGGCGCCAGCAGAGGCGTTAGCACCAGAATGGCCGAACCAGGATCAAGCAGACAGCCCACGAACAGCAGCAAAACATTGATCACCATCAGAACCATCCAAGGTTCCATGTTCATTTCCTGGATTGCGGCGACCGCGTCCTGCGGGATACCGCTGATGGTCAGAAGCTGTGAGAACACGCCCGCGGCGGCCACGATGATCAGAACCTGAGCGGTCAGATACATGGAATTGACCGAAACCTCCCAGATGCCCTTCCACGAAATATCGCCGTAGATGAACCGCGTCACGATGATCGCGTAGACGCAGGCAACACCAGCGGATTCCGTCGGCGAGAAAATGCCCGCGTAAATGCCGCCAAGGATGATGAACGGCGTGCCCAGCGCCCAGACGCCTTCTTTACTTGCCGTAAGGAACTGCGCGAATGAGAAGCCAGCCGCTTCACGGATACCGCTTCGCAGTGCAAATGCGTAAATATAGGCTGCCATCAATGCGGCCATCAGAAGACCGGGAATAACGCCCGCGATGAAAAGAAGCGCGACCGACTGTTCGGCTGAAGCACCATACAGGATCATACTGATAGATGGCGGGATAACGATGGCGATGGCGCCGGACGATGCCAGAAGACCGGAAGAGAATTTTTCGCTGTAACCGGCGTTCCGCAACGGCCCGAACAGCAGACGGCCAACGGCCGCAACCGTCGCCGGGCTGGAACCCGAGATTGCACCAAACACCGTACAAGTACCGACGGTGGTCAGCGCCAGACTACCTCGAACGCCGCCGATGATCGACAGAACCCAGGCAACAATGCGCTTCGAAATCCCGCCGTGCCCCATGATTTCACCGGCAAAGATGAAGAACGGCACCGCCATTAGCGCAAACTTGTCGACGCTGCCAAACATGTTGATATGCATCGCCATCGGCGGCACGGGCGCAAAAATCATTAAAACGATGGCTGCAGTTGCAAGCAGGATGACGAAAATCGGAAATCCAAGCACCAGCAGGACAATCGGTACAATCCCCATAACCCATTCCATGGAATCTCTCCTTCTCTTTTCTCTACGCTACGGGGGTTAGTTCTTGTCGCCGGCCGGAAGATCGAGGTCTTCCTCGGCGTATTCTTCGGCGATCTCATCGACCTCGGATACGAGGTCGCCGGTAACGTGCGATTTGAACCGCACGATGACCGCGATGAAGATCAGAACAAATCCAAGCAAAAGCGCAAAATGCGGTATCACCATCGGCACTTCCGAGACAACGCTTCGTTGGTCGTTTACGAACATCATTTCGACAACGGTCCAGTTATTCGGAATGACGTAAATGCACACCAAAAGAACGGCGACAGTAGCGATGAAATTAATGATTTCCTTGTAGGGCGATGGCAACATGATGGAGAAAAAGTCCATCTTCAGGTGCTGCCCCTCGTAGGAAACCAGTACCGAGCCAATGAAGACAGTCCAGACCATTATGTAGATCATGATTTCTTCGGCCCAGATAATCGGCTCAAGGAACGCATAGCGCCCAATCACGTTGGCGAAGTTGATCGCGATACCACTCAGGATCGCCATCCCGATGATAAACCTTGGAACCGTACAGATACCGAAAATCAAAGGCTTCGGCAGATTACTGGATGACGTATTAGACATGTCCGCTCCTGAGAAGTTAGGCCACGATGTGACCCATTTACCCTGTTTGCCGCCCTCTTTCGGGACGACCAACGGAACGCCGGCGCCGGGACGGCACACTTGTTCCCTTCAATATGACCGCTAATCTACATACCATTAGGTGTCTAATCAAACGGGATGATGGGTATGGATAAAACAGTTCTGGTGACGGGCGCAGCCAGCGGTATCGGACTGGCTTCAGCCAAGCTGCTTTTGGAAGACGGATGCCGGATTCTGGCATTCGATCCCCAGGAAGACCGCATGCGTTCCGAGCTGCCATCCTGCGAAGAAATCTCATTTTTCGGCGGCGATGTTTCCAAAACCGAAGACTGCGGCGCGGCGGTCAAGCAAACGGTTTCCGAGTTCGGCGGGCTCGACGCCCTGCTCCACTGGGGCGCGGCGCATTCGACGAAACGCTGGGACGAACTCGACGCCGACGAAAGTAATTTCATCATGGCCGTAAACGTGACCGGTTCATTCCTGATCTCGCAGGCCGCTGCCCGGCACATGATGGAAAACGACGGCGGATCGATCGTGCTGACCACGTCGGCGTCCATGCTTTACGGCGTGACCGGCGGCAACGGTCAGGGCGGGCCGGCCTACACCACATCCAAAGCGGCCATCATAGGCCTCAACCGGTCTCTTGCCCGGTCGCTGGCACCCAAGGTCCGTTGCAATGCCGTCAGCCCCGGCATCGCGGAAACCAACATGATCGCGGAATATACCGAAGAGCAGCGTTCGGCGATGACCATGCGCTTTCCCATGGGCCGTTTCGGCGAACCAGAGGAAATTGCCAATGCGGGAATATTCCTGATCTCGGACAAGGCAAGTTTTATTACCGGTGAAGTTATTCACGCGAATGGCGGGTCGAACTTTAACTGACCGGGCCGAGGGCGTATCATCACAACAGGCAAAACAGGGAGCCGGAAACATGCCGCACAATTTTGAAATGCCGCAAAAATACATCGACAAGATGGTCGACCGGATGGGACGTGAACATTCCCAGGAAACATTCGACACCGAAAAAACCGCACTGGTGGTCGTCGACATGCAGAACTACTTCATGGACGAAAGCCAGCAAGCCGGCTGTCCGGTTGGCCAGACCGTCGTCGGTAACGTCAACAAGATAGCCGATACCGTCCGCAGGACCGGTGGCATCGTTATCTGGATCCAGAACCTGGCGCCTGCCGATACCCGAGAAAGCTGGAGTACCGCGCACGAACGGTATCTGCCGGAAAAAGCTGATCTTCGCGTCGATTCCATGCAACCCGGTGCCTGGCCCTTCGAATTGTGGCCGGATCTGGATGTTCAGGATTCCGATTTCAGGGTCATCAAACGCCGCTACAGCGCATTCATTCAGGGCTCGTCCGATATCGAACTGATCCTGAAAGACAATGGCATCGAAAATATTCTGGTCTGCGGCGTCGCCACCAATGTCTGCTGCGAGAGCACGGCGCGGGACGCGATGATGCTGAACTACCGGGCGTTGATGGTCTCCGACGGATGCGCCACATCTTCCGACGAAGAACACGGCAACGCCCTGATCGCGTTCTACACGCATTTCGGCGACGTACAGGCGACGGACGAACTGTGTGCGCGTCTCGAAGCATCCGACCGTCGCAACGAACCGGCTTCCGCCGCCGAATAACCAGAGCCGAAGGAAAATAAAATGGCCGGACCTGCAGCAGCAGAGACGCCGAAGGGCAAAACCGTTATCAAGAACGTTGGGCTTATGCTCTCGGGCGCGCTCGAAAACCCGGTGCTCGACGCCGACACGCTGGTCGCGGTCGATGGTCGCATCGCCGCCTTCGGTA
>CAJWUK010000046.1 GCA_913047365.1 uncultured Alphaproteobacteria bacterium | reverse complement strand
GAATGATCACAAGCGCGATAATCAAAATCAGCCCCACTGTTTTCAGCCCGATGGCCACGATAGCGAGCAGCAGCGCTAGCATAGCGATATCCAGCGTGGCGATCCGCCACCCCTGCGCGGCAGCAAAGCCTTCGTCGAAGGCCACCGCGCCGAATTCTTTCATTAGGGCGATACCTGCGATCACGGTTACGGCGGATGCTCCCCCGATCAGCCAGGCCTCGTTTGCGGTCATCGCCGCCGTTGATCCCAGAAGAAAACTGTTCAGTCCCGCTTGCCCGCCGGTTTCCAATGTCTGGATCAGGGTCAGCAGTACGATGCCAAGCCCGAAAAAGACACTAAGAACCGTGCCGATTGCAGTGTCTTCCGGCAGCCGCGTGTGATCCCGGATCCACTGAACGGCTAGGATACCCGCCGCCCCTGTGGTGGCGGCGCCTATTAACAGTAGGGGCAGGTCGCGGCCGGTCCCGCCCGCGGTTATGCCGATCAGGAAGGCAAGACCGATGCCTGGCAAGGTGGCGTGGCTGATAGCATCGGATATCAGCGCGCGCTTGCGCAAAAAGGAAAATACACCCACGACGCCGCCGCCGATCCCTAGGGCGAGCACGCCGGCCAGGACGGCAGACGTGTTGTATCCGGCCTGGAATGTGAGAATAAGGAATAGGTCGTCTAACACGTTACCCTATCCGGCGCGGGCGATAGCCCGGATTTCCGTTTCCGCCAGCCGCCCGCCATAGGCGGACTGAAGATTTTCTTCCGTCAGAACCTGTTCGATGAGCCCTGCGGCAACCAGCCGGACGTTCAGGATCAACGCGTGGTCGAAATATGCGGCCACCGTCTGCAGATCGTGATGCACGCAAATGACAGTCGATCCCACATCACGGATCTCCGCCATCACATCGACGATGGCGTGTTCGGTTGCCGCATCCACGCCCGCGAACGGCTCGTCCATCAGATAGAGCTCGGCGTCCTGCGCTAGCGCCCTGGCTAGGAATACCCGCTGTTGCTGTCCGCCGGATAGCTGGCCGATCTGCCGGTCGGCAAAATCGGCCATGCCGACCCGCTCCAGACAGGCCCGTGCCGTTTCCCTGTGCCGCCGCCGGACCGGGCGGCACCAACCGATGGTGCCGTACAGGCCCATGGTTACCACATCCTCGGCGGAAGCCGGGAAATCCCAGTCCACACTGGTCCGTTGGGGTACATAGGCGATCTTCCGTCGCGCCCGGCGCAGCGAGGCACCGTATACCGATACGTCTCCTGCCAACCTCGGAACCAGGCCCAACACCGCCTTGATCAGGGTGGATTTTCCCGCCCCGTTGGGTCCGATAATGGCGACAAGGCCTTTGTCCGGTGCTTCGTAATCCAAATCCCAGATTGCCGGTTTGTCGTCGTAGGCTACGGTCAGTCCTCGGATGGATAGTGGCCCAGGGCCGGTATGGGGCTTTGCCGTTGAAGCGAACGGGACAAGACGGGGAGGGTTCATTGGATCAGTTCTTCCTTTCCGCCAACTGTCCGCTGAAGCCGCGGGCAGGGACCGCACCGCCCAGCGCGCGGACAATCGTCGTGACATTGTGATCGAACATGCCGAGATAGGTGCCGACGTAACTGCCCTTTTGTCCCATTGCGTCGGAAAACAGGGCGCCGCCAATCCGTACGCGGTGACCCCTGGCTGCCGCGCCCTCGATCAGTGCGCGGACGTTGCGATCGGAAACCGATGTTTCCACAAACACCGCGCCGATCTTGTGGCTGACCAGGGTGCTCACCAGCGTTTTGATCTTGCGTATGCCCGCTTCGCTTTCGGTGCTCATACCCTGAATTGCCAGAACCTGTAACCCGTAGGCGCGACCGAAATATCCAAACGCGTCATGGGCGGTGACTAGCGCGCGGCTGCGTGCGGGAATAGACGAAATCGCCGTCCGTGTCTGGCGATCCAGTTCCGCCAGGCGATGCGCATAGGTGCGCCAGTTCTGGCGATAGAAAGCGGCATTGTCCGGATCGGTATTACTGAGGGCATCGACACCGGCATGCAACGCCTTTGCCCACAGGGCGGGGTTCATCCAGACATGGGCATCGTATATTTTGCCGTCCCACGGCAGCAGATCCTGTGCCGCAACGTGTTCTCCTACGGCGACGACCGGCTTTCGCTTCGCGAACCGGGCCAGCATATCGATCATCTGGGCTTCAAGGTGCAGACCGTTATAGAGAATAAGATCGGCGTGGCGGAGTTTGGCGATATCCGACCGCGTCAACCGGTAGAGATGGGGATCCACGCCTTCACCCATTAGGGTGAGAACTCTGACCCGATCGCCCGCGATTTCCCGCATGGGTTCGCCGATTTGCGCGATGGTCGCGACAACTTTTTTCTGGGCCGCCGCCGGAGATTCGAGCACGGAAAGTGCGAGGGCCGCCGTAGCCGCCCATAAAAAAGATAATCTTCGAATCCCTTCGACCATCGGTCCCGCCTGAAAGCCATGATTTTGTTGGTTTTGCAGCTAAGGGGGAGTCTATCGTCCTGTCCAATTTTCGCAACAGCTAAGTATATAAAACAACGCTATAATTATTAGTTACGACTAATTTTGGGCGCGCGGGGATGCCTGGCTGGAATTCGGGCGCTGCCGTTTGTGACTGGAACTGCTTTTGATCTATTTCGCATATTTAACGCTGCCGCCATAGGCGCGCGTCTTGGCGACGCCGCCCTTCTTACCGGTTTTCATCTCGGCTGGGGTGGCCTGAACCCGGTTTCATCGTGACCAGGTCTTTTTACAGACGGGTTAGCGGGATCCGTCCTTCGGCTCGGTCTATTTCTGATAGTGCGGATTGTCTTCCGCCATCCGGGCCAGTACGTCTTCCTTCAGGATTTTGATAGCGGCTTTGCGGTCCAGCCCCTTTGTGTCGAACCGGCCGGTCCGCAGGTCGGCGGCAAAACGGCGGTTTAACAGGTCCAATGCCTGCGACGGTTCGGCTTTCCGATTGCGTTCATAAAGCTTTTCCAGCGCCGCCAGTTCGCCCGGCCATGCCGACACCCCGCCGCGCAACTCCCGCTGCGCGATTCCCATTGCAGACGCAATCAGCGCCACGTTGTATCGCTGCCGGTTTGATAGATCGGGCGCAACGTCGTCGGCCAGCGTTTTTTCCGCGGTTTCCAAAAGTTCGAGTGCGTCGGGCCGGCACCTCATCACAGCGCTTCCGTCAGTTTCAGGCACTCGTATTCCAGTTCCGCGACCCGCCGGCCGATCAACGCTAGTTCCAGGCTGGGTTCGACGTTGGATCGGTGGCGCATGGTCTGCTGCAGCGCGATCACCGCCCAGCGTGCGTGCGCCATTGTTTCCCAATAGTGGATCAGGCTTCGGTTAAGCGTCCGTCCAGAGGCGCGTTCATAGGCATCGTAGAATACATCGCGGGTGGCAATGCCGCCGGCCTCCATCTGGGGCGCAGAAAACCGCCAGCACCGGGCGCAGAACCAGGCGACATCCTCGTGCGGATCGCCCCAGCCAGAGAATTCCCAGTCCAGAATTCCGGAAACCTTACCGTCGTTCACCATGTAGTTGCCGGTCCGGAAATCACGGTGGCAAAGCACAATCTCGTCCCGCGCCGGCGCGTTTATTTGCAGCCAGCGGAGCGTCCATTCCAGCGGAGGGTGCGGTTCCGGCAGGTCATCTAGATAGGCCTGATATTTGTGGATGGCATCAATCGCCGGTGTGCTTCGGACGTCTTCAAGAAAAGATAAACTTTCTGCCGGCGGGGTAATGGTGTGAATTTTTGCGAGCTCCGCTGCCAGTTCCGCCGCGATGCCGGGCTGTTTCCCCATGCGCGTGACGCGAACGCCCAGCGCTTCGCCATAGATGCGTTGCATGAGGTAGAACGGCTTTCCGGCGACGGTGTTGTCACCGCAATACCAGAGCGGTTTGGGGACGTTTACGCCTGCCGTCTTGACCGCCTGTAAGATGGCGAATTGCTGGGCCAGCGGCCGGCTTTCCGCGATCGTTGCCGGCGCTTCCGCGCGCATGACAAGCTCGTGTTCGCCGTTAAATTCGCCTCCCTGGATAAAAACCGTCAGCGCGCGGTTTTCCTGGATTGCGCCGCCGCTTAACAGGTTCTTGTCTTCGACCCGCACGCTTTCCGCGCCCGCGGAATCCCGGATGAATTCGCCGATTTTCAAGTTAATCCCAGCTCCAAAAATCCAAGCCTTCGTTCAACAGATAACGCGACAGCACCATTTTATGGGTTTCCGACGATCCGTCGACCAATCGGGCCTGGCGGGCATATCGGTACATCCATTCCAGGGGGGTGTCTTTGGAATACCCCCGCGCGCCGCGAAGCTGGATCGCCGTGTCGATCGCCTTATGCAGGGTTTCGGAGACAACGACCTTTGCCATGGAAACTTCCTTGCGAGCGAAATCGCCTGCGTCTAGTTTGGCGGCCGCGCGCATGGTCAGCAGACGTCCGATTTCGATCTGCATGGCCGCTTCACCCAGCAGCCATTGCACGCCTTCATGATCGGCCAGTGTCTCGCCGAACGCTTCGCGTTCGCGGACATAATCGAAAGTTTCTTCCAGCGCGCGCTTGGCCATGCCGGTCCAGCGCATGCAATGGGTCAGCCGCGCGGTGCCGAGGCGAATCTGCGTGACCTTCAGCCCGTCGCCGATTTCCATCAGGCGGTTCTCGTCCGGAATTTCGAGCCCGTCGAATTCGATCTCGCAATGCCCGCCATGTTCTTCCGGGCCCATAATCGGAATGCGCCGCAGGATTTCCCATCCGGGCTGATCAGCATCGAACAGGAATGCCGTCAGGCCCTTCCGGGTGTCGTCCGACGTGCGCGCAATCAGAATGAAATGCTGCGCTTCGCCCGCACCGGTGATGAACCACTTGCGGCCGCGGACAACCCAGGTATCGCCTTTTTTCTCGGCGCTTGTCTGCATCGCTGACGGGTCGGAACCCGACCCCGGTGCCGGTTCGGTCATTGCGAAGGAAGACCGGACCTTTCCGTCGATGATTGGTTGCAGCCAGCGTTCCTTTTGCGCCTCGGTGCTGATCTTGTTCAGAACGATCATGTTACCGTCATCCGGGGCGGCGGAATTGAAACAGACGGGGCCGAAAATTGACCGGTTCATTTCCTCGTAACAGGGCGTCAGGCCGGTCACGTTCAGCCCCTGACCGCCGCGTTCCTTAGGCATCTGCAGGGCCCACAATCCGGCGGATTTGGCCTTTTCCCGGATACCTTCCAACACGTCGACATGGATGTTCTCGTGTTCGTCGTAATTAGCCCGGTCTGCTTCCAGCGGAATGATGTGCTGTTCGACAAAGGCCCGGATGCGGCTGCGATAATCCTCAATCTCTGGAGAAAGCGAAAAATCCATAATCTTCCTTACATAACGTTCAGGTTAAGGCCGCCGTCGATGGTGACGATTTCCCCCGTCATATATCTGCCGGCGGCAGATGTCAGCAACAGAAGCACCCCTTCCAGGTCAGACGTTTGGCCGAAACGACGCTGAGGCACCCGTTTTGATATACGCTTGCCCGCAGGGCCGCCCAAAAAACCACGGTTCAGATCGGTTTCGATATAGCCGGGGGCGATGGCGTTGACGGAGATACCATGCCGCGCCAGCTCCAGGGCCGAGGTTCGGGTCAACTGGTTGATTGCGGCTTTCGACGCCGAATAGGCGTGCACCTGGCCGGTCGGCGTAGCTCCTAGCATTGACGAGATATTGACGACCCTCCCGCCGGTTTCAGCCGCAATCAGCCGCTTCGCCACAGCCTGGGTCATCAGCCAGCTACCGGTCAGGTTCGTTTCGATCACTGATTTCCATTCGTCTTCCGGCGTTTCCACCAGCGGCCGATGGGTGACGATGCCGGCATTGTTGATAAGGATGGTGACGGTTCCCAAATCCTTTTCTACCCGGTCAAGAGCAGCCTTTATGCTACTGCCGTCGGATACATCCAGTTCGACAGAAATCGCCGCGCTGCCGATTTGGTTAGCTGCCTCCGCACATTTGTCGGCTCGGCGCGCGCCGAGCGCGACCCTGGCACCGGCATCAGCAAGATATCCGGCAAAGGCGCGGCCCAGTCCGGAAGACGCGCCGGTGACAAGGCCGACCTGTCCGCTAAGGGAAAAATCTGCGGTCATGACAGGCCCCTTAGCCAGCCCGCGATGGCGGTTCCGATTTCTTCCGGCGAGTCTTCCTGCACGAAGTGTATACCGGGGACGGTCACCTCCGTCTGGTTCGGCCACTGGCGGCAGAATTCCCGTTGGTCGCCGACAAGGATTGCGCCGGGATTTGCGTTGATAAACAGTTTCGGGATGCCCGCCTGGCTTAGCCAGTCCGCGTAGCTTTGGACGATCTCCACCACATCTGCGGGTTCGCCGTCGATGGGGATCTGACGCGGCCAGGTCAGGGTCGGCCGGCGGTCCTCGCCAGGATCGGCGAAGGGACGCCGGTATTCAGCCATTTCATCTTCGATCAGATCGCGCTTGGTAGATGCCGGCAATATCAGTTCAACAAAGGCGTTTTTCTGCAGGATTAGTTCGTCGCCTGCCTCCGACCGCAGGCCGCTGAAGATCGGGCGGGACTGTTCCGGCCAGTCATCCCAGGACATGGGGCGAACAATGGCCTCCATGTAGGCGATGCTGAATACCGCATCTCGGTGCCGATTGGCCCAGTCGAAGCCCAGCGCCGAGCCCCAGTCGTGGAGGATCAGGGTTACCCGTTCGGTCAGGCCTAAATAATCGAACAAGGCGTCCAAATATGCCCGGTGTTCAACAAAGCGATAGCGGTCCGGTCCGGAATCTTCTAGCTTTTCGGAATCTCCCATACCGATCAGATCTGGGGCGATGCATCTGCCCATGGTTTTCAGATGCGGAATGATGTTGCGCCACAGATACGAAGAAGTAGGGTTACCGTGGAGTAACAGGATCGGATCGCCAGCGCCGGCCTCGACCCAGGTCATTTTTTTGCCGTTGATGACGGCGGTCTTTTTCTCGGTCCAGGACATCCTATTCGCCTTTGAAATCCGGTTTTCGTTTTACGATGAAGGCAGAGATACCTTCATGGGCATCGGCGGTTCGGGTCAGGTCTGAAATCGATCGCGTTTCCCGGTCCATCTGAACTTCCAGCCCGCTGGTCCAGGTTTCCTGCAACAGACGTTTGGTTGCGCCGTAGGCTCGGGTCGGACCTTCCGCGAACTGCTTCGCGAGGGCCATGGCTTCGTCTTCCAGGGCTTCGTCCGCAACCACGCGGTCGATGATATTCATGTCCAGGGCTTCGTCCGCGCTCAGCATCCGGTTGGTCAACATCAGTTCCCGCGCCCGCCGCAACCCTATCAGACGCGGCAGGAACCATGTCGAGGAACCATCGGGCGACAGTCCCGCGGCGGTATAGGCAAGAGTGAAGCGGGCGGATTTGGCTGCAATCGCGTAATCGCAGGCGGCAGCGAGGCTGAATCCGGCACCCGCCGCCATACCGTTGATAGCGCCAACCACCGGCGCATCCATATGTGCCATGCGGCCGATGGCGGCATGCAGTAGCCCTGTAATTTCTTTCAGTGTTACGCCCAGTGTGTCACTCTGGGCCGCGAAGAACTTAAGATCGCCGCCCGCCGAAAACATGGATCCTTCGCCGGTCAGCACGACGGCCCGAATATCGTCCCGTTCGTCGCAGGCTATCGCGGCATCGAAAAGATCGCGGCAAATCCGGGTGTTGAAGGCGTTCGCGGCGTTCGGCCGGTTCAGTGCCAGCCGTGCTACGCCGTCAGAGACGTGAAAGGAAAGGGTTTCATAGGCCATTTCGAGGGTCCCGTCCGATTGTCAGGCTGCTTCGCCGGAGATAGGTTCGGTTTAACCGCAAAACTGCGGACAATCAAAGGGAGGAGCCCAGATGTTCGGTCTTATGATGGACCAGCCGTTGTTGATTTCGTCGGTGTTGGAATTCGCGGCGAAGTACCATGGCGAGTCGGAGATCGTTTCGCGAACCGTAGAGGGACCAATCCACCGCTACACCTATGCCGATGCGCAATCGCGATCGAAACAACTGGCTAAGGCTCTGCAGGCACTGGGTGTCTCCGAAGGTGACCGGGTCGCGACCCTGGCCTGGAACGGATACCGGCATTACGAGCTGTATTACGGCGTGTCCGGAATGGGCGCGGTGTGTCACATGATCAACCCGCGGCTGTTTCCCGGGCAGATTTCCTACATCGTGAACCATGCCGAAGATTCCGTCGTTTTCACCGATCTGACCTTCGTCGAGCTGCTGGAAGGCATGGTGAGCGAACTGGGTACGGTGAAGGCCTTCGTCGTGATGACGGACGAGGCGAATATGCCGGAAACGTCACTGCCCAACGTTCATTGCTACGAAACGTTGCTGGCTGCGCAGGACGACGATTATACCTGGCCCGTGTTCGACGAAAATACCGCATCCTCCATGTGCTACAGTTCCGGCACGACAGGAAACCCCAAGGGGGTTCTCTATTCTCACCGCTCGACCGTTTTACACGCAATGGCGTCGCTGGCGCCGGACATGCTGAACATCTCAGCCAGGGATTCGTTCATGCCCGTGGTTCCGATGTTCCACGTCAACGCATGGGGCGTTCCCTATTCGGTGACGATGGCAGGGGCCAAGCTAGTGATGCCCGGTATGGAAATGGATGGCGAAAGCCTGCACGAGCTGATTGACGGTGAGCGGGTTACCCTGTCTGCCGGTGTGCCAACCGTTTGGCTGGGGCTTCTCGATTATCTGGAAAAGAGCGGAAAGTCCGTCGACAGCTTTAAATACTGCGTGATTGGCGGGTCAGCCACACCGCGGGCAATGAGCGTTGCGATGGAGGAAAACCACGGGGTGCACGTTCTGCACGCCTGGGGCATGACCGAGATGTCGCCGTTGGGCACCGTGAACTGGCCGAAGCATGGGATGGAAGACGAAACCGAAGAGGCCCGCTACGACCGCCAGGTAAAACAGGGGCGGCCCTGTTACGGCGTGGACATGAAAATCGTGAACGACGACAACGAAACCCTTCCTGAAGACGGCGAAGCGTTCGGCGAGCTGAAAGTGCGCGGATTCTGGGTATGCAGCCAATACTACAAGGGCGAAGGCGACAGCCACGACGACGATGGCTGGTTTGCCACCGGCGACGTAGCCACAATCGATGCTGGCGGCTATATGCACATCACCGACCGGTCCAAGGACGTGATCAAATCAGGTGGAGAATGGATCAGTTCCATCGAACTGGAAAACATCGCCGTCGGGCACCCGGGTGTGTTCGAGGCCGCGGTCATCGGCATTGGCCACCCCAAATGGGATGAACGCCCCCTACTGGTTGTCGTGCGAAACGAGGGTAGCGAACTCACCGCGGAAGACCTCATCTCCTATTACGACGGCAAGGTCGCGAAATGGTGGATCCCTGACGATGTCGCCTTCGTCGACGAGCTGCCGCATACGGCTACCGGAAAGCTTCTCAAAATGGATCTGAGGGATCGGTTCGAGGACTACACACTGCCCACGGCGGAGTAGGGGGTCTACCCCTTGCCCGCCTCCACGTCGTCGAGGAATTCCTGAAGGACGGTGTTGAACAGTTCCGGTTCTTCTAAGTTCAGGACGTGCCCGGTGTTCGGCATTACGAACAGCCGCGACCCCTTGATCAGGCTTTTCATAAACAGGCCCGGCGTCAGGCACCGATGATCGTCATCGCCGGTGACGATCATCGTCGGCACCGGGATCGCGGAGATCCTGTCTTCCAGATCCCAGAGGCCCGGACGGGACGCCTGAACGCCGCGTTGGGTCAGGGCGGAACCGATATCAGAATGTTCCTGCAGGCGTGAAACGAACGCTGCCCAACCGTGCGGGTCTTTCTGTTTGAAGGTCAGCCGTCCAGGTACGGTCACGTATTCCTCCGCGTAGTCCGCCGATCCGCGGTTCTCGAAATTGTCTGCAACCGCCATCGATAGCGCCTGAAATTCTTCGCGAGTGTCCGGTTCCGCGCCGTATCCGCAGCCGCAAATAGTCAGCGACAGGGCGCGGTCGGGATACGCCATGCCGAAATGCAGCGTCGCGAAACCGCCCATGGATAGCCCGACAATATGGGCTTTTTCGATGCCCAGTTGATCAAGAACAGCCAGCGCATCGGACCGGGCGATATCCTGGGAATAGCTTTCCACGTCTTCCGGCGTATCCGATTCGGGATATCCCCGCGCGGAATAGACGATGCAGCGCCGGCGCCGGCTGAAATGGGATATCTGGGGCGCCCATGCCCGCCAGTCGCCGGCGAACTCGTGGATGAACAGGACCGGTGGTCCGTCGCCCGCTTCTTCGTAGTAAAGTCTGGTTCCATCGGTGGCCGTCGCGTGAGGCATTCTTGTTCTCCCTGGTTACGCTAGATTATGGCGCATCGGCCCGGCACAAGACCAGACAGGCCGGGCGGCTTGCGTTTGGTCAGGGGTTTCCTATGTTTGCCGGATGACAAAGATTTTGGTCACCGGCGGGGCCGGGTATGTCGGCAGCCACGCCTGCAAGGCGCTGGCCGCCGCGGGCTATGAACCCGTTGTATTCGACAGCCTGATTGCCGGCCATGACTGGGCGGTCAATTGGGGGCCGCTGGAAGTTGGCGATCTGCTGGACCGCGACCGAATCGCGGCGGTGGTGCAGGAATACCGGCCCGAAGGTGTTATCCATTTCGCCAGTTTTGCCTATGTCGGGGAATCCGTAACCAATCCTGGAAAGTACTGGCGCAACAACGTGACCGGAGCGATTAACCTGCTGGACGAGCTGGTTGCGTGCGGTGCACCGCCGATTGTCTTTTCCAGCAGCTGCACGGTCTATGGCATGTCGGATGCCGATTACCTGTCCGAAACGTTGCCGATCGCGCCAATCAATCCCTACGGCAACACCAAGCGCGCCATCGAGATCATGCTGTCCGATTACGAAGTGGCCACCGGCATGCGGCACACGATCTTGCGCTATTTCAATGCGGCGGGTTGCGATGCCGAAGGTGAAATCGGTGAAGATCATGACCCCGAAACTCACCTGATCCCATTAGCACTCGCCGCTGCCGCGAAGGATCGGGATCGGCTATCGATTTTCGGCACCGATTATCCGACGACCGATGGCACCTGCATCCGCGATTACATCCACGTCACCGACCTGGCGGATGCCCATGTGCGCGCTGTTGGGCAATTGCTGGAGGGGGCGAAATCGAATGTGTTTAACCTCGGGGCCGGCGAGGGATATTCGGTACGTGACGTCGTCGACGCCGTTGGCCGGGCCGTCGGTGCGGACTTGCCGGTTCAGGATGCGGACCGGCGCGCGGGCGATCCCGCCCGGCTGGTGGCCGATATTTCTCACGCCCGGGACGTTTTGGGGTGGAGCCCGGAGCATTCGTCGCTGGACAATATCGTGACGACTGCCTGGAACTGGTACCGGTCCCGCCGGCAGATTGTCGGGGCCTGACCACCGATGCCGTTGCCGACGTCGACGCTGGTGCTGGGGGGCGCTGCTTCCGGAAAGAGTCTCTATGCCGAAAACCTGGTGCGCGAGAGCGGCGGGAGGCCTCTTTACATCGCCACCGCCCAGGCGCTGGACGATGAGATGCAGCGGAAGATCGCCACCCATCGTGAACGGCGCGGCGATCACTGGCGGACGTTGGAAGAACCGCTTTCCCTGGTGAACGCCCTCAAGGACAACAATTCTGCCGATGCGGTGATTCTGGTCGATTGTCTGACGCTCTGGCTGAGCAATCTGGTAACCGAAGGCCGCGATATCGCCGTGGAAATCGAAAATTTGATCCAGGTGCTGCCCCTGCTTTCCGCGTCTGTCGTTTTTGTCTCCAACGAATTGGGACTCGGCGTGGTCCCGTCGAATGATGCCGCCCGGCATTTCCGGAACCTGCATGGCGCCATGAACCAGTCCGTTGCCGCTTCGGCCGAACAGGTGATCTTCGTCACCGCAGGACTGCCCAGTGTTCTGAAAGGCGCTTCCGGCACATGACCGAGTTTCACGGTGGCGACCTGGCCGATGCCTCGGCCCGGTTCGGCGAGCCCGCGAATGGCTGGGTCGATCTAAGCACCGGCATCAATCCCTGGCCCTGGCCAGTGGAAGGCGACCGTCTTGCCGATCTGCACCGTTTGCCGGAACGGGGAGACCTGGACAGGCTGCGCGCTGCCGCGGCATCGGCCTACGGAATAAATGATCCCGCTCGAATTGTTGTAGCGCCCGGAACCCAGGCACTGATCCAATGGCTGCCCCGTCTTCGCTCGCCGGAAAAAGTCTCCGTGCTGGCGCCGACCTATGGAGAACACGCCCCTGCCTGGCGTCTGGCTGGGCATAAAATCGCGGAAGTTTTATCCCTGCCGGAGGCCGAAGATCAGAGTGTCGTGGTTCTGACCCGGCCCAATAATCCTGATGGTGCGGTCTGTGCGGAAACCGATCTGAGGAATTTGGCCGCGGAATTGCATCGGAAAGAGGGATGGCTGGTAATCGACGAGGCATTCGCCGATCTCGATCCCCGGCCCAGCGTTGCGGCGGACCTCGACCTGGGCACGATCGCGCTTCGGTCCTTCGGCAAGTTTTACGGTCTACCCGGATTGCGGCTCGGCTTCGCGATCGCGGATGCCGATACAGCGCAAAAACTATCAGAGGCCCTCGGCCCCTGGCCGGTATCGACCCTGGCGGCAAGGGTCGGGGCGGCGGCTCTGTCCGATTCTGACTGGCAGACAGACACACGAAAACGTCTGGTGGCGGCGGGACAGCGCCTGGATGATATGATTGTCGGTGCCGGTATGGGGATTGTCGGCGGCACCGATCTGTTCCGGCTGGCTCAATCAGACATCGCAGCCGAGATTTTCGACCACCTTGGGGATTACGGCATCTACGCGCGCCGGTTTCCGGAAAACGACCGGTGGCTGCGGTTCGGCCTTCCCGGACCGGAACAACACTGGGACCGCCTTGCGGCGGCGCTGCCATCATGACCGAACAACCCGTCCAGTGGTGGCTCGTGCGCCATGCACCCACTATTAATCCGGAAAAGGCCGTGTACGGCTCGCTCGATCTGGATATCGAGACGCCGTCCGCCCCTGTTTTCGACGCTTTATCAGATTTGCTGCCCGCCGACCCGGCGTGGATGGTCTCGAACCTGTCCCGAACCCGGAAGACCTTGCAGGGAATCCTCGACTCCCGCGGCATTTTGGCGGCGGAAATCCACGAGGAACCGCATTTCGCTGAACAGCATTTTGGCGAATGGGAAGGACGTCCCAGCGCCGATGTCTGGGCCGAAATTCGGGAAGAGGAAAAAACCTGGCCCGCCGATATTCGTCCACCCGGCGGCGAAACCTTCAGCGAAGTCGCCGCCCGGGTCCGAGGCGCGGCGCTGGATTGGACCGAAAAGATCGGCGAACGGCCGATTGTCGCCGTCATTCATTCCGGCAGTATCCGTGGATTTCTGGCGACCGCCATGGGCGATGCTCCGCTGGAAGCCCTGACCTATTCGGTGGAAACTCTGTCCGTCACCCGGTGCGATTGTTTCGGACCCGACCGGTGGCGGGTCGGCTTCGTCAATCGACTCGCGACATAGCGGCGGCGATGGCCGCCAAGGCTGCAAACTCCGCCACCTGTTGGGTTGCGCCAAGCGTATCGCCCGTATAGCCGCCTACCCTAGCCCGGCAGAACCAGCCTGTCACAAGGGCTGCCAGTAACGCCGCTATCACGCAGATAAACCAGCCCGAAGGCGCCGCCATCGCCGCCGCGACAGCACCCAGAAGGACCGCCAATCCCCAGATCGGGCCATCCGGTTTACCTGCATCCGCGCCAAGCCCGGATGACTTTGCCGGGGTATCCAGTGCCATCATCATCGGCAGCGCCGCCCGGCTGACGGCTGCAGCAGCAACCAATGCACCCAGCACGAACAGGGGTTGTGCGATAGACGCCAGCAGCGCGGCGCGCCCGGCAACGGAAACGACCAGCGCAATCGCGCCATAGGCGCCGATGCGGCTGTCTGACATTATTTCCAGGCGCGCTTCTTCATCGTGTCCGCCCCCGATGCCGTCGGCGGTATCCGCAAGTCCGTCTTCGTGTAGCGCGCCGGTGACGAATATTAGCGCGGCGACTGCCAGAAGGCCGGCAACAATAAGCGGCAGACCCAGAGCGTCGGCAATAGCATAGGCGGCGCCGGCAATCACAGCGGCGGCCGCGCCTGCAACCGGAAACGCCCACATGCTGTTGGCCAGCGGTCTATTTGCCGCATTCGGCCAGGATGGCGCCGGTACCCGCGTCAAAAACAGGACACTGGCGTACACGTCTTTAAGCGGGCTGATCGTTTCTTTTTTATCGTCTGAAGATGTCATTCGTTTTTTGAAGTGCTATTGCTGCGCGTTCATAGAGGAGCCGATTTTGAACTATCGTGACATTACAAAGCAATTCCAAAATCCCCCCGGTTTTGACGAAGACGCGGCTCACACAGCGCAGCGGCGTCAGGAAAATCTTACAAAACCCCATGGTTCGCTGGGGCGTCTGGAAGAGTTGGCCGTCTGGTGTGCGGGCTGGCAGGGGCATAACCCGCCTGCCGCAGACGTTGTCCAAATCTTGGTCTTTGCCGGAAATCACGGTGTCACCACACGCGGCGTGTCCGCCTTTCCTTCGGAAGTTACCGTTCAGATGGTCGCTAATTTCGCGGCTGGAGGCGCAGCGATCAACCAACTTGCCAATCAGCAAAATGCAGATCTGACGGTGATCGATCTAGAACTCGAAACCCCGACAGCAGATTTCACCGTGGAACCGGCTATGAGCGAAGAAATCTGCGCTGCAGCGTTTACCAGAGGTTTCGACGCAGTTCGGCTCGAGGCCGATGTGCTGATTGTGGGTGAAATGGGGATCGGCAATACAACGGCCGCCGCGGCATTGTCTTGTGCGTTGTATGGCGGCGAGCCATTGGACTGGACAGGGCCAGGTACTGGGCTCGATCCCGCCGGCGTCGCCGCGAAGGCGCGTGTCATCGCTACCGCGATAGCGTGTCACGGCGAAGACTTAGGAAATTCCTTCGAAGCGTTGCGCCGTGTCGGTGGACGAGAACTGGCGGCGATAGTCGGCGCCATTTTGGCAGCACGTCAAAAACGGATACCTGTTATCCTAGACGGGTTTGTGGCTACGGCTGCAGCGGCCGTTCTGGAACACGCGCATCCCGGTGCGCTTGATCACTGCGTTGCCGGTCACGTCTCCGAAGAACCGGGTCACCGGCGATTGCTCGAATGCTTAGGGAAAACCCCACTGCTCGACCTTGGGATGCGGCTCGGCGAGGCGTCGGGTGCCGCGGTCGCGCTATCCATTCTCCGCAGCGCGCTGGTGACCCATAACGGCATGGCTACGTTCGAAGAAGCGGCCGTTAGCCGGGAGACTCAATAGTAACTATTCTTCCGGCGCGAAACGCGCCCAGAACGTGCCCGCAAGCCAGCCGGTCAAGCACCAGAACACCGCCGCTGTAAACAGTGATGCTGCAACGAAATGAGCAGCAATTTCTGGCGGCACTGGTCCGCCAACCCGTTCCGGTTGGGGCGCGCCGATCAGGTGGGGCAGGGCAACTAGAATGATCCCCGCCAACGCCCATGGGACGCCTTTCCGGAAAATCATGCACCATAGACCCGCCGCTGTTGCCGCGACGCAAAAAAACCACCAAGTCTGGCGTCCTGACAGTTCAGCTGCCATTGCGCCAGGTACTTCCGGCGGCAGACCCAGAGCAGGCGCGAGGCTGATAATGCCAAATCCGGCCAGACCCCATAGGACACCAGTGCGCCCGTTTATCGGACTTCCGGCAATTGCAAAACAGGCAACCATGATCAGGGCAAACCCGGTACCGGTCAGGACATTGGCGATGGTTGTGAACAGGGTTCGTTCGATGCCGTCATCGGGCGCCCAGGCGCCCTCGTCCGAGTGCGTCTTTTTCGAGTTGTCGCCATGGGCGAGCGCCGGTGAGATCAGTTTCAGCCCGCGATGGGGCAGGCTTTGTTTTTGGGGATCGCCTACTTTTCCGCCTTCAAACTTCTCGGCATGGATGATTATGGGCGTGGTCGTGAATTCTTGTACGACGGAAATACCGAATCCGCTAAGTAGGCCGGCGATCAGAGCGGTTGCGAAAATCCGCCGGAACATTTCGGCCCGCAGGCTTAGTGGCAGGGAAAGGCGAAGGAGTGACGGCTATCGTGCGCAGCGCTATGAATTGCGTCGGAATGCGCGAAGCCGGTTCCGATAATCAGGAACGCACCCAGAAGAAGCGCCAGCAGTGCTGGTGCGGCGACCTGAGTCTTAACGCCGATTGTACCAAGCGTCTGATTGTTTTGCTGAGTCATTACCGTATCTCCTACTCGGGTTATTTTATGCCTATCACCGATCGCTCTTACAAGCCCTCAGATATGTTTCCCTTCAATTCCAGGGTATGGGTGGCCAGGGCGCATG